>NZ_NUCO01000013.1:0-80125 GCF_002555445.1 Bacillus sp. AFS017336
ACTTTATGGGGTCACTTCAAATTTATAAAAAAATTTTGTTGGGTGTTTTTTTTGAGTATGAAAGAAAGTCTATTTTCTTATATACTGCTTAATAGTCTTCTAATATCTCGCTGATCGTTAGCAACAGACAGTGGTAAATAAATAAACCTGTAAGTAAGGTAGGGAAGCAGATTCGGTCTCCTTCGTCAGTTGGAACTAGCTTCCTTGTAAGTTCATAGTTAATAAATACATCAGCTAGTTCTGATAAACGATCTTCACCGTTTATAGAGGTAGAGACAATCACTAATCCAATATTTGATTCCGCTAATTTATTTGCAAGGAGAATGGCTTCTTGGTCATCAGTTTGTCTTGTGAATAACAGTACTCGATCTACTGGAGTTAGAGATTGAATTTCGCCGTTTTCAAATAAAGGTTTAAATGCTTCATTTTGCTCAGCACCATCAGTAACCTCTGAAACGATGCCGTAGAATTCTTTTGTGCCGTGGACATAAACATTTCCTTCACCAATAACGGCCTGTGCTAGAAAGCGTGAAGCATCTTCAAAAACTTCCTCTTGTTTAACTACTTTTTGAAAAACTCCATTCAATTGTGTCGAAAAAATTTTTAACATTAAATAATACTCCCTCTTATAAAAGTATGTTCTAACCATTATACTGTAATTTAGGTATATACAAAAAAATTATGAAAAGTAATTTTTTGTAAAGTTTATGAACAAAATGCAGGAAAATGGATTTTTAGGTAGAATGTAAAAATCTAGGGAAGTTTGTATTTTTTTAAGCACGTTATCTGGTTTAGAAAGGTGGTACTATTTTTGGGAAGTAAGTTACTTATTGTAGACGATCAGTACGGAATACGTTTACTTTTACATGAAATTTTCAAAAAAGAAGGCTATGAGGTTTTTCAGGCAGCTAATGGTTTTCAAGCGATTGATATTGTAGTGAAGGATTGTCCCGACTTAGTTATTCTTGATATGAAAATACCAGGTATGGACGGAGTAGAGATTTTAAAACGTATTAAAGAAATAAATAAAGATATTAAAGTCATTTTGATGACGGCTTATGGTGAGCTAGATATTATTGAAGAAGCTAAAAAATTAGGGGCACTACAATATTTTCCAAAACCATTTGATATTGATGAAATTAAGAAGGTTGTTCGAGAGTATACTTCACAACCACAATCTCAGCAGTAAAAAAGCAGATGGGTAGCGGACCATCTGCTTTTATTTTACATTCGCACTTTGAAAGCGTTTTCGGAAATTGGGGATAAAATAGGTAGAAATGTCATTTAATTGTCCAATATGTTACGATAATACGAACATTAGATGATATTTGTTGTGTTTTCATTTCATTTTTTGTATTCTTATGTTGTGATATAAATACCTATTAATTTACATAATAAAGATCGATTTGTAGCATTATATTCTTGTTAGTACAATTATAGGTGCAGATTAATTTTCATAAATGAGTATAAGGAGGGCTTAAAATGCCTTTAGTATCTATGACTGAAATGCTTAATAAAGCAAAAGAAGGTAAGTATGCAGTTGGTCAATACAATATTAATAACTTAGAGTGGACTTTTGCTATTCTTACTGCAGCTGAAAGAGAACAATCACCTGTAATCCTTGGTGTCTCTGAAGGTGCAGCTAAATACATGGGTGGATTTAACACTGTTGTAAAAATGGTTGAAGGTTTACTAATTGATTTAAAAGTGACTGTTCCTGTTGCAATTCATCTTGATCATGGTTCAAGCTATGAAGCTTGTAAAGCTGCAATTGATGCTGGATTTACTTCAGTTATGATTGACGCTTCTCATGATCCGTTTGAGCAAAATGTTGAAACAACTAAAAAAGTTGTAGACTATGCTCATTCTCATGGTGTGTCTGTTGAAGCTGAATTAGGAACTGTTGGTGGACAAGAAGATCACGTTGTTGGTGACATTATCTATGCTGACCCAGCAGAGTGTAAAGAACTTGTAGAGCGTACAGGCATTGACTGCTTAGCTCCAGCTTTAGGTTCTGTTCATGGACCATACAAAGGTGAACCTAAATTAGGTTTCGACGAAATGGAACAAGTTGGTAAAGAGACTAATGTACCATTAGTTTTACACGGTGGAACAGGAATCCCAACTGAACAAATTCAAAAAGCAATCGCTCGTGGAACTGCAAAAATCAACGTAAACACTGAGAACCAAATTGCTTTCAACAAAGCTGTTCGTGATTTCGTTGCAAATGATGCAAACCAATATGATCCACGTAAAGTACTTGGACCAGGTCGCGAAGCAATTATTGCAACAGTGGCTGGTAAAATCCGTGAGTTCGGTACTAGCAACAAAGCGTAATATTTTAAGTTTTTTAGCTTGAAATATGATATATTATAATAAATTAAGCCGTCTAAATTATGTTTAGACGGTTTTCTTGTTTAACCATGCTGTTAAACAAGAAATTTATATGTTTTTTCATTTACACTTGAAGATATTGGACAATAATGATTAGAATTAGTAGAGGACTAATTGATTTTTTTAAAAAATATCTTTACTAAATATCTATTTCTACTTATTCTACCAATTAAATTTTATTTAAAGGGATTGCTTAATATTTATGGAATTTGAAGATATTGTACTAAAAAACGTGCGAGATTTTCCTAAGCAAATGTCTTTACAATAGACTGTTCCTCTCGTATAAACTAAGATTAGGGAAGTAGAAATTTGGAGAAAATAGGTAGAAACTATTTAACAGTTGAGAAGCTGAAAGTTTTACTTCTCTACTATTTTCTTCTGCTCATTTTAGAAGGGAGTATACTATGGAAAAGCTTGTATTAGAAGGCGGTATACCTTTAAAAGGTACTATTCGTGTTAGCGGTGCCAAAAATAGTGCGGTTGCATTAATCCCAGCAACTATACTAGCTAGCTCACCGGTAACACTAGAAGGTGTTCCTAATATTTCAGATGTTCAAACGCTTTGTGACCTACTAGAAGAAATTGGAGGTCAAGTAGAAGTTTCTGATGAAAAAATAATGATTGATCCAACAAATATGGTTGCAATGCCACTTCCAAGTGGAAAAGTAAAAAAATTGCGCGCTTCTTATTATTTAATGGGTGCAATGTTAGGTAGATTTAAGCAAGCGGTTATAGGATTACCGGGTGGATGTTATCTTGGACCAAGACCTATTGATCAACATATAAAAGGTTTTGAAGCATTAGGTGCAAAAGTAACGAATGAGCAAGGTGCAATTTATTTAAGAGCAGAAGAATTAAAAGGTGCACGTATATACCTAGATGTAGTAAGTGTTGGGGCAACGATTAATATCATGTTAGCGGCAGTTTTAGCAAATGGTAGAACCGTTATTGAAAACGCTGCAAAAGAGCCTGAGATTGTTGATGTTGCGACTTTATTAACTAGTATGGGTGCTAAAATTAAAGGTGCTGGTACTGATGTCATTCGAATTGATGGTGTAGAATCTTTATCGGGCTGCACACATACAATTATTCCGGATCGCATTGAAGCAGGGACTTATACAATATTAGCAGCTGCAACTGTGCAAGAAGGGGACAAGGTTATTGTAGATAACGTTATTCCTCATCACTTAGAATCACTTATTGCGAAAATGAGAGAAATGAATATAGATATTGATACGAATGACGATCAAATAATCGTTACAGGATCGAATAGAGAACTGAAATCAGTTGATATTAAAACATTGGTTTATCCAGGTTTTCCGACGGATTTACAGCAGCCGTTTTCTGTATTGCTAACGAAAGCAAATGGGACAGCCGTTATAACTGACACTATTTATGGTGCAAGGTTTAAACATATTGATGAACTTAGAAGAATGAGTGCAACCATTAAAGTAGAGGGAAGTACGGCTATTATTTCTGGTCCATCTGAGTTACAAGGTGGTCGCGTAAAAGCAAGTGATTTACGTGCTGGCGCTGCACTTGTTATAGCAGGTCTAATTGCAGAAGGCAAAACAGAGCTAACTGGATTGGAGCATGTTGATCGAGGATACGAGGATTTAGTTGAAAAGCTTTTAGGCTTAGGAGCAAATGTTTGGCGTGTTCAGTTAACTAAACAAGAAGTTGAACAATTAAAAAATGCGTAAATTTGGATGTCTATATACTCCAGTTTAACATAAATAAGATAGTTTTCATTTACATCAAAGGGGGAGTTTTGAATGGAAAGAAGTTTATCAATGGAGTTAGTGCGTGTTACTGAGGCGGCAGCACTTGCATCAGCAAAATGGATGGGTTTAGGCAAAAAAGATGAAGCAGATGATGCTGCTACAACAGCAATGCGTGATGTGTTTGACACGATTCCTATGAAAGGGACAGTTGTAATTGGCGAAGGGGAAATGGATGAGGCTCCAATGCTTTATATCGGTGAGAAACTTGGAAATGGTTATGGTCCAAGAGTAGATGTAGCAGTTGATCCACTTGAGGGAACAAATATCGTAGCATCTGGTGGCTGGAATGCTTTAGCCGTTATTGCTATAGCTGACCATGGAAATTTATTACATGCGCCTGATATGTATATGGAGAAAATCGCAGTAGGACCTGAAGCTGTAGGTAAAGTTGATATAAATGCATCTGTTCTTGAAAACTTAACGGCTGTAGCAGAAGCAAAAGGGAAAAATATAAATGAAGTCGTTGCAACAGTGTTAAATAGAGAGCGTCACGCGAAATTAATTGAAGAAATTCGTTCTGCAGGTGCTCGAATTAAATTAATCAATGATGGTGATGTAGCTGGTGCAATTAACACAGCTTTTGATCACACAGGTGTTGATATTTTATTCGGTAGCGGTGGAGCACCAGAAGGAGTAATCGCTGCAGTAGCTTTAAAATGCTTAGGTGGCGAACTTCAAGGAAAGTTATTACCTCAAAACGAAGAAGAGATCGAACGTTGCAAACATATGGGCATCGAAGATCCAAACCGTGTATTATACATGGACGATTTAGTTAAAGGTGATGACGCAATTTTTGCTGCTACTGGAGTAACTGATGGAGAATTATTAAAAGGTGTTCAATACAAAGGCAATGTAGGAACTACACATTCATTAGTTATGCGTGCTAAATCAGGAACTGTTCGTTTTGTTGATGGACGTCACAGTTTAAACAAAAAACCTAACCTAGTAATTAAATAATAGAGCAAAAAAGTAGAAGATTCTTATGGTTAATGTTGCATTAACCGATCATCAGAAATCTTCGTCTACAGTCTAAAAAATTTAAATAATAGTGTATTAAAATAATGGCTCTTTCCTTTATTTCCCAAAGGGAAGAGTCATTAAATAGTTCAGTCGAAAAATAGTTGGCATAAAAAACTCTTTCGAATTATAATCTCAATAGATAGTAATCCTATTAATTCTAATTACTTAGAATATTTTTAGGGGAAAAGGTTACACTAAAGAGTAATACTTTATGTAAGTTTCCTTCTTAAAACCTTCTAAATAACCTTCCGAATTAAGAAAAACCCTAATTTGAACGAAAAAAAGTAAAGAGTGGTGTTATATGAGTTTAACAATCTCTGCATTAGAAAGCATGAAATTAAAAGATTTGTATGAACATGCAAAAGTAATGAAAATTTCGTACTACAGCAAATTAACGAAAAAAGAACTTATTTTTGCAATCTTAAAAGCGCAAGCTGAAAAAGATGGATTAATGTTCATGGAAGGTGTATTAGAAATTATCCCTTCAGAAGGATATGGATTCTTACGTCCAATCAATTATTCACCAAGCTCAGAGGATATTTACATTTCTGCATCTCAAATTCGTCGTTTTGATATGCGAAACGGAGATAAAGTTTCCGGTAAAGTACGTCCTCCAAAAGAGAATGAAAGATACTTTGGTCTACTTCAAGTAGAAGCAGTAAATGGAGATGACCCTGAGAATGCGAAAGAACGCGTTCACTTCCCAGGACTTACTGCATTGTATCCTAATCGACAAATGAAGCTTGAAACATCACCTGCTAAGTTTTCAACAAGAATCATCGATATGATTGCCCCAGTAGGATTTGGTCAACGTGGTTTAATTGTAGCCCCTCCAAAAGCAGGTAAAACAGAATTATTAAAAGAAGTTGCAAACAGCATAACAACAAATCACCCAGAAGCAGAACTAATTGTATTACTAATCGATGAGCGACCAGAAGAGGTAACGGATATCGAACGTTCTGTAAAAGGAGATGTTGTTAGTTCAACTTTCGATGAGACGCCAGATAGTCATATTAAAGTTGCTGAATTAGTATTAGAGCGCGCTATGAGACTAGTAGAGCATAAGAAAGATGTCATTATTTTAATGGATAGTATAACTAGACTTGCTCGTGCATACAATTTAGTTATTCCGCCGAGCGGTCGTACATTATCAGGTGGTATTGACCCTGCTGCGTTCCATAGACCAAAACGATTCTTTGGTGCTGCGCGAAACATTGAAGAAGGCGGAAGCTTAACGATTTTAGCTACAGCTTTAATCGATACAGGTTCTCGTATGGACGATGTTATTTATGAAGAATTCAAAGGAACTGGAAATATGGAGCTTCATCTTGATCGTTCGTTAGCTGAACGTCGTATTTTCCCTGCGATTGACATTCGTCGTTCTGGAACACGTAAGGAAGATTTATTAATACCAAAAGATCATCTGGACAAGCTATGGTTAATGAGAAAAACAATGTCAGATATTCCAGACTTTGTTGAACGTTATTTCAGAATGCTTCGTCAAACGAAAACAAATGAAGAATTCTTCAATACGATGACCGAAGAAAGTAGAAAGACACCTGTCTCTCATAAATAGTTGGAAGATATAAGCAACCTGTAAGAGAAAATAGTGGGTTGCAATCTCCCGGGTTAGTTGCTATAATTTCATTTGTATGTGAAATGTAAATTATGTGGTATACACATAGTTTCTTATAACTCTGATTTCAAGGATTTCAGGGCGGAAGGAGATGAAAAACATGAAAGCGAATATTCATCCTAATTACAAGAAAGTAGTGTTTATGGATATTAACACTGGTTTCAAATTCTTAAGCGGATCAACAAAATATTCTAACGAAACAATCGAGTGGGAAGATGGCGAAACTTACCCTTTAATCAAAGTTGAGGTTTCTTCTGATTCACACCCATTCTACACTGGTCGTCAGAAATTTGCTAACGCTGCAGGACGTGTTGAACGTTTCAACAAAAAATACGGCCTTAAGTAATATTGATGAAAAGCAGGCGAGTTATTGCTACTTTGCCTGCTTTTTTTACGCATTTATAGTCAAATATCATAGAAGTATAATTCAATATAATGAATTTTTATATAGATAGAAAAGATACTTACACAAACAATAATGCTGAATTTTCTAGCGTTTTATAATAGCTTAAAATAAATAAAATAGTCTTTGTACTGATATAGAAAGGTGAGACACATAATGTTCTTTATGATGAAAAAAAATGGTTGGATTGAAATGATTTGCGGAAGTATGTTTTCTGGAAAATCAGAGGAACTAATTCGCCGCGTTCGTCGTACACAATTTGCAAGGCAGAGTTGTGTTACATTCAAACCATCAATTGATAATCGATACAGTGAAGTAGAAGTGGTGTCTCACACGGGTATGAAAGTACCTGCTTACGCAGTAACACACTCATCACACATCCTAAAATACGTAACCGAAGAAGTTGAAGTAGTTGCAATAGACGAGATTCAATTCTTTGATGACGAAATCGTAAATATAGTTCAACAACTTGCGAACTCAGGAAAAAGAGTCATTTGCGCGGGATTAGATCAAGACTTCAGAGGATTACCTTTCGGAAGGGTACCTGAAATATTATCGATTGCCGAACATGTAACAAAACTAAACGCGGTTTGTGCTACGTGCGGCTCTCCAGCAAGTAGAACTCAAAGATTAATAAATGGTAAACCAGCTTTATTTGAAGACCCTATCATTTTAGTAGGTGCGTCTGAATCATACGAACCAAGATGTCGCCATTGCCACGAGGTACCAACTAAAACAATTCAACCAGCTCTTCAAAATCAAAATGATTAATTGACAGTAGGTTGAAAATTAGCAATTAAGACCATATACTAAGAGTTGTGGATAGACGGCGCAATAACGCATTTATCAGGCAATTAGAATTAAAGAAGCGATTTTGTATCGCTTCTTTCGATATATATTTAGTAAAAATTTAAGACGAAAATGTCGAGGTGAAAATTATGTTTGATCGATTACAAGCCGTAGAGGATCGCTATGATAGATTAAACGATTTACTTAGTGACCCTGAAATTTTAAATGACTCAAAAAAATTACGTGAATACTCAAAAGAACAATCTGATATTCAAGAAACGGTTGATGCTTACCGTCAATACAAATCAGTTAAAGAGCAAATCCAAGATGCAAAAGCTATGCTTGAAGAGAAGCTTGATGCTGATATGAAAGAAATGGTAAAAGAAGAATTAAACGAATTAGAAAACGAATCTAAAGAGCTAGAAGAGCAATTAAAAATTCTTTTAATTCCAAAGGATCCTAATGATGATAAAAACGTTATCGTTGAGATTCGTGGTGCAGCAGGAGGAGACGAGGCTGCATTATTCGCTTCTACACTTTACCGTATGTACAGCCGTTATGCTGAGGTAAATGGATGGAAAACAGAAATCATTGAAGGTAACTATACAGAGCTAGGTGGCTTTAAAGAGGTTATCTTTATGATAAACGGTAAAGGTGCTTACTCAAAATTAAAATTTGAAAATGGTGCTCACCGTGTTCAACGTGTTCCCGAAACAGAATCAGGTGGTAGAATTCATACTTCAACTGCAACAGTAGCTGTTTTACCAGAAGCTGAAGAAGTTGAAATTGAAATACATGACAAAGATATTCGTGTTGATACATTTGCTTCAAGTGGACCTGGTGGACAATCGGTAAATACAACGATGTCTGCTGTTCGTTTAACACATATTCCTACGAATACAGTTGTATCATGTCAGGACGAAAAATCACAGATTAAGAATAAAGAAAAAGCGATGAAGGTTCTTCGCGCTAGGGTTTATGATAAATTCCAAAGAGAAGTTCAAGCTGAATATGATCAAAACCGTAAGCAGGCTGTAGGGACGGGTGACCGCTCTGAACGTATCCGTACTTATAACTTCCCACAAAACCGTGTAACTGACCATCGAATTGGATTAACAATTCAAAAGCTTGATCAAATCGTTGAAGGTAAAATCGACGAAATTATTAATGCATTAATTATGGATGACCAAGCGAAACGAATGGAACAAAGTCAATAATGACGACAAAGATATATGAAGCCCTAAAATGGGCTTCTTCTTTTTTACAAGAACACGGTCGCGATGAAAATGTGGGTGAAATTGCATTAAAACATATATTAGACTGCAATCGAACGGAATTGCTGTTGAATATGAGAGAAGATTTAGAAGACAGTCAGTGGACACAATTTCAGGATTTTATTAATAAGCATATTGAAGGTCAGCCAATACAATATTTGATTGGATATGAGTATTTTTATGGTCGTAAATTCTTCGTTAATGAGGAAGTCCTAATTCCTCGACCGGAAACAGAAGAATTAGTAGAAGGGGTTCTACAACGTATTCAAAAACATTGGAACAATACAGATCGACTTGAACTAGTTGATGTAGGTACAGGTAGTGGAGCAATTGCAATCTCACTTGAGCTTGAAAGTAATCAACTTACAGTTCATACAGTCGATATAGCAGAAGAATCAATCCAAGTTGCTAAACGAAATGCACAAGAGCTACATGCGAAAGTTCATTTTATTCATAATGATTTACTTAATTACTTTATTGAAGAAAATAAGAAGGTTGATATTGTTGTATCAAATCCACCTTATATTCCTCATGAGGATTGGTTAGGATTAGATGATGTTGTTAAAAATCATGAGCCATACCGTGCTTTAGTGGGCGGTGAAGACGGTCTAGATTTTTACCGCCGTTTTGCAAATGACTTACCTAAAGTATTAAAAGAAAAGTCACTTGTTGCATTTGAGGTTGGTGTAAACCAAGGTGAGCCAGTTGCTGACATCTTAAGAAAAGCTTTTCCGGGTGCAGCTGTTGAAGTTGTTTTCGATATAAATGGAAAAGACCGAATGGTATATATGTTAAATAGCTAATAGTGAATCGTAGTACATTGAACTGTAAAAAATCAATGTATTGCGATTCTTTTTTAATATGATAAAGTTGAAAAAGATAAGGAATTTTAATCAAAAAAACTTAATGAAAGAAGATAGTAGAATGAAAAAGTTTAATGGTTGGATTGTGTTTAATGGTCATATTACAGCTACAAAATTTACCGAACTTTTCGAATGGTTACGAGATACTGCAACTGCTAAAGGCATTGATGTCACGTTAGTTAAACATTATGAACTCGTTCCAGTAATCGAAAAAGGTCAAGCAATTTTAAAAGGGAAATACGCGAACCAAAAGCCTGATTTTGTTATCTTTTGGGACAAGGATGTTCATTTAGCTAGGCATTTAGAAAATATGGGACTTAAATTATATAATTCCGCTAAGACCATCGAAGTCTGCGATGATAAAGCTTTAACTTTTCAGGAATTATCAAACTTCGATATCCCGATGCCAAAAACGATTACTGCACCACTCTTATTTCCGAATTGTGATTTAACAAATTTTGATTTTTATGAAGAAGTAATCAAGGAACTAGGTTTCCCATTAATAATAAAAGAATCATTTGGTTCATTTGGTAGACAAGTTTATTTAGTTGAGAACAGAGAAGATTTTTTCATAAAGGTAGAAGAGCTTAAACATGTACCTCATATTTACCAAGAATTCATAGAGTCAAGTAGAGGGACTGACATTCGTATTCAAGTAGTAGGAAATCAAGTAGTAACGTCTGTGCTAAGAAAATCAGAATCAGATTTCCGTGCGAACGTTACTAACGGTGGAAAAATGTACAAATATGAGCCGACAGAGGAGCAAATTAACCTAGCACTAAAATGCTCTGAAATTTTAAAAGCTGATTTTGCTGGAATTGACTTATTATTTGGCGAAGACGGAAAAACATATTTATGTGAAGTGAACTCAAATGCGCATTTTAAAAATATTTATTTATGTACAGATGTGGATACGACCAAATATATAATCGATTATATTATTGAAGACTTGGAGAAAAGTATATGATTGGCTGGTTAATCTATTCAGAAGCGGATGCAGATCGAAATAAATCGTATATCGACTGGTTAATAAGTGGAGCAATGGAAAATGGATTTGAACTAAAGTTACTTTATACGGAAGATCTTGTAATTGGTATTCGAAATGGTGTGAATGTACTTTTCTACCAAGGTAAAGAAATAAGTAAGCCGGCTTTTATTATAATGAGAGCAATATCACAAATACTATCCTCCCACTTTGAAGAAATGGGAATTAGAGTTTTTAATAACCATGCCATTTCATCAATGGCCAATCACAAGTTTTTAACTCATCAGAAGCTTGCTAACTTAGGAATTCCTATGCTAGACACTCTTTATTGTAAAAAAAGTACAATTGCAAAGGCAATCGACACAATTCAGTTCCCTTGTGTACTTAAAAATTGCACAGGAAGAGGCGGTAGTGAAGTATTTCTTATCAATGACCAAGAAGAACTTTTGGAGACAGTACAGAACTCAAATTTCGATGAATTATTAATTCAAAGTGTTGCAGAGCAATTAGGCAAGGATTTAAGAGTTTTTATTATCGGCAAAGAGATTATAGCAGCTGTTTTAAGATATTCAGAAAAGGACTTTCGAGCTAATTATTCATTAGGTGGAGGTGCGATACTATATGAACTTTCCCAAACTGAAAAAGAACTCATTCAAAAAATAGTAGACCACTTTGATTTCGACTTCGTTGGAATTGACTTCATGTTCGATGCAGATAATCAACTAATCTTAAATGAAATTGAAGATGTAGTAGGCAGTAGAACATTATATACAGTATCTGATATTGATATTGTTTCGCTCTATATGGATTATATAAAGAAAGCACTTGCTTAAAATACAATGACCGTAGCCATTCAAAGTCTTCTATTTTACGAAATGAGAGAGTTCTAGAAAAGACTTTCTTTAACAATCGAGTATAGTTCGACTCCTAAGAGAGATGCGCGAATGCTTAGTCCCATGGGAAGTGGCCATGCTGTAATGGAAATCGTCGGTATACTTATCAACAGAAAAAATAGAATACTAGTGTTTAAGAAACTTATAATTTGTCTACACTGTTCCTAGAGGGATGGTGGAGAGAATGAAAACTAAAAATAAAACAAAACTAACATATAGAATTATTTCTTTATTTATCATATTATTGATCAGCTCATCGGTATTAATGCCACTTCGAGATACAAATGCGAAAGGCAATGAAATGGTGGTAATTCCGAAGAAAGCTGTAAGATTAAGAATACTAGCAAATAGTGATTCTAGTGAAGACCAAGCTCTTAAGCGTAAAGTAAGAGACGAAGTTAATGCTCAAATTAGCACTTGGGTAAAAGATTTAACAAGCTTCGAAGAGGGACAAAAGGTTATTAAAAGCCATATTCCAGACTTACAAAAAACAGTTGCACGCGTTATTAAAGAAGAAGGCTCTAATCAATCATTTACAATTACTTTCTCTAAAAAAGTTAAATTCCCTACAAAATTATATGGAAGTTTCTTATATCCTGCTGGAGATTACGAAGCTGTACTAATTAAACTTGGTGCAGGTCAAGGAGCGAACTGGTGGTGCGTATTGTTCCCGCCTTTATGCTTTCTAGATTTTTCAAATGGTGATGCAACATTAAACAAAGATGCACTTCAAGCTCAACAAAAAGTTGATAAAGAAACGAAAATAGAAGATGAGCCTAAAAACGAACCTACAAAGAATGATGATATAACTCGTTTAGGTAATGATGATGGTTCGTTTAAACATAGCAATGATTTACAAATTGAAGATGATGCTGAATCTAATAGCAGTGAAGCAGTTGCAGCATCTACGCTACCTACTGATGAGCCAAACAGCGATATAAAAGTTGAAAGCTTCTTCGTACAAATGTTTAAAAACTTATTTTAGTTCTAGCAATCTCCCTATGTGCATAAAGTATTACAAGCATATTAGGGAGGTTTTTTTATGAAAATAAGATCAGCTATTCAAGAAGATTTCGAAACAATTTTTTCATTTCTAGGACAAGCAGGATTATCTACAAACGGGCTAGAGGAACAACAAGAATCTTTTTTCATAATGGAAGATGACTTCGGGAAAGCAGAAGCAGTTATTGGGTATGAACAAGATGGAGAAGAAGCATTATTAAGATCACTAGTAGTTGCGCCTACCATTTATTCACATCATATGGTACTCTTTTTACAAAGTGTTCTTGATAAACTAAAAGAGGAAATGATTAATAAAGTATATTTATTAACAAGGCAGCATGTTGTTCAAGACTTATTCCTTTTACTTGGTTTCGGGCAGGTGGACAGGGATGATGTGTCGGACAGTATTAAAGAAATGAATCATTATCAAACTACTATTACAAATGAAGAAGTGTTAGTTTACCAAAAAGAACTATACACAAAGTTATCCACAAATTAGCAAGTTTTGTCCACAATTTGTGGATAAAACTTGCTTTTCATTCTTTGGATCATGTCTAAATTTGTAAAATATACACTATTATTCACTCTAAAGAGAGGTGCTACGGATGGAAACTAAAATATGGTATGTGGATAATCCTGTGAATAAAGTAGAAGTTTACCCACAGATTGTGGATGCAGCTAAAAATTTACAGTTAGGTCAAGTTGTCGCATTTCCGACAGAAACAGTTTATGGACTAGGAGCGAATGCTCTATCAGATGAGGCAGTCCAACGAATTTTCGAGGCTAAAGGTAGACCAAGTGATAATCCACTTATTGTACACATTGCTAACGAAGAGCAATTAGACAGTCTAGTAGAAGAAATTCCAGCAGATGCAAAAAAATTAATGGATGCCTTTTGGCCAGGACCATTAACTTTAATATTAAAAAGCAAAAAAAATGTCTCAAAATATGTAACGGCAGGTTTATCCACAGTTGGTGTAAGAATGCCAGATCACCCAGTCGCTTTAGCGTTAATTGAATCATGTAATTTACCAATAGCTGCACCAAGTGCAAATACATCAGGAAAACCTAGTCCTACTTCTGCAAAACATGTATTTGAAGATTTAAACGGACGAATAGTAGGGATCGTCGATGGTGGTAGCACAGGAGTAGGGGTAGAATCAACTGTGATCGACTGCTCTCAAGAGATATTTACGATATTAAGACCAGGCAGCGTTACGCCAGAAATGATTAAAGAAATCATATCAACAGTAGAAGTAGATCCATCAACTATGAAAGAAAACGAAGCGCCAAAATCTCCTGGAATGAAATATAAGCACTATGCCCCAGACGCTCAAATGCATCTTGTAAATGGAAGCATTGAGTTTATGCACAAACTTATACACAATTCCAAAAAAGAAGGAAAAAGAGTCGGGATCTTAACAACGGAAGAAAACATAACACAATATGAAGCCGACGTTGTACTCGCGTGCGGAAAGCGTAATGATCTATCAACCGTAGCAGCATCACTATACGATTGCATTCGTAAATTTAACGATGAACATGTAGATATTATTTACTGTGAAACCTTCCCGTACGAAGGAATCGGAATTGCAATCATGAATCGATTGTGGAAAGCTTGTGGACACTCGGTAGTGCAGGAAAAATAATAGAAGCTCCTTGGGGCTTCTATTATTTTTTTTTGCTGTCAGAGGAAGTGCAAATAAAAAAGTCAAAACTGCAATGAAAATCAAGAAAACTACAAATAAGAGCAAGAATCATGAAGAAATTGAGTGAAAGAATAAAAGAATAGAAGAAAAACCAATAAAATTGATTGAAAAACAACCGAATGCCAAAATATAGTCTAGTAAAACCATAAATAACGCAAAAAAACCATCAGTGTTAAGTTCAGAGAAGGATTTCAACACTATATCAAAGGAGTTCGCTACGATATCAACGAGATTCAACAATATATCAACGAAGTTCGCTACGATATCAATGAGATTCAACAATATATCAATAAAGTTCGCTACGATATCAACGAGATTCATCAATATATCAATAAATTTAGTTACGATATCAACGAAATTTACCATTATATCAACAAAGTTCACAACTATATCAACAAAGTCCACATTTTGTTCGCCTTTTACGAAATTGAACCCCACTCTCCTATTATTAAAATTTATTAATTTCCCTCATATGAATTGTAGGACGTGCATATCTTTTAATAGCAAGTCCTAGGGGGGAAAGCATGAGTAGCTCATTAATCGATGAAATGATTACATTAACAATTATGGGATCTGCGCTAGGTTTAGATGCATTCTCAGTTGGATTAGGGATGGGTGTCATACAACTTAAATTTAAACAAATCATAAATATTGGTATTGTAATCGGGCTGTTTCATGTAATAATGCCCTTATTAGGAATGATCATAGGTTATGAGCTATCAGATAAATTTGGGCGGTACGCTGTATTACTCGGTGGAGTGTTATTACTAGGAATAGGCTTCCATATGATATATTCTACATTGTTTGGAAAAGAGGAAAATAAGTACTCACCTAGTGGATTCGGTTTATTAATTTTTGCGTTTAGTGTGAGTGTAGACAGTTTTTCAGTCGGAATTAGTTTAGGTACATTTGGTGCAAAAACTTGGCTAACGATTATTTTATTTGGTATTATTAGTACAATTTTAACTTGGGCTGGTTTATTTTTAGGACGAAGAGTAGAGCAAGAACTTGGTAAATTTGGGGAACTATTAGGTGGTTCATTCTTGCTAATTTTCGGTATTAAGCTACTATTTTTTTCTTAATAGATACATAAGTTATAAAACGTTAAGGATGGAGACAATTGCCCCATCCTTTTATTTTTTAGTAAAATGAATTAAATAAAACGTTCCGATCAATGAAGGTGAGGTATAGAAATGAAAAATATATTATTTGTTTGTACTGGAAACACATGTAGAAGCCCAATGGCAGAAGCGCTGCTAAGGCACCATGGTAATGAGTTGTTTCAAGTTAAATCTGCAGGTGTATTTGCAATGCCAGGTATTCCTGCGTCTCAAAATGCAATATTGGCGTTAAAGAATAAAGGGATTGATGCGAATCATTCGTCCCAGCAGGTAAATGAAGAACTATTAGAATGGTCTTCGAATGTCCTATCAATGACATCGAGCCATAAACAAATGCTAATTACTAACTTCCCTCAGTATAAGGATAAAATATTTACATTTTATGAATTTATAAATGGTCAGAGTATAGATATTTCTGATCCATACGGAGGATCATTACCAATTTATGAACATACATTGAACGAATTAGAAGAATTAGTAAAACAAATCGTTCAAAATGCAAACTAATCATAATTTATTTGATGAAAGGTTGTTAATTAGATTCCCTCAATATGAACATAATAGTGTAAGATAGAAAATGGAAGACAAGTCATACATAAAAAAATACACTATGATGTCAATATGGGGGTTATCTAATGAAAGTAGCAATAGCATCTGATCACGGTGGAGTAAACATACGTCAAGAAATTATGAATTTAATGGATGAAATGGGCATTCAATACGAAGATTATGGTTGCGAATGTGGTACATCTGTAGACTACCCAGATTACGCATTTCCAGTAGCTCAAAAAGTAGCAAGTGGAGAAGTGGATCGAGGAATTTTAATTTGTGGAACAGGCATTGGAATGTCAATTGCTGCGAATAAAGTAGAGGGAATTCGTTGCGCATTGGCACACGATACGTTTAGTGCAAAAGCAACTCGTCAGCATAACAATACAAATATTCTTGCAATGGGAGAACGAGTAATTGGACCTGGCCTAGCAAGAGACATTGCGAAAATTTGGTTATTGACTGAATTTGAAGGCGGACGTCATGAAAACCGAGTAAATAAAATTACAGAATACGAAAAAACTCATAAATTATAAAAAACAAAAAAAAGCCGTTAATCCAAAACCGATTGTGAAGATTATCGGTTTTTTTATAATTAAGTACTTATCAGATCTTGATATAAATGAAAGGAGGAAAAGAAATGAATGAAGAGCAAAATTTAGTAGCTAGGCAAATAAAGTCATTATTAAATGAACTGAATGATGAAGTAAATTTTACAAGTGAACATGTAATAGTAATTGGTTGTAGTACTAGTGAAGTAAGCGGACAAAGAATTGGCACTTCGGGGACAATTGAAGTAGCAGAGGTTTTATTTAGTGAAATTAAAGCTTTTCAAGATGAAACAGGCGTACAATTAGCATTTCAATGTTGTGAACATTTAAATAGAGCGCTAGTTGTTCAGAAAAAGACAGCAAAAAGCTTACATCTAGATGAGGTAACAGTTGTACCAGTCCGTACTGCAGGAGGTGCCCTTGCTTCGTACGCATTTAGACATTTAGAGAATGCTGTTATTGTTGAGCATATTAAAGCTGATGCAGGAATTGATATTGGAGACACATTGATCGGAATGCATTTAAAACATGTGGCTGTTCCTTTAAGAACGAGTATTAAACAAGTTGGACAAGCTCATATTACAGCGGCAAAAACACGTCCAAAGTTAATCGGTGGAGCACGTGCAGTTTATTCAATAGATGAAGACTTGAAATAATATTTTTTAATAGAATAGAATAGCTAAATGTTAGTAAATTGAAAGATATGTCTTTTATTTTTAATACAAAACATGGTAAAATAGAAAGGAATTCGTTCGTTTTATCGAATAATATAGTAAATTTATACTAATAATGTTCGTGTTTTACAATAAGGGGGATATAGCCGTGGAAAATTTAAAAAAGCAAGATCCATCATTGTATGAAGCAATGCAGTTAGAACTAGGTAGACAACGTACTAAAATCGAATTAATTGCTTCTGAAAACTTTGTAAGCGAAGCAGTAATGGAAGCCCAAGGTTCAGTATTAACAAATAAATATGCTGAAGGTTACCCAAGTAAACGATACTATGGTGGTTGTGAATATGTAGACATCGTAGAAAACATTGCAAGAGACCGTGCAAAAGAAATTTTCGGAGCGGAACATGTTAACGTTCAACCTCATTCAGGTGCTCAAGCGAATATGGCAGTTTATTTCACTATTTTAAAACATGGTGATACAGTATTAGGAATGAATTTATCACATGGTGGTCATTTAACTCACGGAAGTCCAGTAAACTTCAGTGGGGTTCAATATAACTTTGTTGAGTATGGTGTAGATCCAGAATCTCAAGTAATCAATTATGAGGATGTATTAGAAAAAGCTAAATTACACAAGCCAAAATTAATTGTAGCTGGTGCTAGTGCTTATCCAAGAGCAATTGACTTTAAAAAATTCAGAGAGATTGCAGATGAAGTTGGAGCATACTTAATGGTTGATATGGCTCATATTGCTGGTTTAGTAGCAACAGGTCATCACCAAAATCCAGTTCCATTCGCTGATTTCGTGACAACAACGACTCATAAAACTTTACGCGGCCCACGTGGTGGTATGATTTTATGTAAAGAAGAATACGCAAAAGCGATTGATAAATCAATCTTCCCTGGAATTCAAGGTGGACCATTAATGCACGTAATTGCAGCAAAAGCAGTTGCATTTGGTGAAGCTTTACAAGATGATTTTAAAAATTATGCTCAAGCAATCATTGATAACGCTGCGCGTTTAGCAGAAGGATTAAAATCTAACGGGTTAAATTTAGTATCTGGTGGTACGGACAATCATTTAATTCTAATTGACGTTCGTTCATTAGAGTTAACTGGTAAAGTTGCTGAACATGTGTTAGATGAAGTTGGAATTACATGTAACAAAAATACAATTCCATTCGATCCAGCAAGCCCATTTGTAACAAGTGGTATTCGTATCGGTACAGCGGCTGTAACTTCAAGAGGCTTTACTTTAGAAGATATGGAAGAAATCGCATCAATTATTGCTGATACTTTAAAAGATCACGAAAATGAAGAAGTATTAGAAACATCTCGCAAACGAGTTAATGCTTTATCTAGCAAATACGAATTATATCCTACATTTTAATTAATAAAGTAGCTATCTTTAGAACTGCTTATGAGCAGTACACTAAAGATAGCTTTATTTTTGAAAAGTTATGTGAAGGAGTTCATATAAAGTTCATTAAAATATGTGAAATAGCTCACAATAATTGGTTGGAATAGAGTACAATAACTCATGTAAACAACAAAAAATAAATTATACGGAGGCAAAAAAATTATGTTTATTAATTTTTTAAGAACTAATAAAATTGCATCTGGTTTCTTAGCTATTATTCGTCTTTATTTAGGATATGAGTGGATTCATGCAGGCTGGGGTAAATTATCAGCTGGTGGATTTGATGCTTCAGGATTTTTAGGATTTGCAGTAAAAAGCGCGACAGGGGAACATCCAGCAGTACAAGGCTGGTGGGCAGACTTCCTTACAAATTTTGCATTACCAAACATTGATCTATTTAACTTTTTAGTGCCAATCGGAGAATTTGCAATAGGACTTGGACTAATTCTTGGGTGCTTTACAAAATCAGCAATGTTCTTTGGCTTAATGATGAATTTTGCGTTCATGTTTAGTGGTACTACTAGCACAAACCCTCAAATGGTTTTATTAGGAATCTTTATTATCATCGCTGGTTCAAATGCAGGACGTTTAGGATTAGATCACTATATTAGCAAATTTATTAATCGAAAAATTTACTCTTCAAAAGTTTCAACAAATAATTTAAGCAAAGCATCTTAATCTTATAAAAAATAAAAACTTCCCTTCCGCTAGATTTTTCATAAAGAAGGGGAGTTTTTTCATGAAAATGGGTAAAAATAGCAACTAGATTAGTAAAAAAAGGAAAATTTTGAGTCGCAATAAAAAAAGATATAAATTAATTCACTTTGATTATAGATGTGGCTTGAATTATTTAACCGCTTTCGGTATTCTTTTTAAGAATAAGAAATTACTAAGTATTTGCAAGGAGCGATATAAGTGAGTAAAGTATACGTTTTTGATCATCCGTTAATTCAACATAAAGTTTCTTTAATTCGTAAGAAAGATACTGGAACAAAGGAATTTCGCGCACTAGTTGATGAAGTTGCAGGCTTAATGGCATTTGAAATTACACGCGATTTACCATTACAAGAAGTGGAAATTGAAACACCAGTTGCAATTGCAAAATCGAAAGTTATTGCTGGTAAAAAATTAGGGATTGTACCAATTTTACGTGCTGGTTTAGGAATGGTTGATGGTTTCCTTCAATTAGTTCCTGCAGCGAAAGTTGGACACGTTGGATTATACCGTGACCCTGAGACTTTAAAACCGGTTGAATATTATGTTAAACTTCCTACAGATGTTGAAGAACGTGACTTCATTGTGATTGATCCAATGCTAGCAACAGGTGGCTCAGCAGTTGAAGCAATTAATTCTTTAAAAACACGTGGTGCGAAAAATATTAAGTTTATGTGCTTAATTGCTGCTCCAGAAGGTGTTGAAGTCCTTCAAAAAGCACACCCTGATGTGGATATTTATATAGCTGCTCTTGATGAAAAATTAAACGATCATGGTTATATTGTACCGGGCCTTGGCGATGCTGGAGATCGTTTATTTGGTACGAAGTAATTGCATTTAAAAAGCTTTCCTAATCATAGGAGAGCTTTTTTTAATTAAAAGGGGTATAATAATTAAAATTTGAGCGCGAAAATTGGATCGGTAAGTTAAAGGGGATTAAAACAATGTCTTTGGAAAAACAAAGGTTAATAATAGATGCAGCAAGATTGTATTATGACTCTGATTTTAGTCAACAAGAGATCGCAACTAAGTTAGGAATCTCTCGTCCAACCGTATCAAGATTACTCCAACAAGCAAAAGAATTGGGATATGTACGAATTGAAATTATAGATCCTCTTGAAGGTAATCAGGATTTAGCAAGAGAATTAAAAAGAAAATATAATTTAGAGTCTGTTGACGTTTGTTATGCACCAATTGATGACCAGAACGAGGTATTGCAAACAATTACGAAAAAAGCTGCAGATGTATTAGTAAATATAGTACATGATGGTGATATTGTAGGAGTAACTTGGGGGACTACTATGTACCATATTGCAACGAAACTAAGCAACAAACCGGTAAAAGGTGTGGAGATTATTCAACTAAACGGTGGAGTAAGTTACTCTAAAACGAATACATATGCAACTGAAACAGTGAATTTATTTGCTGAAGCATTTAATACGGTTCCAAGATATTTACCATTGCCAGTTATATTTGATAATCCACAAGTAAAGCAAATGGTCGAAGGGGATCGTCATATTGGCCGTTTAATCGAATTAGGTAAACAATCTAATGTCGCTATTTTTACAGTAGGAACAGTAAAAAAAGATGCTTTATTATTTAGAGTTGGATACTTAAATGAAAAAGAAGAAAATGATTTGCAATCATTTGCTGTGGGAGATATTTGCTCTCGCTTTTTTGATAAAGAAGGAAATATTTATTCTAAACTGCTTGATAGCCGAACAATTGGTATAGAGTTAGATGAACTAAGAAGTAAAGAAAAATCGATATTAGTTGCGGGTGGAGAAAGAAAAATCCACGCAATTCACGGTGCATTGATGGGGAAATATGCAAACATATTGATAACCGATCAATTTACTGCAAAGCGATTATTAGAGCAAGGATAAAGTGAGAAAGAATTAGTAGAAAACAAAAGGAAGCCGAAAAAAGGCTTCTTTTTTTTCATATTAAGAAAGTAAAAATTGGAAATGGGGAAGGGAAAATGAACTAGTTTTCAATTATTAGGTAAAAATGGCTTGGAAAATCGGCTAATATCTTAATATTACAGGGAAAATTATCCTTGAACATAAGTTCAAAATGTATTTTACAAAATTTCACGTCGATGTTATAGTAAAGACATATTCTTAGTAAATAAATTTTAACAAATAAAAATTAATCATTAAGGGAGCGAATTTATATGAATTACGCAAGTTTAGTAGATCACACATTATTACGCGCAGATGCAAAAAAAGAAGAGATTACAACATTAGCTAAAGAAGCAAAAGAATTTAGCTTTGCGTCTATCTGTATTAATCCTACTTGGGTTTCATATGCAAGTGAATTATTAAAAGATTCTTCTGTGAAGGTTTGTACAGTAATTGGTTTCCCTCTAGGAGCAAATACTCCAGAAGTTAAAGCATTCGAAACTAAAAATGCAATTGAGAATGGTGCTGGAGAAGTTGATATGGTTATCAATATTTCTGCATTAAAAGAAAAAAATGATGAATTAGTTGAAAGAGATGTTCGTGCAGTTGTAGAAGCAGCTAATGGTAAAGCTTTAGTAAAAGTAATTATTGAAACTTGTCTTTTAACTGACGAAGAAAAAGTTAGAGCATGTGAATTATCAGTAAAAGCTGGTGCTGACTTTGTAAAAACTTCTACAGGATTTTCAACTGGTGGAGCAACAGTAGAAGATGTTGCATTAATGCGTAAAACTGTTGGAGCAAACGTAGGTGTTAAAGCTTCTGGTGGTGTTCGTAACTTAAAAGATGTAGAAAACGTAGTGGCTGCTGGTGCTAACCGAATCGGTACAAGTTCAGGTGTTAAAATCGTTCAAGGTGAAGAAGCAAACACAGCTTATTAATTTCTAAATAATTTTAATATAAAAAAAAGTGAGTGAGTTATTGCTCTTTAGCTCTTCCGTTGGTAATATGGTAAAGCGAAGACAAAACTCACACACTTTAATAAATGAATTACCTAACAATTGTTAAAGGGTGATAAATATGAATACACAAACATTAATTAGTGAAGCTTTAAAGGCTCGTGAAAACGCATACGCTCCTTACTCGAAATTTAAAGTAGGTGCAGCGATTTTATTGAATAACCAAACTATTTACACAGGTTGTAATGTTGAAAATGCCTCTTATGGACTAACAAATTGTGCAGAAAGAACGGCTATTTTTAGTGCAGTAGCTGCTGGAAACACCTCAGCAAAAATTGAAGCAATCGCGATCGTAGGAGACACTGAAGGTCCAATTTCACCGTGCGGTGCATGTAGACAAGTAATCGCAGAATTTAGCGATGAAAACACAAAAGTATTCTTAACTAACTTAAAAGGCGATGTTGCTGAAACAACGGTTAAGGAATTACTTCCAGGATCATTTAGTTCAAAAGATTTAGAAGGCTAATCCTTGTCTGACATCTAACTTCTAGATGATGTCTGACATCCAACAAATATAAAAGTTGTGTTCGTTTTGAAAGCGCTTATATTAAAAAATAAAATTTATTGGATTTTCGGGGGAGAAACATGAAATATATTATAGCTCTTATTGGACTACTAGTTGTTTTCGGTCTGGCTTTCGTTGCTAGTAGTGATCGTAAAAAGATTAAATATCGTCCATTAGTAATCATGGTCGTTATTCAAATCATTTTAGCTTTCGTACTATTAAATACTGAAGTAGGTTTATTCTTAATTAAAGGAATTTCAAACGGCTTTGGAAAGTTATTAGAATATGCTGCAGAAGGTGTGAATTTCGTATTCGGTGGAATGATCAATGCGAACGCTGCTCCTTTCTTCACAGGTGTATTATTACCGATCGTATTTATTTCTGCTTTAATTGGTATTTTACAATACACAAAAATTTTACCGTTCGTAATCAAATATATTGGTTTAATTTTAAGCAAAATCAATGGAATGGGTAAATTAGAATCTTACAATGCGGTAGCTTCTGCAATTTTAGGACAATCTGAAGTATTCATTTCAGTTAAAAAACAACTTGGTCTTTTACCAAAGAATCGTTTATATACACTTTGTGCATCGGCAATGTCAACTGTATCTATGTCAATCGTAGGTGCATATATGACAATGATTGAACCAAAATATGTAGTAACTGCAATTGTCTTAAACTTATTTGGTGGGTTTATTATTTCATCAATTATCAATCCTTACACTGTAACTCCTGAAGAAGATATCTTAACTGTACAAGAAGAGGAAAAACAAACATTCTTCGAAATGCTAGGCGAGTATATTTTAGATGGATTCAAAGTAGCGATTATCGTTGCAGCAATGTTAATTGGTTTTGTTGCATTAATTGGTGCAATCAATAATATTTTTGATATGATTTTTGGAATCTCATTCCAAGGTATTTTAGGATATGTTTTTGCTCCATTCGCATTTATTATGGGTGTACCATTTAAAGAAGCGGTTGATGCAGGTAGCATTATGGCGACTAAGCTTGTTTCAAATGAGTTCGTTGCGATGATGGATTTAGGGAAAGCAAGTAAACACTTCTCAGCTCGTACATTAGGAATTGTTTCAGTATTCCTTGTATCATTTGCTAACTTCTCATCTATCGGTATTATTGCTGGAGCAGTTAAAGGATTACATGAAAAACAAGGTAATGCTGTTGCTCGTTTCGGCTTAAAATTATTATTTGGTGCAACATTAGTAAGTGTTTTAACAGCTATTATCGTTGGTATCGTTTTAAATTAATTTAATTCAAGCGTTTGACTTCGATCAGGCGCTTGTATTTTTTTTCTAATCTTAATCTAGGAGGGTTGAGTTAAAAAGTTAATCTTGATCAATTTTCTTTTTAACATTTCACTATGGGAACTGTAGGTTTGCTTTTATCTGGCGCAACTCTATTTTTAAATAGTCTTGTTTTATTAAATAAAGCGAATGCCAAAAGTGCAGCTTTATTAAATTTATTTGTTGGTACAATACAGGTTGTTTTTCCTTTTTACCTTTTAATGCACTTAGGTGCTGGAAAATGGGAATTATTTAATACTGCGAGTATTTTCTTTTTTGGTATTACTTATTTATATGTTGGATTTACAAACCTAAAAGACTTTAACGGAACGGGATTAGGATGGTTTTCTCTTTGGGTTTCAATCATGTCTGTTCTGTGGGCATTTGTGAATTTCGTTATGATCCATGATGTTGTCAACGGTCTATTATGGGTTATGTGGGCATATTTATGGTACTTATTCTTTGCTGGATTAGTATTAGGAAAGAAAATTGAACGTTATACAGGAATCGTTGCAATGATTCAATCATGGACTACAATTACTCTTCCTGCATTTTTTATGCTTTTAGGAATTTGGCAAGATGCAATGATTTCAAAAGTTTGGATTGTAGTTTTAAGTGCTGCTATACTGTATTTTGTCATCCATGAAATTAAATCATTTGTGACAAATAAAAGATTTAACTTATTTAACCAACCTGAATTAAAAAATTAATGATAATTCATAAAGAAAAGACTAACTTTTGGTGAGCTAAATGCTACACCTAGAGTTAGTCTTTTTTTGGTTTTGAAAAATTTACAGATTCTAGAGAAAATTACCTTTATATACATGAATGGACGATTAGTGAGAAAGCTAAAAAGAAAAATATCTTTATAAAGGAGAACCAAACTTGAATGAAAAATTACTTTCTTAAAATAATGATTTGTTTAGTTTTTTTGCTAATACCATTTAAAAATTATGCTGTAAATGCACATGAAGAGCAAAAACAAATAGCCTTAATTTCAATTAAAGATGGCATGATCACACAAGCATTAAAATATATTGAGGAACGCTTCCCAAATGTGAAAATAAGACAACAATATACTGAAACTTATTATGGTCTTTCTGTGTCAGGTTCTCTTGAAGAGCTATCACAGCTAGCTAAATTGCCACTAGTACAAGATATGCATTTTGTAACCATTTATAGAGCTCATTTAGAAGATAGTATCCCTTTTATAGGAGCCGACGAAGCTCAGCTTTATAAGGACAAAAGGGGAAGAAAGATTACTGGAGAAGGAGTTAAAGTAGGGATCATTGATACTGGAGTTGATTACAAACATCCTGATTTGAGATCGAACTACGGTGGAGGATATGACACAATCGATTTAGATAAAGATCCGATGGAAACGAAGCTTGAAGAAAAGAGTACGTTTCACGGTACACATGTAGCCGGCGTAATAGCAGCAAATGGGAAAAGAAAAGGCGTCGCACCAAAAGCGACAATCTATGCTTATCGTGCACTAGGTCCTGGTGGTGTTGGTACTTCTGAGACTGTTATGGCAGCGATTGAGCGAGCAGTGAAGGATAAGGTAGATATTATAAATTTATCATTAGGAAATGATGTAAATGGACCGGATTGGCCTACGAGTATTGCTCTAGATAAAGCTGTAGAAAAAGGTGTACTAGCAATTACTGCTGCTGGTAACTCTGGACCAGGATTATGGACTGTTGGTTCACCCGCTACAGCATCAAAAGCTTTAACAGTTGGTGCGAGCTATCCACCTGTACTTTTCCCGTCAATCCATGTGAAAAATAAAGAAACGATTATTAGTCCTATGATTGGCTCGGTTAAATGGGGTAAAGGGTTAAATGGCCGATTCGTATTTAAAAAATATGGAGAAAAAAGTGAGCTTAAAAGAGTTAAAGATAAGATCGTCTTATTAGAAAGAGGTAAGCTTACGTTTACTGATAAAGTGAAAAATGCTCAAGATGCCGGAGCGAAGGCTGTAATTGTTTATAACAATGTTGATGGAAATTTCATCGGCCAAATCAAAGGAAAGCTTACGATTCCTTCAGCTACTATTTCAAGAAAAGATGGCTTAATGATTAAAAAAATCATCGAAAAAGGCAAGGTAGAGGCTAAAAGCGGAAGTGAAAAAAAGGTAGATGTTCTAGCAGATTTTAGCTCTAGAGGACCTGTAACTGGAACTTGGCAAATGAAGCCGGATTTGTTAGCACCGGGTGTACAAATAAAAAGTACAATTCCAGGCGGTTATTTAGCACTTCAAGGAACGAGTATGGCAAGTCCACATGTTGCTGGAGCAGCAGCTTTATTAAAACAATTGCATCCTGATTGGAGTATGGATGATTTAAAAAGTGTACTTGTTAATACGGCAACACCATTATATAAGAATAATAAAAAGATGTATCATGCGTACGAACAAGGAGCTGGAAGATTAGATATAGAAAAAGCTTTAGAGACAGAAACGACTTTGTTTCCAATGTCACTATCTTTCGGAGTAACTAAAAAAACAGATGGATTAGTAAAGAAAGATTTTGTCGTAAGAATTTCAAACAAATCAAATGCGCCAAAACAAATTACAACTATAAATAATCAACAGGCGACTGGAATACAATGGGTAATACCAAAGCCTTTTACAATACCAGCTCGCACAAGTAAAAAGATAACTTTAAGCGCTACAGTTAATACAAAGATTTTAAAGGATGGCTTTTACGATGGGGCGATTACGTTTAACACAAACGATGAAGAGAAGTTAAGAATGCCGTTTTTATTACTACAAGGAGAACCGAATTTTCCGTCAGTAATGGGATTTCACTTCGGAAGAGTTAAAGGTAAAAATCGTTACAAATATGAATTGTATTTACCAAGTAAGGTTGAGGAATACAAGATCGCTGTTTTCGAATCAGAAACATTTCGTTTATTAGGAGTAATTGATGAACAGAAAAATAGTAAGAGGGGGATTATCAAAAAGGAATTAGTTTTAAAGGAATTTCCTAAAAATGGGATTTATAAGTTTGTAATATTCTATAAACGTAAACAATATGAAAGTGCAACTGAATCATACGTTAATGTGGCGAAGATTTACGTAGAAGACTAAAAATTGGTAAGTAATTTTTAATAGTTTTTTAATTTAGGTAATTGACACTTTTTTGTAACATATTGTATGCTTAACATGAATGTTTAAAAGGGTTTTCATTACATGTAAATACTATGTTATTAAAATTTTTTGAACGTTTTGTGAACAATTTGTGAACGTTTTCAATGTTTAGAGATTTTAGGACACAATTGTTGTAGAATAAACCATGATAAGACTTTTGGCAATTTTTTGAGAATAAAAATTGACATGGAGGGATTTTGTATGAAAAAAAACAATCAACATCCTCTTAAAGCAATGACACTCATGTCTTCAATTTTAGCTCAACTTGTCGGTTCTATTCTCATCGGAATCTTTCTAGGAAGATGGATTGATTCATTTTTCAAATGGCCAGTACCAGTATTTATGATCATATTTTTATTGTTAGGTCTTTTTACTGGCATTTATGGCACGCTCAAAATAGTTAAACAATTTACACCAGGGGACTAGTTATGCAAAAAGAACAATTAAAACGCTTTGTACGAGATATGTTGTATATTATTGCTTTATCCGTTTTAGGTTGGGCTTTTACCGACTATAAAACGATTTTCACAGGTTATATTCTCGGAACCGTAACTAGCTTTTATTGTATATGGATTCTACACAGAAAGATAAATACCTTCTTTGACCGAGTTTTAAAGCAACAAAAAGTTCGATCTTTAGGTACTGTAATTTGTCTTTCAGCGGTGGCTCTAACAATGGTCATCGCGCTTCGGTATGAAAACTTTGTGAGCATACCGGCACTAACCGCGGGACTAATGACAGGACATCTTGTCATTATGATACATTTTGCAATACATCAAACGTCTTTTGCAAGGAAGAGAGGTGAATAAATTGGAACACGAAGCTAAAGGTTTTAATTTTATTGGTTTAGATTTTACGTATACAAATGTTCTAATGACAACCATTGCTGCAGTAATCGTCTTTATCATCGCAGTTACATGCTCTAGAAGTCTACAAATACGTCCGTCAGGAAAACAAAACTTTTTTGAGTGGATTATTGACTTCGTTAAAGGCCTTATCAACAGTACAATGGATTGGGAAACTGGTGGTCGCTTCCTTACACTAGGTGTGACATTACTTATGTACATATTTGTTTCAAATATGTTAGGTCTACCGTTCGATATCTCGATCGATGGAAGCTCAGTTTGGAAATCACCTACATCAGACCCAGTCATTACTTTATCATTAGCAATCTTTATAGTTGGTTTATCACATTATTATGGTATTAAAATGAGAGGCTTTAAGGCTTATGGAAAAGGGTTTTTCCAGCCGATGGGATTCTTGTTTCCATTAAAAATTATTGAGGAATTAGCGAACACATTAACGCTAGGTCTTCGACTTTACGGTAACATTTACGCAGGGGAAGTATTATTAGGTTTACTTGCAACAATGGGTACACATGCATATGCGGATAGTGTAGGTGCAGGTGTGATTTGGACAATCGCGGCAGCAATACCGATGATTGTTTGGCAAGGATTCTCTGTATTTGTTGGTTCAATCCAAGCGTTTATCTTCGTAATGTTAACGATGGTGTACTTGTCACATAAAGTGGCGGACGAGCATTAGGCAGCTCACTTGAATTTGGTAGTTAGATAAAAATTATTATAAAAAATATATTTCTTATGATTAAGAAGGAGGAAATTTAAAATGGCTTTAATAGCAGCGGCAATCGCAATTGGTTTAGGTGCACTAGGTGCAGGTATTGGTAACGGTTTAATTGTATCACGTACAGTAGAAGGTGTTGCTCGTCAACCAGAATTACGTTCAACTCTTCAAGCTTTAATGTTCATCGGGGTTGCATTAGTTGAGGCACTTCCAATCATCGCAGTAGTTATCGCATTCATGGCATTTGGTAAAGCTTAAGATTATACAAATTATTAAAAAAATGGCGAAGTTTGTGTTCACATTTACTTCGCCATTCCTTTATGACACTCAGTTTTGAAGGATTCCTTTTGAAAGTTAAGTCCAAGTCGGTAAGAGATGAGGGCTATGTTATAAAAAATAAATAAATACAACCCTTGAAGGGAGTGAAAGCTTGTGTTAAACGGATCACAATTCGTATTAGCTGAGGCAGGACATGGTGTACCTTGGGGCAATGTCGTGTTTCAATTAGTAATATTTCTAATTTTACTTGCTCTTCTGAAAAAGTATGCATTAGGACCTGTAATGGGAATTATGAAACAACGTGAAGATCACATCGCTAATCAATTAGATTCAGCTGAGAAAAACAACGCAGATGCAATGAAACTAGTTGAAGAGCAAAAGCAAGAGTTAGTTGCTGCTCGTACAGAAGCTCGCGAGCTTCTTGAGAAAGCTAGAAAGCAAGCTGATGTACAACGTGAAGAAATCGTTGCAGCAGCAAAAGCAGAAGCTGAAAACTTGAAAGAAAGCGCTAAACGTGAAATTACTCGTGAAAAAGAGCTTGCAGTACAATCAGTTCAACAACAAGTTGCTTCATTATCTGTATTAATTGCTTCTAAAGTACTTGAAAAAGAAGTGAAGTCTGAAGACCAATCTGCTATTTTTGATCAATATCTTAAAGAAGTAGGCGAAGCTAAATGAGTAACGAATTAGTTGCAAAACGCTACGCAAACGCTCTTTTTGAATTAGCTACTGAACAAAATTTAGTAGAAACTGTTGAACATGATTTACAAGTAGTGAAAAAGGAATACGTAGAAAACTTAGAATTAAATAAGTTTTTACAACATCCTGGAATCACAAAAGAAAGCAAAAAGTCTGTCTTAAATGACACATTTGCTTCAATTTCTGAAACGGTATTAAATCTAGTTTGTTTATTAGTTGATCGCCAACGCTTAAGCACTATTTCTAATTTAGTAACTGAGTATGTAAAAATTGCGAATGAAACTCGTAATATTGCAGATGCAACAGTTTACTCTGTAACGGCATTGTCTTCTGAAGAACTAGAGAAAATTGGAGCGTTATTCGCTTCTAAATTAGGTAAAAATTCAATACGTGTGAAAAACGAAATTGACCCATCATTAATCGGTGGTTACAAAGTGCGTGTTGGAAACCGTATTTTTGACGGCAGCTTAAAAAATAAACTTGTTCGAATCGAACGTGAATTAATCGCAAAATAGTTTGTAGATAGGGGTGAAATGCATGAGCATCAAAGCTGAAGAAATCAGTGCGCTGATTAAAAAGCAAATCGAAAATTACCAAACTGAAATAGAAGTTAGTGATGTTGGTACAGTTATCCAAGTTGGTGACGGTATCGCTCGTGCTCATGGTCTTGACCAATGTATGTCTGGAGAGCTAGTTGAGTTCTCTAACGGCGTTATGGGACTAGCACAAAACTTAGAAGAAAACAACGTAGGTATCATCATCTTAGGACCTTACACAGGCATTAAAGAAGGCGACGAAGTTCGTCGTACTGGACGCATCATGCAAGTTCCAGTTGGTGAAGCATTAGTAGGACGTGTTGTAAACTCATTAGGTCAACCAGTTGATGGTTTAGGCCCAATCGAAACAACAAAATCTCGTCCAATCGAAAACGCTGCTCCTGGCGTAATGGCACGTAAATCAGTACATGAGCCATTACAAACAGGTATCAAAGCGATCGACGCTCTTGTACCAATCGGACGTGGACAACGTGAGTTAATCATCGGTGACCGTCAAACTGGTAAAACAGCTGTTGCAATCGATACAATCCTTAACCAAGCTGACCAAAACATGATCTGTATCTATGTTGCAATCGGTCAAAAAGAATCAACAGTTCGTGGACTTGTTGAAACTTTACGTAAGCATGGCGCTTTAGATTACACAATCGTTGTAACTGCACCTGCTTCATCTCCAGCTCCAATGTTATACTTAGCTCCTTTCGCTGGTGTAACTATGGGTGAAGAGTTTATGTACAATGGTAAACACGTATTAGTAGTATACGATGATTTATCAAAACAAGCGGTAGCTTACCGTGAGCTTTCATTACTATTAAAACGTCCTCCAGGTCGTGAAGCATATCCAGGGGATGTATTCTACTTACACTCTCGCTTATTAGAGCGTGCAGCTAAGTTAAATGATGAGTTAGGTGGCGGTTCATTAACTGCATTACCATTCATCGAAACACAAGCTGGTGATATCTCAGCTTATATTCCAACAAACGTAATCTCAATTACTGACGGACAAATCTTCTTACAGTCTGACTTATTCTTCTCTGGCGTACGTCCAGCGATCAATGCAGGTCTTTCTGTATCACGTGTTGGTGGTTCAGCGCAAACTAAGGCGATGAAATCAGTAGCAGGTACGCTACGTCTTGACTTAGCGTCATTCCGTGAGCTTGAAGCATTTGCTGCGTTCGGTTCTGACTTAGATAAAGCAACTCAAGCTAAACTTAACCGTGGTGCTCGTACAGTTGAAATCCTTAAACAAGGTTTACACAAACCTTTAAAAGTAGAAAAACAAGTAACATCTTTATATGCACTAACACGTGGTCACTTAGACAGCGTAGCAGTTGAAGACATTACTCGTTTTGAAGAAGAAATGTTAGCTTGGATGGACGCTAATGCTAAAGGTCTTTTAGATGCTATTCGTGATACTGGTAAATTACCAAACGAAGCTGACCTTGACGCTGCAATCACAAGCTTTAAAAAGAACTTTATTGCTTCTAAATAAGAAGGCGATTTAAATATCTGGATTTGAAGGATCGGGCTCTAGCTCGTCCTTCATTTAACTGTTTACCAAAAGGTGGTGAAAACCTGTGGCATCATTACGCGATATAAAAACAAAAATTAATTCAACAAAAAAGACAAGCCAAATCACAAAAGCGATGGAGATGGTTTCTGCTGCGAAATTAAACCGTGCTGAACAAAACTCTAAGCAATTTGTTCCTTACATGGACAAAATGCAAGAGGTAGTTGGTAGCGTGGCAAAAGGTGTAAACAGTAGACATCCGATGCTAGTAACTCGTCCAGTTAAAAAGACTGGTTACATTGTCATCACTTCTGACCGTGGTTTAGCTGGTGCATTTAATAGTAACGTATTACGTGCGGTAACTAATACAATTAGAGATCGTCATAAATCGAATGATGAATTTGCAATTATTGTATTAGGTCGAGTTGGACGTGATTACTTTAAGCGTTTAGGTTACCCAATCGTTGAAGAGGTTCTTGGAATTCCAGATCAACCTTCATTCGATGATATTCAAAAATTTGCTAATCGTACAGTTCAAATGTATACTGACGGCATTTTTGATGAGCTTTACTTATCATATAACCATTTCATAAGTAAAATTTCTCAAGAGGTTACTGAGAAAAAGCTATTACCTTTAACTGATATTGACACAGGTAAGGCAACAACTAATTACGAATTTGAACCATCTGATGATGAAATCTTAGAAGTTTTACTGCCTCAATATGCAGAAAGCTTAATCTTTGGTGCATTATTAGACAGTAAAGCTAGTGAACACGCTTCACGTATGACAGCGATGAAAAGTGCAACTGATAACGCGAAAGAAGTTATTAGTAAGCTTACTCTTCACTATAACCGTGCGCGTCAAGCAGCAATTACACAAGAAATTACTGAAATCGTTGGTGGAGCAGCAGCACTTGGCTAATCTGCTTATAACGGCTATATAAATTGATCGGCTTTTAATGAAACAATGCTAGGAGGAAAAGCGATGAGCAATGGTATTATTACTCAGGTATTAGGACCGGTTGTAGACGTAAAGTTCGAAAACGGCCAATTACCACAAATATATAATGCGTTACGTGTTCGTAAAGAAGCGGGCAACGCAAACGAAGTAAACATTGATTTAACATTAGAAGTTGCTCTTCACTTAGGTGACGATACTGTTCGTACAGTTGCAATGGCTTCAACTGATGGATTAGTACGTGGAATGGAAGCAGTTAACACAGGTAAACCAATTTCGGTTCCAGTTGGTGACGCTACATTAGGACGCGTATTCAATGTATTAGGTGACAACATTGACTTAGACGAAGCACTTGGAGAAGACGTACGTCGTGACCCAATTCACCGTCAAGCACCTAAATTTGAAGAATTAACTACAAAAGTAGAGATCCTTGAAACTGGTATCAAAGTAGTAGACTTATTAGCTCCTTACATCAAAGGTGGTAAAATCGGTCTTTTCGGTGGTGCGGGTGTAGGTAAAACTGTATTAATTCAAGAATTAATTAACAACATCGCACAAGAGCACGGCGGTATCTCAGTATTCGCTGGTGTAGGTGAGCGTACTCGTGAAGGTAACGACTTATACCACGAAATGAGCGATTCTGGCGTTATCAAGAAAACAGCGATGGTATTCGGACAAATGAACGAACCACCTGGTGCACGTCAACGTGTTGCCTTAACTGGTTTAACAATGGCTGAATATTTCCGTGATGAGCAAGGACAAGACGTGTTATTCTTCATCGATAACATCTTCCGTTTCACTCAAGCAGGTTCTGAGGTTTCTGCCCTATTAGGTCGTATGCCTTCTGCGGTAGGTTACCAACCAACTCTTGCTACTGAAATGGGTCAATTACAAGAGCGTATCACTTCAACAAACAAAGGTTCTGTAACTTCGATTCAAGCGATTTACGTTCCTGCCGATGACTATACGGATCCAGCACCAGCTACAGCGTTCGCTCACTTAGATGCTACAACAAACTTAGAGCGTCGTTTATCTGAGATGGGTATTTACCCAGCGGTAGATCCATTAGCATCTACATCTCGTGCATTAAACCCTGAAATCGTTGGTGAAGAGCACTATGAAGTAGCTCGTCAAGTACAATCAACTTTACAACGTTATAGAGAACTTCAAGATATCATCGCAATCTTAGGTATGGATGAGTTATCAGAAGAAGATAAATTAGTCGTAGCTCGTGCTCGTCGTATTCAATTCTTCTTATCTCAAAACTTCCACGTTGCGGAGCAATTCACAGGACAAAAAGGTTCTTACGTACCAGTTAAAGAAACTGTTAGTGGATTCAAAGAGATCTTAGAAGGTAAATACGATACTCTTCCAGAAGATGCATTCCGTCTAGTTGGACGCATTGAAGAAGTAGTAGAAAAAGCAAAAACATTAGTATAATAATTGTCTAATCGAAAGCTTGTTCATCATTCTTAATTGAATGAACTTGATTAGCTCAGAAGCTAGACAGGAGGAGTTCACTATGAAGACAATGAAAGTCAGTATCGTCACTCCTAATGGACCGGCTTATGAAGGCGAAACAGAATTCGTTAGCACGAAAGCAACTAGCGGTGAGCTAGGTATCTTACCTGGACACATTTCAACTGTGGCACCGTTAGCAACAGCACCTGTTAAAATTAAATCACAAGCTGGAACAGACTATGTTGCAGTAAGTGGCGGATTCATTGAAATTCGACCTGAAGCCGTTACAATATTGGCTCAATCTGCTGAAGCATCAACTGAAATCGATGTTGAGCGTGCAGTAGAAGCAAAAAAACGTGCAGAAAAACGTCTACAAGACAGACGTCCTGACACAGACATCAAACGCGCTGAACTTGCTTTACACAAAGCAATGAACCGTTTAAACGTAGCACAATATAAGTAATTTTAAAAAGAGCCCTTTTGTGGCTCTTTTTTTGTTGGGTTGTTGTTTGAATGCTTGCGGTAAAGTAGTGTTAATTTTGTTGTAAGGAGGGGAAGTCGGGGATCGCAAATAAGATTGGCGAATCGCAAATAAAAAAGGCAAATCGTAATTAAGGATTTTAAAATTGCAAATAGGCATTTCAAAACTGCAAATAAACTGGAGAAAGGTGCAAATAAGTAAAGTAGATTCCGTTACTGTCAATAACTAGCTCATGTCTGTGCAAATAAGGGTGTTAAAACTGCAAATAAGAATTTCAAAACTGCAATTAAGCATTGGGAAGGTGCAAATAAGATTTATTAATCAGCAATACGAAGTTAGGTGCAAATAAAATTGGACAAAGTGCAATTGAAAATTGTAAAACTGCAATTAAAAATAGCGAAAGTGCAAATAAAATCAAGGTACTGCAAATAAAGTTTGGGAAACTGCAAATAAAATTGTGATAACTGCAATTAATTTTACTGAAACTGCAAATAAAACATGCAAATCAAACTAAATAATCATAATTGTGATCGAAATTAGTTTAAAATAGTTAGTTTTATTAAATAATAGTTCAACTCTAGATGAAATTTAGATGAATTACGGAAAATAAGAGATAAAATCGCTCGTTTTTTTCATTTTCAATTAGAAGGTATTCCAACAAAAAAACTTGAATAAAGAAAAGAAATCCAAGAGAGGTGATTTTTGATGATTTTAAAAGAACGAACTGTACCACTGATTATTAAAAAGTTAGAAGCGCTTTTAAGAAGGTTACCTAATGATCATCCACAATGGACAAGAATTGAGGAAGATCTCTTCAAGTACAAAGCAGGGTATCACGGTGAAAAGTCCTTAGACTATCATTTAAGTTTTTTTCCAAAAGAAAGTAGTATTATTTTGCACGATCTCAGACTAGTAGATGGTTTTAAACACTTTTTTCAAATTGATACGATTATTATCACACCGCGTTTGCTAATTATTATTGAAGTAAAGAATTTAATTGGTACATTGTATTTTGATCAAACCTTTAATCAATTTATTCGCATTATCGATGGAAAAGAAGAGTCTTTTACAAATCCTATTATTCAAGTTGAAAGGCAAAAAAGACAACTTTCTGAATGGCTTCGAAAGCATAATTTTAAAAATTTATGTGTCATACCGTATGTTGTTGTAAGCAATCCAAAAACGATAATAAAAGCGTCTATAAATCAAAGTGAAATTGCTAAAAAAGTTTTTCACTCAGAGTTACTTTATAAAAAGGTTGAAGAACTAGAGTTAAATTTTAAAACAGATCTTTATACTCAAAAAGAAATAAGGAAGTTAGCTAAACTATTAATAAAACAACACCAGCTTTTAGATCAAAATATATTAGACAAGTACAATATTAGTAGTGCTGAACTTCTTACTGGAGTACTTTGTTCTAATTGTAGTCAGTTTACTATGGAGCGTGATAAAGGAAATTGGATTTGCAACTATTGCCTACATGACTCAAAAGAAGCACATATAGGTGCATTGGTTGATTATCTTTTATTAATTGGAAACACGATAAAAAATAAACAAGCTAGAGACTTTCTTCATATTCCCTCTATCTATAACGCTTCAAGACTCCTATCAAAACTAAACCTCACAACCTCAGGAACAAAAAAGGACAAAACCCACTATTTAGACGAGTTATCTCAACAATCTTCTTATTAAATATTTTCCAGTCCTGCAGTCGGTAAGATTCCGTTTCTTGAGATTTTTAGTAAATACTCTGCCATGTGTTTTTTTGAGTAGGGCATGTCATTTTCAACCCAGAATGAGATTACGCTTAGAGTTGCGCCGGAAATATAACTTACTAGCAGGTCGCTAGGTACTTGGAATTTATTCTTTTTTGGTTGAATGAATTTGATGCCTGTTTCGAATGCTGTTGCTAGTACATCGTAAAGTCTTCTTCTAAATAGATTTGGTCCTTGTCTTCTAAGCAGGACTTTGTAGAAGTAGCTGTTTTTTTCGACATGTTCGAATAGATGGTAGTAAGATTGCAGGGTCATCTCTTCAAGATTATTCTGGTTTCCGTCATACATACTGAAATTAACATTTTTCATTGCTTTGTCTAAATCAATAAGTTTTTCTCTAACAATTTGTCGTACCATTTGGTATTTGTCTTCGTAATGGCTATAAAATGTTGCTCTGTTAACGTTTGCTTTTTTTGTGATATCTTGAACGCTGATTGATTCGAAGTCTTTATTATCAGCTAGTAGATTAATTAGTGCATCTTGTAAAAGTTGTCTAGTTCGAACGACGCGGGGGTCGAGATTATTTTTTATGGACATTTTAAAACTCCTTTATTAAATAACTTTAATAAAATAAACAATGAATTACTAAAGTGTTGTTTAAACAACAAAAATAAGATTATTAACGGTTGAGTACGTTTCTAAATCAATTATAATTAAAAACTATGAGAAGTAAAACGACAATGTGTTGTTTTACTTTTGTTACCTATATAGAGAGAAACGATTAAAAATTAGGAGGATTTTATTTATGGGGAACATGAAGAAAATGGTGTTTGTTAACATAATTACTTTAGTCATATTAGTTGCTGGTGGATTTGTCGGTTATTACTATTATGATCAATCTACGAGTTATATAAAAACGGATAATGCAAAAATAGATGGACAACAAATTGTTATTTCATCTCCTGCTGCCGGTAAGCTTGATTCATGGTCAGGTTCATTTGGTAAAACATTTTCACCAAACCAATCAATTGGTAAAGTTTTAACTGCACCTCAAGCTGCTGGTGACACAGCTCATGAAGTTTCGGTTTCAGTGCCAACGAACGCTACTATTGTTCAAACAAATGCAATTAAAGATCAATTAGTTGCTGCAGGTTCAACTCTTGGTTATGCATATAACTTAGATAATCTTTGGGTTACAGCAAATATTAAAGAGACTCAAGTAGAAGATGTGAAAAAAGGACAAGAAGTTGATGTGTATGTTGATGCATATCCGGATACTACATTAACAGGAACTGTAGAGTCTGTTGGTTTAACTACTGCTAATACATTTAGTTTACTACCTTCTGGAAATTCTAATGCAAATTATACGAAAGTGGAACAGGTTGTCCCAGTAAGAATTTCTTTAGATCATAACAAGTCATTTGAAATTGTTCCAGGAATGAATGCTTCTGTTCGTATCCATAAGTAAGGAGGAATTTCGATGTCTACTGGAATGATCATAGCATATGGAGGGTTTTGCTTAATTGTTTTCTTTATTATTAACCGAATTGCTTTAAGAAATAAAGAAAATAGTCCAAAAATAGATCAAAGAAAAGAAACAGTTCAAAAAGAAGAATTAACTAAAATAGAAAAATCTGAAGAAGTTAAAAAGAAACCAGCCCCAACTGAATCGAATGAAAAGCAAAGCTTTAGTATGGGGAAAGTTTTGACGGTGCTGTTACTAGGGATGTTCGTGTCTATTTTAAATCAAACATTAATAAATGTTGCTTTACCGAAGTTGATGGCTGATTTTAATGTTACAACTTCGACTGCACAATGGCTATCTACTGGATTTATGTTAGTAAATGGTATCTTAATTCCAGTTAGTGCCTATTTAGTTGAAACATTTACTTATCGAAAGTTATTTATCTTTTCGATGATTGCCTTTACGGTTGGTTCAATTATTTGTGCTCTTTCAGGTAATTTCCCAATTATGATGGTTGGGCGCGTAGTACAAGCGGTCGGAGCAGGTATATTAATGCCTCTTGGTATGAATATCTTTATGACGATTTTCCCACCTGAAAAGCGTGGAGCTGCAATGGGATTAATGGGGATCGCAATGATCCTGGCACCAGCTATTGGTCCAACAATAACTGGTTATGTTGTTCAAGATTATTCTTGGCATTTCTTATTCTATGGAATGGCTGTGTTTGGTGTCATTGCAATCATTCTAGCTAATGCTTGGTTCCGTATTTCACGTAAACGTTCATTCCCAACTTTAGATATTTTGGGAGTGCTAAGTTCGTCACTTGGATTTGGTAGTTTATTATATGGTTTCAGTGAAGCTGGTAATGAAGGCTGGGGTAGCACAGAGGTAGTCCTATCATTAGTGATTGCGTTTATAAGCTTAGGATTATTTGTGTGGAGAGAATTAACGGCAAAACAACCATTAATTAACTTAAAAGTATTTAAATCCTTTTCTTTTTCTTACACATTATTAATTAATTTAATCGTTACAACAGCTTTATATGGAGGGATGATTTTATTACCTCTATATTTACAAAACATCCGTGGTTTTACGCCAATTAAAGCAGGTTTATTATTGCTACCTGGTTCATTAATTATGGGTGCACTTGGACCTCTTACGGGTAAATTATTCGATAAATATGGAATCCGTCCTTTAGCGATTTTTGGACTGCTTATTATGACTTTTACAACTTATGAGTTCACAAAATTGTCTATTGATACACCATATTTAAAAATTATGTTTTTCTATACACTACGTTCATTTGGTATGTCATTTATTATGATGCCAATCATGACTGCTGGTTTAAATAAGTTGCCAGTTAAGATGATTACTCATGGTACTGCAACTCAAAATACTTTGCGACAAGTGGCTGGATCGGTAGGTACGGCAATCCTTGTTACAATTATGACGACTCAAACGACAAACCATTTGGCGGACTTTTCAAATGAAGTGACTTCAACGAATTCCTTCATTATGGATTGGGTTCATCACACAGGCGCGCAGTTAGCGGGCGCGGCTGGAGTAAGTTCTGCACAGGGTGGTGCGTTAGCAGTTACGTCACTTTATAGTCAGGCTTCTAAATTAGCATCAATTAACGGTATTAATGATGCATTTATTTTCGCAACTGCATTATCTGGTATTGCTTTAGTTCTTTCATTTTTTATGGGAAGTACAAAAAGTAGAAAGTTTGCACAACCTAAATCTAAAAATCAAAATAAGCAATCTTCAGAAACGATTGCATCTTAAAAATAAACCAACTCAATTTTTTGAGTTGGTTTATTTTTTTTCTTCGACAATTATCACTATTTTTTAATTTGTGGAAATTGTGAATAACTTTCTGTGGATTTGTGGATAACTCCTATACTGATATAAAGTTTTCGATATCAGAAACAGTGGCTAAAACATTAGAAATCTATTAGAACGGCGTACATTAATGATTATTAGAGAATAATGGAATTTATTTTCCAACTATATTATCAATTTTAGGATTAATGGCAATAAATATCGACACGTTTTTGTCACATTTGTTATAATGGATACGATTACAAAACTGAATAGTAAAAATTAATGAAAAATACATTATATTTATAATAAGTATATAATGTAGAGCTCTGTAGTTAGGGGAGGGACAAGTTTCGTGAATGCTTATTTAAATAATTACGTGATCGTAGTCGTGTTTCTAGTTATTGGGATAGCGCTTCCAGTTGTTGCACTTTCAGTGATAGGGAAAATTTTAAGACCAAACGTACCAACTGAAGCGAAGGCAACGACGTATGAAAGTGGTATTGAACCATTCCATGATGCGAAGGTTCGTTTCCACGCTGGGTATTACATATTTGCACTATTATTCGTTATTTTTGATGTTGAAACTGTTTTCTTATATCCGTGGGCTGTAGCATATGATCAATTAGGACTTTTTGCATTTGTGGAGATGATTATCTTTATCCTTATGTTACTGTTGGGACTTATTTATGCTTGGAAGAAGAAGGTGTTGAAATGGTTATGAAGCTAGATGGAATTTCTGTTGCTGAGATGGAGGAACTCCAAAAAAATATTTTCTTCACTACTTTGGAAGAAGTGAAGGCATGGGCAAGGAGTAACTCGTTATGGCCATTAACATTCGGGTTAGCTTGTTGTGCAATCGAAATGATGGGTGTAGGTTCATCACATTATGATTTAGACCGTTTTGGATCGTTTTTCCGTACTTCTCCTCGTCAATCTGACTGTATGATTGTTTCTGGAACTGTTACGAAAAAGATGGCTCCAATTGTGAAACGCTTATATGACCAAATGCCTGAGCCTAAATGGGTAATTGCAATGGGTTCATGTGCAACTGCTGGTGGACCATACGTTAACTCGTATGCAGTCGTTAAAGGGGTTGACCAAATCATTCCTGTAGACGTTTATATTCCTGGTTGTCCTCCGAATCCAGCTGCGTTAATTTACGGTATTAATAAATTAAAAGAGAAGATTCGTTACGAGGCTAAAACTGGAAAGCAGGTGACGAATAAATGAGTGAAGATAAGTCTAAAGAACAACTAAAGAAAGAAGCGGCTGAGAGGGCGAAAGAAGCAGCTAGACGAAAAATGGAACAGTTAAAGGCGGAAAAAGAAGGCGCTGATAACAATGGTGTCCAGAAAGAAGAAGCTTCTTTAGTTGAAAAGCCAGCCGATGAAAATCAAATAAAACAAGAAGAAACAACAACTGAAGATGAAAAAGCGAAAGCACTTGCACTAGCGAAAGCAAAAGCTGTTGCAGCAGCGAAGGCAAAGGCAGCAGCAATCGCAAAACAAAAAGCAGCAGAAGCAGGGGAGCAAGCAGAAGAACCAGCTTCAGAAGATGAAAAGGCAAAAGCTCTAGCATTGGCGAAAGCAAAAGCAGTAGCGGCAGCAAAGGCGAAGGCAGCAGCAATCGCAAAACAAAAAGCAGCAGAAGCAGGGGAGCAAGCAGAAGAACCAGCTTCAGAAGATGAAAAAGCAAAAGCTTTAGCATTGGCAAAAGCAAAAGCAGTAGCGGCGGCAAAGGCGAAGGCAGCGGCATTAGCTAAACAAAAAGCAGCTGAAGGTGGAGAAGCTCCATCAGACGGTGCAGATGATGAAAAAGCGAAAGCAATTGCAGCGGCGAAGGCAAAAGCAGTAGCAGCAGCAAAAGCGAAGGCAGCAGCATTGGCAAAACAAAAAGCAGCTGGCGGAGAAGACACAGCAAGTGCTGGTTCTGACGATGACGCGGCAAAAGCGAAAGCAAAGGCAATTGCAGTTGCGAAGGCGAAAGCAGCGGCAGCATTAAAAGCCAAAGCAAAATCAGGCGGTGCTACTGAGGCTCCAGCTGAAGAAGCAAAAGCTTCTCATAATCAACCATTATTGGATGAAGTAAAGGCATTAATTGAAAAAGAGTTTGGTGCTGAAGTGATTGAGGAAGCAACAATCAATACACTTTCTAAACATGATCCAACTTTTACAATCAAAAAAGATGTTTATTATAAAGTGGCAGAATACTTAAAAAATAATGACGAGCTTCAATTTACTTATTTATCTGGATTACATGGAACTGATTTTGTTGAGTACATGGAGGTTTACTCTTACATCTATTCATATAAACGTAAACATGGAATCGCTTTAAAAGTTAGAGCAGATCGCAATCAGCCGATTGTCGATAGTATTACTCCAATTTGGGAAGGGGCAAACTGGCCGGAGCGTGAGACATATGATCTACTAGGCATTCAGTTTGAAGGACATCCAAAATTGGAACGTATTTTACTGCCGGAAACTTGGGTTGGCTACCCACTTAGAAAAGATTATGTTCAATTTGACGAGGGGGTGTAGGATAAGCCATGATTCGTACTGAAGAAATGCTATTAAATGTCGGTCCTCAGCATCCTAGTACACACGGTGTATTTCGTCTTGTGTTAAAGATTGATGGAGAGATCATTAAAGAGGCGACGCCAGTCATCGGTTATCTACACCGAGGTACAGAAAAAATCGCTGAAAATCTTCAATATACACAGATTATTCCTTATACAGACCGTATGGACTATCTATCGGCAATGACAAATAACTATGTTCTCTGCCATGCTGTTGAAACAATGATGGATATTAAAGTTCCAGACCGCGCGGAATATTTACGTGTAATCTCAATGGAGCTAGGTCGAGTTGCTAGTCACTTAGTTTGGTGGGGTACAAATCTTCTAGATATTGGGGCAGTTAGTCCATTCCTTTATGCTTTCCGAGAGCGTGAAATGATTATCAATCTATTAAATGAATTATGTGGGGCGAGACTTACTTTTAACTATATGCGTGTTGGTGGAGTTAAGTGGGATGCTCCAGATGGATGGATTGAAAAAGTAAGAGAATTCATTCCTTATATGAGAGAGCAGCTAAAGGGTTATCATGATTTAGTTTCAGGTAATGAAATTTTTATTAATCGTGTAAAAGGCATCGGTGCATATTCACAAGAAGATGCGATTAACTTCTCACTAAGTGGTGCTAATCTACGTTGTACGGGCGTTAAATACGACCTACGAAAAGATGTTCCATATTCTATTTACGACCGTTTTGATTTCGATGTACCAGTAGGAACGGTTGGAGATGCATGGGATCGTTATATGTGCAGAATGCTAGAGATTGAAGAGTCATTAAAGATTTTAGAACAAGCTGTTGAACAATTCCCTGCTGAAGGTGATATTTTAGCAAAAGTTCCTAAAATCATTAAAGCTCCTAAAGGTGAAGGATACGTAAGAATCGAGTCACCACGTGGAGAAATTGGTTGCTATATTGCGAGTGATGGAAAAAAAGAGCCGTATCGTTTGAAGTTTAGACGACCATCTTTTTATAACCTGCAAATTCTTCCAAAGCTATTAAAAGGTGAAAACATCGCAAACTTAATTACTATTTTAGGTGGCATTGATATTGTACTTGGGGAGGTAGACGGATAATGATAGAAAATCTTCTACAAAGTACACCGTCTTGGATTAATTTTCTCATCTATTTAGGTTTAGGCGTTATTTTTCTATTTGTAGTTTTAGGTTTCGTTACGTTTGGTATTCTGTCAGAACGTAAAGTAATGGGATTCATGCAAGGACGTATTGGTCCGAACCAAGTTGGTGGACGATTTGGTTTACTACAAACTGTTGCTGACGTATTAAAACTTCTTTTAAAAGAAGATACTATTCCAAAAGCAGCAGATAAACCATTATTTATTTTAGCTCCAGTCATCGCATTTGCACCAGCGTTTATGGTATTAGCAACACTACCTTTTACAGAAAATTTGCAGTTTGCTGATATTGGTGTCGGGTTACTTTATTATATTGCCGTTTCAGGGTTAACAACTGTTGGTGTTGTTACAGCAGGTTGGGCATCGAATAACAAATACTCACTAATCGGTGGTATGCGTGCAGCAGCACAAATGATTTCATATGAAATTCCGTTAGTAATGAGTGTATTAGGTGTAATCCTATTAACAGGAAGCTTAAATTTAAATGATATTGTTAATGCTCAAGACAATGTATGGTTCATTGTAACTCAGCCGATTGCTTTTATCGTTTTCTTAATTGCAGCAGTTGCTGAATTAAATCGTACACCTTTTGACTTACCTGAAGCAGAATCAGAGTTAGTTGCAGGTTATCATACAGAGTTTTCAGGTTTCCGTTGGGCGTTCTTTATGCTTTCGGAATATGTATATTTCTTTGCAATGTGTTCATTAATTACAATTCTATTCTTAGGTGGATGGAAGCCGATTGCAGGTCTAGACTTTATTCCTGGAGCTGTTTGGTTCTCTTTAAAATTTAGTGTGATTTTATACTTATTAATTTGGTTCCGTGTAACGTTCCCACGTTTACGAGCTGACCAATTAATGGAGTTCGGTTGGAAAGTACTGTTACCAGTTTCATTAGCTAATATTTTAATAACTGCTTTAGTAAAAAGCTTATTCTTCTAAACAAATCGACCAATCTAAAGGGGTGTGAGTCATGATTGGGTTAGTAAAAGGATTAAAGTATACTCTTCAAAATTTAACGCGCGAGAAAGTAACATATGATTATCCAAATCAGCCGATTCCGTTACCAGATCGCTTTCGTGGTATTCAAAAGTTTTATCCAGAAAAATGTATTGTTTGTAACCAATGTTCGGCAATCTGTCCAACAGACTGTATTACATTAACTGGGAAAAAGCATCCTGATCCTGCGAAAAAAGGAAAAATTATCGACACATACGATATCAATTTCGAAATTTGTATTTTATGTGATTTATGTACAGAGGTTTGTCCTACAGAAGCGATTATTATGACGAATAACTTTGAGCTTGCAGAGTATTCACGTGATGAGTTGTTTAAAGACCTTCAATGGCTTGATGAAAATGATCAAAACATTCGAAAGGAGAATAAAGCATGAGTGGTTTTGTAGTTGCTTTCTTTCTTCTTTCTTTAGCAGCCATATTAGGCGGAGTAATGATGTTAAACTCAACGAAAGTAATGCACATGATGCTTTCACTTGTATTAACATTCATTAGTATTGCAGGGATTTATGTTCTCTTATCAGCGGAATTTGTGGCGGTTGTTCAAATTCTTATTTATTCAGGTGCAGTAACGATCTTAATGATTTTTGGAATCATGTTAACAAAGCATGATATTGAAAGTGAAAAGCCAAAAAGAAATTGGAGAAATATTGCTGCATTTGTTGGTATTGTTGCATTTGGAGTTGTTATGTTTTTAGGTGTAAACGGTCTTTCAATCGATGCATCAGATGTTGATTTAGCAACAAACAATACGAAAAATATTGGATTACAATTATTTTCAAATCACATCGTACCATTTGAAGTAATGTCTGTATTATTACTAATTGCTTTAGTAGGTGCGATTATTTTAGCAAAATCAGATGATTCAAAAGAGGAGGGTACGAAGGAATGACTTCAGTTCCAATTAATGCTTATCTTCTTTTAGCGCTTATATTATTTTGTATCGGTTTATATGGTGCACTAACAAAGCGAAACACAGTAATCGTGTTAATTTGTATCGAGTTAATGTTAAATGCTGCAAATATTAATTTAGTGGCATTCAGTAAACTTGGTGTGGCACCGTCTTTAACTGGACAAATTTTCTCATTATTTACGATCTCAGTTGCGGCTGCTGAAGCTGCAGTGGGCGTTGCAATTTTAATTGCATGGTATCGTCATCGTCAGACAGTCAATATCGATGAAGCTGATTCATTGAAAAGATAATTAGGAGGTGGAATTTGATGATGCAGTATGCTTGGCTTGTTCCGGTACTTCCGCTAATTTCGTTTCTAATCCTAATATTAGCTGGTACAAAAGGAAAGAAAGGTAGTGGGATTTTAGGGGCAACTTTAACAGGAATCTCATTCATCATCTCCTTGTTCGTCTTATTTGACCGTCTACAAGGGGATACAGTGCAGAAATTATACACTTGGTTAACAATTGGTAATGTCGATATTCACGTTGGATATGTAGTAAATGCACTAAATTCGTTAATGTTAGTAATTGTTACGTTTGTTAGTACATTAGTACATATTTATTCTACTGCTTATATGGAAGACGACGACCGTATTACGGTATTCTTTGCATATTTAGGTTTATTCACATTTGCGATGCTAGCACTTGTCATTTCACCTAGTATTCTACAACTTTATGTATTCTGGGAGTTAGTAGGTCTAGGATCATTTTTACTTGTTGGTTTCTACTTCTACAAAGAAGAAGCAAAAGCAGCAGCTAAAAAAGCGTTCATTATGACTAGAATAGGGGACGTTGGTTTATTTATTGGGATGGTCCTTTTATTTTGGAAAACAAAGAGCTTTGACTTCGATCAAATCTTCCATGTAATCCAAGGAGGACAAGTGAGTACTGGTATGTTAACACTTATTGCCATTTTAATATTCGTTGGGGCAATGGGGAAATCAGGTCAGTTCCCACTTCACACATGGCTTCCTGATGCGATGGAAGGTCCGACACCAGTTTCTGCATTAATCCACGCAGCAACGATGGTAGCAGCCGGTGTTTACTTAGTTGCGACTACTTATCCAATTTTTATCGCTAGTGGAACTGCTCTAACTGTTGTTGCGATTGTTGGAGGATTTACTGCTATTTTTGCAGCAAGTATTGGTCTAGTACAAAGAGATATAAAGCGAGTGCTTGCCTATTCTACAGTCAGCCAATTAGGTTATATGATGCTTTCATTAGGTGTTGGGGGATATACAGCAAGTATCTTCCACTTAACTACGCATGCATTCTTTAAAGCTTTATTATTCTTAGCTGCAGGTAGTGTAATTCACGCAGTACACACTCAAGACATCTTTAAAATGGGTGGATTACGTCACAAAATGAAGTGGACATCTGCACTATTTCTAATCGGTACTTTAGCGATTACAGGTGTACCGTTACTATCTGGTTTCTTTAGTAAGGATGAGATTATAGCAGCAACTTGGGAACATGGAAATTACGTTTTATTCGTTGTCGCTTTAGTTGCAGCATTCTTTACTTCTTTCTATATGTTCCGCTTATTCTTCTTAGTTTTCACTGGTGAAGAAAAAACAAAAGGTGCACACGAATCACCGAAGTCAATGGTTATTCCAATGTCACTATTAGGTATCCTTGCAATTTTTGCGGGTTATATTAATACACCATTCTTTGGACGCCACTTAAATGACTTTTTATTAGATGGTGTTCCATTTAAAATCACTGAACATAGTCATGAACCGGTTTGGATTATGATTGTAGCAACTCTTGTTTCTTTAGCGGGTATTACACTTGCTTACAATATGTATGGAAGAAAGCCTCAACAAACTAATCAAGAAGAAAACGGATTATTCCATGAAATTCTTCTTAATAAATATTATGTAGACGAATTATATAGCGTAACGATCGTAAAGGGTATGTTTGCAATCGGGCATGTAATGTTTGTAATTGAGCGTTTTGTAATTGAAGGGCTTGCAGTTTTAGTAAAAGGAATTGTAAGTAGTATCGGTGGAATTGGTTCAAGACTTCAAAGTGGTCAAGTTCAAACTTATGGATTTATTACACTACTTGGTCTAGCACTAATTTTACTAGCAATCGTTGTGACAGGGGGGTACAACTTATGATGTCGAGTTTCTTATTATGGGTTGTTTTCTCACCTTTATTAGGATTATTACTAGTTTCTTTCGCTCCAAAAAATTCTTATAAGCTTTGGGCATTAGCGACTTCAGTTTTATCATTCGCTATTACAATTCTTGCATATATAGCAGGTCATAATCATTCTAGTTTAAAAGACTGGAATATTTCATACGATTGGTTCTCGTTTGGAAAAATCTTTGCTGGTTCGACTAGATTGTTTCAAGTAAAATTTGAACTTGGCGTAGATGGTTTATCATTAGTTATGATTTTACTAACTGGTATAATCTCATTAATCGCTGTAATAGCAGGTTATTCAATTAATAAAGGCTCAAAAGGCTTTTACCAATTATTATTCATCCTACAAGTAGGGATGTTTGGGGTATTTACAGCTCAGAACTTAGTGTTATTCTTCTTATTCTTTGAATTAACGCTAGTTCCGATGTTCTTCTTAATTGGAAAATGGGGCCGATATGATAGTGAGCGTGCGGGTTACCAATTCTTAATTTACAACGGATTAGGTTCTGCGTTCTTATTATTTGTTATAGCTGTTCTGTTTGCTCGCACTGGCACAACTAATTATGCAGTGTTAGCAAATATTATTCCGTCGGGCCAACAGACACTTAGCCCAATTTCAGATCATTTAAAAATGGTTTTATTAGTTTGTTTATTAATCTCATTCGCAATTAAACTACCGTTATTCCCGTTCCATCGATGGATGGTGAATGTACATACTCAAGCAAATCCTGCTGTTGTAATCATTCACGCTGGGATCCTTTTAAAAATTGGAACTTACGGTTTAATTCGTTTTGCATTAGGTATTTTTCCAGAGCAATTTGACAAAATGTCGACTGCTCTTGCGATTATTGGTGTAATTAATTTACTTTATGGAGCTTATATTGCTTTAATTCAAAAGGAATTACGTTCTGTATTGGCTTACTCAAGTTTCTCGCATATGGGGATTGTAATAATTGGATTAGCGGCGATGAATAGTGCCGGAATTCAAGGAGCTATTTTGCAATCAGTATCTCACGGTTTAATTGCAGCATTACTATTCTTAATAGTTGGTATGCTAGAAAACCGAGGTGATTCTACTAGCTTTGATCGTATTTCTGGGTTATCAAAATTAACTCCTAGATTAGCTGGATTATTACTTTTTGGTGGTATGGCATCTCTAGGTTTACCTGGCCTATCAGGTTTCGTGGGGGAATGGTTGTCATTTGTTGGTCTATTCCAAAGTCATAAAGCAATTGCAACAGTTGGTACATTAGGTATCATTTTAACTGCAGCATATATTTTAAGAGCAATTTTACAATTATGCTTCGGTAAAAATAGTGACTTTATTTCATCATTCACTGATCTATCAAAACGCGAAGCAATCGCATCAGTTATTTTGGTCCTTGCGATTGTCCTGCTTGGTGTATACCCAGCATTCGTAAATAATATGATCGTGTCATCAGTGGATTTTATCATTCAAGGGATTAGAGGTGTATAGAAGATGACATGGAAAGCATTATCTGATTTTCAATGGGGAACTATGGGTCCTGAGATTATTCTAGTAGCTGCTGCGCTTCTTCTATTAATCCTTGAGCTTTTACTACCTAAAAATGTAAATCGTAAAATAGTCGGTTGGATTGGCTTACTTAGCGTTGTTGGTTCATTTGTATGGTTAATCACACTATATTCGCATAAACATACAAGTCTATTAGCCGGATCTTTCAAACTAGACTCGTTTGGGCTACTATTTAAATCTGTTTTATTAATTGGAGCAATCTTAGTCTTATTACTTGCTTTAGGAGATAAAACAATTGCAGAGCGATCAGAATACTATACGTTATTTATAACTGCCTTAATTGGCGCGATGTATATGGCTTCAAGTAGCGATTTAATTACATTATTTGTTGGACTGGAGCTACTTTCAATCTCATCTTACATTTTAGTTGGGATTCAAAAGAGAAGAGAAGGTTCTTCAGAGGCTGCACTCAAGTATGTAATTAACGGTGGTATTTCGACGGCAATCACATTATTCGGTTTAAGCTATACTTACGGCTTAACAGGTACGACTAACATTTCAGAAATGCATGCGTTGCTTTCTCAAGGAGTACCGAGTAGTAATGAATTTTTATTAATTCTAGCATTCGTTCTAGTGTTTGTTGGATTATCATTTAAACTTGCATCTGTACCATTCCATATGTGGGCACCAGATGTTTATGAGGGTGCTCCAACTCCAGTAACAGCATTTTTAGCTACTGTTTCAAAAACAGGTGGATTTATCATCGTACTACGCATTTTCTTAGTGATCTTTACAGGTGCGTTATTGACGAAGGAACATAAATCAGTATTTGAAGTAATGCAGCCGGTTATTGCTACGTTAGCCGCGCTATCAATGATAATAGGTAATACAATTGCTTTAAAACAAAGCAGTCTAAAACGAATACTTGCATACTCAGGTATTGCACATGGAGGATATGTTCTAGTTGCGTTTGTAAGTATTTCCCTATTCATGTTTGAGAGTATTTGGTTCTACTTATTGGCTTATACATTTATGACAATCGGAATTTTAACAATTGTTTATAATGTACAACAACAAAGAGGATCAGATTCACTTTCCTCATTTGCTGGTCTAGGTAAAACAAATCCATTTTTAGCGGTTATCATGTCAATTTTCGTTTTATCGTTAGCAGGGATACCATTAACTGCAGGATTTATTGGAAAGTTAAATATTTTCATGGGGGCTTTTGTCCTGGAAAAAGGATATTTCATATTAGGTGGAATTTTACTTTTAACTACAGTTGTATCTTACTTTTACTATTTTGGCATCCTTCAAAATATATTTTTTAGAAGTGGTGAAGAACGTAAAATAGTATTGCCAAAGACACATCTTTTCGTTGTTATAGTTTGTGCAGTCTTAACGATTGTATTAGGTATTAAACCATCTTTAGCTTTAGATTTATTTCATAAGCTAGACATTGTGAAAGATTTCTTTATGGCGTAAAATAAACTTAGATTAAAAAGTGTAGGATTATTCCTACACTTTTTAATTTGCAATTAAGAACAAAATTATTTAAAAGATCGAACGAAAAGAGGGCATAAAAATGGAAGCTTTAGTTGGGACAGAAGCGGCATTAGCAATTATTGTCCATTTACTTTTCATTATTTTAACTTGGTGGGCAATAACCGCAATTAAATGGGAAAGTATTATGAAAAAAGGTCATGTCGCCCAAATTCGACTTTTTATGGTGTTATTAACAATTACAATTTCTTCTACTGTAAGTAGTTTCTTCTTAGACTACCTTCAATATGCAAAAAACATTTCATATTTATTGAAATAATTTGTCAAAAAGTATGTTATAAAACACCGTATAAACCCCTCTTTACCTGTGAAAAATGGAGGTAAGAGAGAGGGGATTTTTTATGAAAAAAACGATCTATTTATTTATAATGATGATTACTTTTGCTACGGTATTATTTTTTAATTGGGGTAAAATCGGTATGGCTGACACGGGAGTAGGCCAATTGAACCGTTTTGCAGATGTATTAAATAAAAAAGACATTTCGGTTACAAGTTGGAATTTGTATGCACGAGAAGCTAAAATGAATACTTCAGTGACTAAAATAATCGGTGATTATAAAGAAAAATTTAAAAATTTTAAATGGACTTATACAGATAATGGTAATAAAATAATTGGTACATTTAACCATAAGTCAATCACAGAAAGAATTGTGGTAACATCTACTAGCAGTAATAGCAGCTATGTAATTTATGAACTGAGTGGGACTAAATGGGACCAACACGCTGAAAAAGAAACAAAAAGTCTTATAAAGAATTCAATGGAAAATATTTTTAGTAAGGAACCTACTATTTTTACTTGTATAAAGGGGACAATGGGTGGTAAACTTGAAGGTGTTTTGCAGGGTATAAAAAATGATTTTTTGGGGACTTTCAAAGCAACAGAAATTGAAGAAATAAAAGAAGGGGCATTCGTCTCTGTTTCAGCATATACTGAACAGTGGAATGACGCTTTGGTTGCAAATGGCAAAAAAATAAATTTACAAATTGCAATTCGTGAAAACAATGTTGATAAATCAACGACAATTATTCTTGGAACACCGATTATAACAGTAGAATATTGATAGATCTATTTTAGGACACGGAGGGGAAAAGTTTGGATAAAATCATTGTCCGTGGCGGGAAACAGCTTCAAGGCACAGTTCGTGTAGAAGGTGCAAAAAATGCTGTCTTACCAGTTCTTGCTGCAGCGCTACTAGCTAGTGAAGGAAAAAATATAATTCATGACGTACCAACTCTATCTGACGTTTATACGATTAACGAAGTTCTTCGTAATTTAAATACAGAGGTTGAGTTCGAAAATAATACAGTAACAGTTGACGCTTCAAAAGATTTATTTGTTGAAGCACCATTTGAATATGTTCGCAAAATGCGAGCATCAATTCTTGTAATGGGACCACTTTTAGCTAGAAATGGTCATGCGCGTGTTGCTTTACCAGGTGGATGTGCAATTGGATCTAGACCAATTGAACAACACTTAAAGGGCTTTGAAGCAATGGGAGCTCAAATTACGGTTGGTAATGGTTTTGTAGAGGCAAAATCAAACGGTCGTTTAAAAGGGGCAAAAATCTATTTAGATTTCCCAAGTGTGGGTGCAACAGAAAACATCATGTCTGCAGCAGCGCTTGCTGATGGAACGACAATTCTTGAAAATGCTGCAAAGGAACCTGAAATTGTTGACTTAGCAAACTTCATTAATTCAATGGGTGGTAAAGTTCGAGGTGCTGGAACAGGCACTATTCGAATTGAAGGTGTGCCAACACTATTTGGTACAACTCATCATATTATTCCAGACCGTATTGAAGCAGGAACTTTTATGGTAGCTGCGGCGATTACGAATGGAAATGTATTAATTGAAAATGCAGTTCCTGAACATTTAAGCTCAGTTGTAGCTAAAATGCGTGAAATGGGTGTAACGATTATCGAAGAAGAAGAAGGTCTTCGTGTAATTGGTACTGACAATTTAAAACCTGTAGACATCAAAACGATGCCTCATCCAGGCTTCCCAACAGATATGCAATCACAAATGATGGCACTTCTATTAAAAGCTACTGGAACAGGCATGATTACTGAAACAGTATTCGAAAATCGTTTCATGCACGTTGAAGAATTCCGTCGCATGAATGCAAATATTAAAATTGAAGGTCGATCAACGATTATTCATGGACCAAATGATCTACAAGGCGCAGAAGTAGCTGCTACCGATTTACGTGCTGCTGCATCACTAATCCTTGCTGGTCTTGTTGTAGATGGATATACTCGCGTTACTGAATTAAAACATTTAGATCGTGGATATGTTAATTTCCATGAAAAGCTTGCTGCACTTGGAGCGGACATTGAACGTGTAAACGAACCAAGCACAGCGGTAGAGGAAGAAACACTTAAAGACTTACAAGCGTAAACTAAAAAACAATTCAAATGCCTGGCACTTTGTGTTACCCCACATAGAGTCGGGCATTTTTGCATTCTCATGCAACTTTCTACTATCAGTTATAGACGGAAACCGTATAAAATATTCTAAAAATAAGAAAAAAATAATATATTTAATTAGAATAATTTAATTTGAAAACAGATCGATATTGTTCTAAATGCTTGTCCATCTGCATAAATTATCTTTAGAAAGGGCAATTAGTTGAAAATTGTCATATAAAGTTGTTTAGGAATGGATAGGAGGAAAATATGAAGTCATTTAAAACATTGGTCACTGCAGGATTAACTACTTGCTCAGTCGTTATTATTATCCCAACATTACTTGTTCTACCATTTCATAGCCATACAGACGGTAGGTTGGTTGATCAGCTACAGAAAAAAGCAAATCAAGTTGCAGCAGCGAACAAAGATGATAATTTAAGTATCTCTGTTTTTAGAACGAAAACACAAAAAGTTGAAAAATTACCAATCGAGGAATATGTTTTAGGTGTTGTGGCTTCAGAAATGCCTGCAAAATTTGAACCAGAAGCATTAAAAGCACAAAGCTTAAGTGCAAGAACATTTATTATCAAGAGATTAAAAGAAGGTAAGCCGCTTGAAGAAGGTGGAATAGTAGATGATACTGTTCAATTCCAAGTCTTTCAGGACCGTGATGATTTAAAGAAAAGATTTGGATCTAATTACGATGTAAGCATAGCAAAAATAGAAAAAGCAGTAAAAGCCACTGAAGGACAAATATTAACATACGATGGACAACCTATTACAGCATCATTCTTCTCTTCAAGTAATGGCTACACAGAAAACTCAGAAGAATATTGGAGCAGTAGTGTACCATACTTAAAAAGCGTACCAAGCCCATGGGATTCTATTGCACCTGACTATATTTCTACAGTAGCATTCTCCATAAGCGACTTCGAAAATAAACTTAATGTTAAAATTAATAAGTCCGACATAGGGAAAGTAACATCAAGAACACAAAGTAAACGTGTGGCAAAAGTAATGTTTGGAAATAAAACGCTAACTGGTAAAGAAATCCGAGAAAAGCTGAACCTACGTTCAACAGACTTTACATGGGAGCGTAAGGGCGACGAAATCATCATCACAACAAAAGGCTTTGGACACGGAGTTGGCATGAGTCAATACGGAGCAAATGAACTCGCAAAACAAGGTAAAACATATGATGAGATTGTTAAGTACTATTACAAGGGAATAGCTATTCAGAAGCTGAGTAAGAACGATTACGAAGCATTAGGGAAGCTTTGACGGATAGATAAATAGGCAGGATTAAAAATGGACTCTTTGGGTCCGTTTTTTTTGCATTTAATTAAAAACCCCTCTAATTAAACTAAAATTAGTCTAATTAGAGGGGGATATGGTATAAGATTGTTCTTGCAGAGTCATTTAATTTAATGAAGTCTACGAATGGAATTGTAGTAATTCAGGTCTAACCGTAGCGGTCTTCGTAATTTTTATCCTTGCTTGTTTGCATACTTATAATAAAAATAGCCTACAAATGGACGAACTTTTATATTTGTTACGTTAGGCTTTTGCAAGTAAACATATCCTGCTTGATAGACAGGAGCAATAGCAGCGTCATTTAGTAAAGTGTCTTCTGCTTTATGAAGAAGCTGGGTTCTTTCAGTTTCATTTTGTAGACTTACTGTGTTAGCTTTCTGTAAGAATTCATCATATTGTTTGTTTTTATAGTTTAATACATTTAAAGCTGATTTAGATGTGAATAACTCTAAATAAGTTGTAGGATCTGGATAGTCAGCACCCCATGTATCTAATGATAGATCATAGTTTCCTTGTTGGCGTAATTCGAATTTTTGCTGTGCAGGCATAACAGTAATATTAACTGTTAAACCTTTTAAGTTTGTTTCTAATTGTGCTTTAAGATATTCACCGATTTTGCGTGAAGTATTACTATCGCTAACTAGTAATGAAATACTAGCTTTTGATTTACCACTCTCTTTTAATGCCTCTTTAAAAAGTGACTTTGCTTTTTCTAAATTAACTGTAGATGGGTGAGATGTTGTGCTAACGAAATCTACACCTTTTGAGCTTTTTACTAAACCTTTAGGGATGATTCGGTCTGTAGGAATTGAACCATCATTTAATAGTGTTGTACTAATATCCTCTTTATTAAAGCCGTTAGCAATAGCTTTACGCATTTTTTGATTTGCTAGTAATGGATTCTTCTGATTAAAGCTAATATAAGACACGATTGGCATTGCTAGTTTATTTAACTCTTTATTACCTTTATAACGATCGATTACGCTAGAATCAATAATTGCTTGATCGAGTTCGCCAGTTTCATATAGATTAACAGCTGTCGAAGTTTCTTTCATAATCTTAACGTCAATTTTATCCACAGATACGTTCTTTTTATCATAGTATTGAGGGTTTTTAGTCATTGTAAATCCAACTTCATGATTCCATTTACTTACAACGTAAGGGCCATTATATAAAGTGGTATTTGCTTCTAGACCATATTTACTACCTTGCTCTTTAACGAATTTTTCATTAAGTGGGAAGTACATTGGTAAACTGGTTAATTGAATGAAATAAGGAATAGGGCGATCTAGTTTAATTTGTAATGTTTTTTTATCTATTGCAGTTACCCCAAGGTTATCCACAGGCAGTTTTCCTTGGTTAATTTCTTTTGCATTTTCAATATCATATAAATCGTATGCAAATTGAGCTTTTGTATTTGGGTCAACTGCACGCTTCATTGCAAAAACAAAATCTTGTGCAGTTACAGGATCACCATTCGAATATTTAGCATCTCTTAAAGTGAAAGTATAAACTTTTCCATCCGCACTAACTTTATAAGACGAAGCTGCTGCTGGAACATATTCTCCTTTTTCATTTGGCATATAAAGACCTTCCATAACACTATTAAGTGCATTTAACGATGGACCGTCTAAGGCTAATGAACTATCAAGGCTAACGATATCTGAAGTATCCATTAGGTGTAATGTATGATCATTTGATTTGCTGGCAGTCTGATTTGACTGTTGTCCACAGCCTGCTAGTGCCAATGTAAGTAATAAAGTAATTGATGCGAAGCTTTTCTTAGTAAATTTCATTTTATCTTCTCTCCTTAATTTTTGGGTACAAAAAAAGAGTCCCCGCCTTATAAAAAGGACGAGGACTCCCGTGGTGCCACCTTAATTAGCCTAAAACCGTTTTTAGACTCACTTTGCAGTATCAAAACAAATGCAATGAACTACCTTGTGACAAAAAGCAGTATCGAAACATGTGTTTGAATACCCGTCCCTTTTATCGGTGAGACGTCCGCCAAAGCCTACTGCACAATTAAGGGTTCGGTTTGGGTGCTCAGAAGCCCATTCAAAAATATGTCCGTACTGACTTGCACCAACCGTCAGCTCTCTGAAACATCCATATAATCTACTCTTCTTCATCAACGCAAAAATATATAATGACTGAATTAATTTTTAAGTTTAAGTTTTTAATACATCGTACAAGCTTGTAGTGTGATTATATTTTGTAAAAAAGAAAAATGCAAGAAAAATATTTTTTCATATTCATAATTGAATTTATTAACTTATCCACAATTATTGTGTATAACCGTTGTGGAATTGTGGATAAATCGCTTTCATTTGTTAATATTTTTATAATAAATTGTGGATTGTTTTCAAATTGTGTGGAAAAATAAGAATTTTGTCGAACTAAAATTTTCTAAATTGCGTATATAATTTCTGGAATCTGTTGACAATGATTGCAGAGGTGATAAGGATGAGAGAGGAACAAAACAAAAAAACTTCTCAAAAGGTTGTTAAGATGTTAAGAAAGCGTTGGGTAGTACCAGCAATTTATTTAGTAAGTGCAGCAGTAATTTTAACGGGTGCGTTATGGTACCAATACAGTAATGCTCCAACTCCAACAAAAACTGGAACTACTGTTGATACAAGAGAGCCAGATGCAATTCCAACTTCACAGCCAGAGGAAAAATTAACTTACCCAGTTGCGAAGGATAAAGAAGTTCAAGTTAAAAGTCACTACTATGATGACTCAGCGTCAAAAGATGAGCAACAAGCATCTTTAATTCAAATGGATAGTAATACTTTTACGATCAATACTGGTATGGATTTAGTTGCAAATGATGGAAAAGAATTTGATGTAACTGCAGCTCTTAGCGGTACTGTAACAAAAGCTCAAAAAGATGCTCAGTTAGGTTATGTAGTTGTAGTAGAAAGTGGTAATGGATTAGTTTCATACTACCAAAGTTTAAAATCTGTTAGTGTTGAACCAGGAACTACTGTTTCACAAGGTCAAGTACTTGGAACTGCTGGTACTGCTATAATCGGTAAAGAAAGTGGCATTCATGTTCATTATGAATTACGTAAAGATGGTGTAGCAATTAATCCAGAGAAATACCAAGGACAAGAAGTATCTTCAATCATTAGTTCTGAAGGGACTAAAAGTGAAGCTAAAGATTCTAGTACAATGAATACTTCTGGAAATGTTTCAGATGATACTCAAGGCGATTCATCTAATACAGATTCAGACCCAACTGATAATTCACGATAATAATTAATCATTTCACAAAGTGCCTAACACATGGGAATCAAACCCCATATGTGTTGGGCACTTGTTTTTTTCTGATAATTGTGCATAGTTAGAAACTTTCCCTAATACAATGTTATAAACCCATCAAAGAGGTGTTTGAGGTGAGGGATCGTGGATTTTCTACCTAGTCAAAATAAGTGTAACTCAGCAGGTCAGTCAGAGCAGGAAAAAAAGCAGCTAAGTCAGTCAAAACGAGTCTCATTTCACGCTTCTCACATCCATTTAGAGGAGGAGAGTAGTGTGCACGATTACATCAAAGAGAGAACGATCAAGATTGGGAAATATATCGTGGAGACGAAGAAAACCGTACGCGTAATAGCTAAAGAGTTTGGAGTATCAAAAAGTACAGTACACAAAGATTTAACAGAACGCCTTCCGGAAATAAATCCAGATTTGGCAAATGAAGTTAAAGAAATATTGGACTATCACAAATCAATTCGTCACTTACGCGGTGGAGAGGCTACAAAGCAAAAGTATCAAAAAGAAGACGTTGAAAAAGTAACGAAATAATGTTTCTGAGCCTTGAAAACAAAATTAGAAATATTTAACCTCCTATTCACAAATAATTAATTACTAAAAGCAGTTGTTTATGGTAAAATTATATTTTGGTATGGAACGTATTCGGGGAACTGCTCATGAGTATAGTGAATAAGGAGGAGCCAAAAGGAATGTTTTCTAAGGATATCGGAATAGATCTTGGTACAGCCAATGTCTTAATACATGTAAAAGGTAAAGGAATCGTTTTAAACGAGCCTTCTGTAGTTGCAATAGAGCGTAGTAGCGGTAAGGTATTAGCAGTAGGTGAAGAAGCTAGCCGCATGGTAGGGCGTACACCTGGTAATATCGTTGCAATTCGTCCATTGAAAGATGGGGTAATTGCTGACTTTGATATTACTGAAGCAATGCTACGTCATTTTATAAATAAATTAGATGTAAAAGGTTTTATGTCAAAACCGCGTATTTTGATTTGTTGTCCAACAAACATCACATCTGTTGAACAAAAAGCAATTCGTGAAGCTGCTGAAAAGAGCGGTGGTAAACAAGTTTATCTTGAAGAAGAGCCAAAGGTTGCTGCAATCGGAGCTGGAATGGATATATTCCAACCAAGTGGTAACATGGTAATTGATATTGGCGGTGGGACAACCGATGTCGCTGTCTTATCGATGGGAGATATCGTCACCGCCTCTTCAATTAAAATGGCAGGGGACAAGTTTGATATGGAGATTTTAAACTATATCAAGCGTGAATACAAACTGCTTATTGGAGAACGTACTGCAGAGCAAATTAAAATTGAAGTAGGTACTGTTTTCCCTGGTGCTAGAAATGAAACAATCGATATCCGTGGTCGCGATATGGTAACTGGTTTACCTCGTACAATTACTGTACAATCTGATGAAGTTCAAAGAGCATTAAGTGAACCAGTTTACTTAATTGTACAAGCTGCAAAAACAGTACTAGAACGTACACCACCTGAATTATCAGCTGATATTATTGATCGTGGAGTTATTCTAACTGGGGGCGGAGCGTTACTTCATGGAATAGATACTTTACTTGCTGAAGAATTAAGAGTTCCTGTTTTCATTGCTGAAGACCCAATGCAATGTGTTGCAGTTGGTACTGGTATTATGTTAGAAAACATTGATAAGGTTCCGAGCCGTTACTTAAAATAAACATCTCTGAGCCTATCCGAAGTGCACCCCAAATGTTAGACATTGTCTAAGATTTGGGGTGCACTTTTTATGTATTAAGGAAAGTCGATGTAGTTTTATAATTATCAGTGCAACTTCGCTGATTGGCGAGTTTTCTTTATAAAGATAAGAAGGATGAAATTTGAAGTGTACCACGGTTCTAAAAACTGTGGTATTTTTGCGGCTGTACTCTAAGCAAAAAAGGACCGGGCAGTTTTCTGCCCGGTTTTTCTTATGTCTAAATTTAAAGTGAAGATTCGTTTTTGTTATAAAAATGTTTAGGTTTTGTAAAATTAATACGAACTAGAAGGTAGCCATGCTTGCGATAGAGAAGAGGAATGTATCATGTTATTGATTAAATAGCCATTTATAAAATTAAATTAAAGAAATTGTAAATCAAGAATTGGCTAGGCCCTTTATACATATGTTTTAAGGACTTAAAGCTCTCAAACTTCTAGTTTATAGAAATAAAAGTTATTAAAAATAAACCTCAATTAAAAGTAGACCAATAGAAATACAAACCGTAATTAAAAAGCAAATTTAACAAACATATAGATTTTACATAAGAAGTGTTTTTTATCTTTATAGAACTTTTATAGGATGGAGATGAAACATGACGCGCATTGTTGTTGCTGGTACGGGATATGTTGGCCTTTCAACAGGAGTTTCATTTGCTACAGTTGGTTACAATGTAACATGTGTAGATATTGACTATGAAAAAATTAATTTGCTCCAAAAAGGTATTTGTCCGATTTTTGAACCAGGCTTGCAAGAAGCATTAGTAGAAAATATATCACTTAAGAGGATTAAGTTTACGACAAATTATCAAGTAGCTTATAGTCAGGCAGATATCATATTTATTGCAGTAGGGACGCCAGAGCTTCCAGATGGAACAGCGAATTTGAGTTATTTAAAAGTGGTTGCAAAGGATATTGCAATGAATGCTAAAAGAAATCTTATGGTTGTCATTAAAAGCACGGTACCTGTTGGAACGAACGAGATTGTTAAGGAAATTATGAACGAAAATGCACTACAGCATTTAAACATTGACGTCATCTCAAACCCAGAGTTTTTAAGGGAAGGGTCTGCTTTATACGATCTATTTAATGGAGATCGAATTATCATTGGTTCAGAGAGTCAAGCCGCGACAGAATTGGTTGAGGAATTATATAAACCATTTAACCAACCTATTTATGTAACAGATGTAAGAAGTGCAGAGATGATTAAGTATGCTTCGAATGCTTTTTTAGCTACTAAAATCAGTTTCATTAATGAGATTGCTATGGTTTGTGAAAATTTAGATGCTAATGTTGAGCATGTTGCAAGGGGAATTGGGTTAGATCATAGGATTGGGTCAAAGTTTTTAAATGCGGGAATTGGATATGGTGGATCTTGCTTTCCAAAGGATACGACTGCCTTAGTGAAAGAGGCTGCGTTAGTTGGTGTAGACTTAAAGTTGTTAAAATCAGTCATTACCATAAATGACCAACAGAAGCTGAAATTATTTGAAGTAGCAAAATCTATTTTAGGTGATTTGACTAATAAAGAAATTTCATTGCTTGGAGTTAGCTTTAAACCAAATACGAATGATATACGACATGCCCCATCGATTACTTTAATTAATCAGTTCTTGAAAGAAAATACTAAAATTACAGTATATGATCCATGTGCTTTACCAGAGTTAAGAAAGGTTTTCGGTAACTCCATAAGCTATTCAACAAATATTGAACATGCCATTCTTGATAAAGAAGCTACATTAATTTTGACGGAGTGGGAAGAAATCTTACAATTCGATCTCCAACTATATGAGGAATTTATGAAAGTACCACTAATAATTGATGGACGTAATTGCTTTGAACTAGATAGAATTAAAAACACGAATATTCACTATTACTCAATCGGTCGACAGGCTGTAAATCCTTTGTTTAAGCTTATAGGAAAATTTTAATGCTTATTGGTTAACCATTTAAAACTGAGAGTATAGGACTTTTGAAAAAGTTGTATAACTTGGTGTGCTGTGAGGGCAAAACCACGAAAACACAAGCGAACTAGTGTGGGAAATTAAATATGTTTATTTTATTAATGAAAAGTGGCGTCTCATTGAGATGGCCACTTTTTTGTTGCGCCAAGCATGTGGAAAAAATAGATTGGTTTAGAAAACAATACATTAAATGAAATAATTTGGAAAAAGTATAAGAATAATAAGCCATGATAATGGGGCGGTGGTAAAAAATGTTTAATTACAAAGAAACCAATAGTGCAGCAACTAATAAAAAAATTCCATTTCAGAGTAATATATCACGTTCTTTAAGTAAGGACATTTTAGAAAATATAAAAAGAATTAAAGACGATTTTGGTGATAGCTCCGATTTGGTCATTCGTCACGAAACCCTTGGTGAAGGTATGCAATATTCTTTTGCAACGATTCATATTGACGGAATTTCAAATGAGAAGCTAGTGAATGATGGAATAATCGATAAAATCGTGAAAATTAATAGGGAGAAAGAAACGACTCTGTCATTAACAGATTTAGAAAATGGATTAAAGAGCGTGATTGCTGTTTCAAGTTTAAAATCACAATCAAGTTATACAAATCTTTTATCAGGATTATTAATAGGAGACACTGTTATTCTTTTGGATCACGATAGTAATTTCTTAGTTGCTTGTACAAAAATGGTGCAAACTAGAAGTATATCAGAACCATCAACTCAAACTGTAATTAGAGGGCCAAAGGATAGCTTCACGGAAAGCTTACGTACAAATACATCTCTTATTCGAAATAGAATTCAGCATCCAGCATTACGGATTGAGTCGTTGAAAATAGGCGAAATAACTAGAACTGATGTAGAGATTATGTATATAAAAGGTATCGTAGATGAAGAGTTATTAAAAGAAGTAAAACATCGTGTAGAGGCAATTAATGTAGACGTAATATTAGAATCAAGCTATATCGAAAACTATATTCAGAACGATCAAAAGACCATCTTTCCTACAATGCTTAACTCAGAGCGACCAGATGCTGTAGTAGGTAATTTATTGGAGGGGCGTGTTGCTATTTTCACAGCCGGAACACCATTTGTTTTGATTTTGCCAGCTACGTTTACACAGTTCTTTCAATCTCCAGAGGATTATTACCAAAGCTCATATATAGGTACATTTTTAAGAATGCTACGATATCTATCTTTTTGGGTCGCTTTATTTGCACCCGGAATTTTCATTGCGATTACTTCATTCCATCAAGCCGTAATTCCAACGGTATTATTAGTAAGCTTAGCTTCGCAGCGTGAAGGAGTACCTTTACCGGCAATTGTCGAGGCACTTGGTATGGAGCTGGTTTTTGAAGTGTTACGTGAAGCCGGTATTCGAATGCCAAGAGCGGTTGGACAGGCGCTTTCAATTGTTGGAGCCTTAATTTTAGGTCAAGCAGCAGTACAAGCGGGATTTGTATCTGCGTCGATGGTAATTATCGTATCAATTACAGCGATTGCTAGCTTTACTATTCCTTATTATAATATGTCAATTGCGGCAAGGATTCTTAGGTTTACTTTACTAATAGCTGCGGCTTATATCGGATTATTTGGCATGCTGGTAGGTGGATTAATTATCTTACTTCATATGTGTAGCCTTCGTTCCTTTGGTGAACCTTATTTTGCACCATTTGCGCCGTTCCGTATTAAAAGTCAAAAGGATACAATTTTAGTGGTACCTAGTCAAGGTAATCCAAAAACCATTGATGAGCAAAGAAGCGGTGAATAAGTGATGAAACGAAAATTTATAATCTTAATTATTATTACTAGCTTACTTTTAGTGAGTTGTTCCAACTATAAAGAACTAAACAGTGTTTCAATCGTGGTCGCTATGGGAGTCGACTATTTGCCTAAGGATAACCAATATAATATGATTCTTCAAATCATTAATCCGAGTGCGATTGCAACTCAGACAGGTTCGATTGGTACACCCATTATTTCTTTACAAGATAAAGGTAGAACAATTTCAGAAGCAGCACGAAATATAACGAGAAGTGTCTCACGTTCAAATATCTATTCACATGTTGCACTTGTAGTGATCGGTGAAAAATTAGCAAAAGAAAAAACATTAAACTATATTTTCGATGTATTCGAGAGAGATTCAAAAATTCGAGTAAATATTCCAGTTATTATTGCGAGAGATGATAGTGTGTATAAGGTATTAAATAATTTACCGGCACTTGATAAATTACCAGCTAAATCAATCGTAGGTAAAATCAAAAATACATCTTCGCTTTTAGGAGAAAACCAAGACATTCAAATGCGCCAAGTGATCTCTGCTCTCTCAAGTAGTGGTAGAGAACCGGTCATCAATGGAGCAACCTTAGAAGAAGAAAGTGATACATCGGAAACACTTGATAATTTTTCGAAGGTAAAATCATCTTATAACATGATAAATGGGCTAGGGGTCATAAAAAAAGGGCGGTTAGTAGGTTGGCTAGATGGTCCTCCAGCGAAATCTGTACAAATGATTGATAATGTAATTAAGGAAACAAATGTACAAATAAAATGCAGCAAAAATGAGTTTGACTCGATGGAGATCACTCGTATGAAAACGGCCACAAAGATCAAGATGAAAGGTGGCATACCAATCATTCACTTAAATGTAAAAGCCATTGCAATTATTGACGAGGTACTTTGTAATGACAATTTTGATCAAGCAAAAACATTAAAAAAGTATGAAGTTTTAAGTGAGAATGCTGTCAAGCAGACGATTGAAAAAGGAATTAAAGAAGCACAAGGATATGGTGCGGATATTTTCGGCTTCGGAGAAAAGTTACATTTAGCAAACCCTAAATCATTTAAAAAGTACGAGAAAAATTGGAATGATGAATTTAAAAAAGCAAAAGTGAAAATCGATGTAGACGTTCAAATAAATAATGTAGGTATGAGGAAAAAAGCTTATCCATTTTAGAAAAGAAGGGAATGCTAATGAATCGAAAATTATCAATTGGTGCCTACCAATTCTTTAGTATTATATTTTTATTTGAGATGGGGAGCGCTACTTTAGTAGGACTTGCAGCTGGAGCTATGCAGGATGCTTGGATTAGTGTATTAATCGCTTTGGGTACTGGCTGCTTAATATTTTGTATATATATTAAGTTATTTGAACTGTATCCTGAACTACCTTTTACGAAATATGTACAATCTATATTAGGTAAGTTTACCGGTAAAATACTAGCAATGATTTATATTTTATATTTTATTTATATTGGAGCACGAGTTCTTAGAGATTTTGAAGAACTGCTAGTTATAACACTTTATAATGCCTCCTCACTTATTTCGATTGGCATACTAATAATGTTTTTAGTTATGTATGCGATCTTTAAGGGATTTGAGGTATTCGGAAGAGCGTGTGAGTTGCTATTTGTTTTGACTATTATCATTACAACTACAATTATAGGATTTGAAATGATTGCAGGTTTAATAAAAATAGATAATTTAAGACCGGTATTAGAAGTGGGCTGGAAAAAAATCTTAATGGAGACTTATCCTTTAGCAGTAACCTTCCCATTTGGTGAAATGGTAGTTTTTACAATGCTATTGCCATATTTAAAGAAACCAGGTTATGCATGGAAGATTGGTATTCCTGGATTAATCTTTGTAGGCTTGGTTCTAACACTAATCACAATGCTCAATATATGTGTTTTAGGTGCAAATACGCTACAAAGAGCCACTTATCCTATATTAACATCAGTAAGCTATATTAACATTGCAGATTTTATTCAACGACTCGATTCAGTTGTTGTAGTCATAATGGTTATAGGGGGATTTATTAAAATAGCAGTTTTTTTCTTTTGTGCAGTAATTGGAGCAGGGGACTTATTTAAAATAAAAAAATCTGATACACTTACGTACCCGGTTGCATTGATTATGTTAATTTGTTCCATTTGGATGGCTCCCGACTATTTAGAACATTATAAAGAAGGCTTAGACGTTGTACCTTATTTCTTACATATACCATTACAAATCCTAATCCCTCTTGTATTGTTAGTCATCGCATTAATTCAAAATAAAGTAAAAACGAAAGAGAATGCAGCTTAGAAATTCTATACTGCATTCTCTTTCGCTTTAATTAGTCGTATTTTGATTAGCATTCTGCTCTTGGTTTCGCTTCTTCTTTAGGTTTTTCATATACTGCAAGACAATCTTTGCGATGCCGAATGGTACAGTGAAAAAGAAGATTAAAACATAGTCTTCACCTACAAGCTCGGTTTTACTTAGCTTAATATTTGTTAGTAGATGAGGAAAACTATCACCATTGTATAGGTCAATCACTTCCAGTAAACACATCTCTAGTACAAATAAACATAGAAATACCCAAAATACTCGCAATGCACCCACCCCATTTAAAGATCCTAATTATCATTATTTTGGTTTATGATGGTATCGTTTATTCGGAAAATAAAAGAAACTTAGATCTTTCGATTGTAGGGATTTTCGATCAGTTTTAGAGGGCTTGAAACTATGAAAGTTGTGGGAGTCATTGACTGTGATGATAAAAAGACAGATTTAAAAGCTTTTTACTTCTTTTAAATCTGTCTTTATTGTTTCTTTTACAATAAACTACTTACCTAAAGTTTAATAGACTATTTCTAACCATATTTCGATGATTAAAGGGCGGATTTATTATTTGAATTAGGCTTGTCTAATGTTGATTTTCGGTTTTTTTGTACCCAGTAACCAATTGATACGATCAAAATCCAGGGAATACCGATTTTCCACGCTGAATTCCAATCAGGTGAAAATGCCATCGTAATTAAGATACCACTAAGTAAAAGAATTCCGACCCACTGAAGAACTGGAAAGAGCGGTGCTTTAACAGGTAATGGCCCTTGATAATGAAGGTGGACCGTTTTTCTAAAACGTAAATGGCTAATTAGGATTATAAGCCATACTAGAATTCCACCAAAGATAGAGATTCCGAATAATTTGTTAAAAGTATCCGGATAGTACATAGATAGGACACTTGCTATTAATACCCCGCAGCTTGATATGAATATTGCTGTTACAGGTGTACCATTTTTAGATAAATTCCCTAATGATTTTGGGGCATATTCACCGCGAGATAATGAAAATAGCATACGTGATGTTAAATATAAATTTGTATTCATACTAGATAATGCAGCTGTTAAAATAACAAAGTTCATGATTCCGGCAGCATACTTCACTCCAGAGCTCTCAAAGATTTTTACAAAGGGAGATCCAGAAACCTGGTGGGCACCTGCTTGCATCCAAGGAACTACAGCAACTATAATACCTAATGATAATATATAGAATAGAAATAAACGTAATACCATACTCTTCATTGCTTTAGGGATTGCTTTATTTGGATCCTTTGATTCCCCGGCTGTAACTGCAACAATTTCGACGCCATAAAAACTAAAGATTGCCATTAACACTGCCATCCAAACTCCTTTAAAACCATTAGGGAGGAAGCCGTGTTGATCTGTATAATGGTGAAATCCGATAGAGTGCGTGTGACCAATTCCGAAAAGAAGCGAAATACCAAATATGATGAACAATACAATTGCTACAACTTTAATCATGGCGAACCAATACTCTATATGGCCAAAGTTTGCAACGGATCTACTATTTATAAGGACAATCGCTACACCAAATCCAAGTGTCCATAACCAAACAGGTATACTAGGAAACCAATACTGCATATAAAGGCCAACTGCAACGGCTTCTCCGCCAATTGCAATAACTTGTGCAGCCCAATATGTATAGCGTATTAGAAAGCCAGCCCAAGGGTTTAAATACATTTCTGCATAAGTTCCAAATGAACCTGCTGTTGGATGCACAACAGCCATTTCAGATAAACTAAACATCATTATAACTGCAATGAACGCAGCGATAATATAACTTAGAATTACACCTGGTCCTGCATATCCTATTGCTATACCACTTCCCATAAATAAACCAGTACCAATTGCCCCGCCAATTCCAATCATGGTAAGCTGGCTGCTAGTAAGCGAACGATTAAGTCCTCCTTCTCGTTCAATTAAAGTTTTATTTTCATTCATATTGTTTCGCCACCTTTCTTAAATTGTTTACTAAGTTTCAGCGTCCAATCGACACTTTTTCCGGCGAGTAGCATACTAAAAAATGTGAGGAAAGTTTGCTGTAATCCACCTCCGATTAAAGAACATAATAGGACACTTCCGTTTATGATCATCATCGTTTTCCCAATCGAAAAAGTAGGGTATTTTCGATTGATAACTACACTGGCTATATCAAGACCTCCAGTTGTACCACCTGCTAAAATAACGATTCCAATACTAACCCCTGACAATAAACCCCCAAGCAGGCATCCTACTATCGGAATGTGCAACCCAGGCAGTGAAGCAAATAAAGATAAGAAAAGTGATAAGCTACTCATTCCGATTAAACTTAAGAGTGCAAATGCTGCACCGACTGCTTTGTATCCAATCAAAAAAAGAGGAATGTTTAATAAAAAATAAAGAAATCCGAGTGGAATAGGGATAACTTTAACAAGCATCATACTAATACCACCAAGTCCTGGTGCAACAATACCGTTTGGTAATTGGAAGATATAATAGGTTAATGCGACTAAAATTGTTCCACCAATTACTTTGATTGCACTTAGAAAATATTCTTTATCGTTAGCCGTTATTGATTGCATCGGCAATCTCCTCGAGCGCACGTACTACTTCTTCATCCGTATTGTAGAAATGAGGTGCTACTCGTAAAACATCATTTCGAGCTGAGACAATTATATTTTTTCTTTTTAAATATTGCTCAATAGTAGAAGCTTGATCTACCCGAATTGCAGTGTTACTGCCTTTTATGGATAAATCGGTTGGACTAACTACTGTTAATCCAAGTGTTTGAGCGGTTTCTATTGCAACTCTTGATAAATAAGATAGGTAATCTTGTATAGCCGATACGCCAATTTGGTTTAATAAAGAAATACCCGCTTCAGCTGCATAGGCATTTATCATCATTGGAGTTCCAGTGTCAAATCGTCTTGTTCCTTCAGCATAATCAAGGAGACGAGGATTAAATGAAAATGGATTTACGCGACTAAACCAACCAGTCGTTGGGGGATTTAGTGCATCTGCTAACTCTTTTCTTACATATAAAAAGCTAATTCCAGGAATACCTAGTAAAAATTTTTGTGCACCTGTTGCAAGTGCATCGATTCCCATTTCTTTTACATCTATTGGAACACTTCCCGCAGATTGATAGGCATCCACAAATAATAGTGATCCATTTGCTTTCGTAATATTTGATATAGCTTTTATATCCTGAATAAACCCATTATAATAAGACACATGTGACACAGATGTGATAAGGGTGCTCGAATCTACTGCTTTTTCATATTGTTCGATTTGAATTTGATGAAGGTTTTCTTCTAAAAATGTGACGTTTGCCCCTCGTGGTACTTGGGATAGCCAAACGTGACCAATACATGGAAAGTCGATATCCGTTGTGACAACTTTATTCCTTTTTCCAGAAAAATCCAATGATGATGCGAAAGATGAAGCAGCATCGGATACACTTGATAGGACGGCGATTTCATCAACAGAAGCATTTATTAAAGTAGCGAAGGCAACTTTTGCTTCATGGACTTTATCCATCCAGCCTTCCCAATCCATACCTTTCTCGGTCCAACTCGTTAAATAGGATTGAATCCCTTCCTTCACTGGTAATGAAATGGCACTTTGGGAACAACTTGATAAATGGATTGTTTCAGTTAAGGTTGGAAAAAGTGAGCGTTTCTCATTAAATGTGCTTATCATTTTAATCATCCTTTCACTATTTTGATAGCGTTTTCATTTTTAGATACATAACTAATACGAGGTGACATATGAATCATCAATCCTTATGGTTTGAACAAGGTGAATGGACTGCAACGCCTTTTCTTGAGATAGGTAAAGAATTATCATTTTCACGTGAAATCTTATTGTTTCAACAAGATGAGAGACATCCGTTTGTGTATCTCGTCCTTGAGGGACGGATCCGTATTTATCTGTTATCGCCTAATGGAGCTGAACGTCACTTATATATCGTTGGTCCTGGAAATATAATAGGAGAATCAAATGTATGGGTAGATGAAGCATTTGGCTACAATGCATCTACATCATCGACCGCACGTGTCCTACGAATTCCAAAATCATCATTTTATGATATCGTTATGAGTGAGCCAACACTCGTTCAAAAAGTCCTAAAATCATTAAGCAACAAACAATCAGCATTACTTCTCCAAACGAAGCTAATGAGCTTTTCAGATGTAGGAGAACGTGTCTTAACAATGTTGAGACAGCTTGCATCCTCATATGGAAAGGAAACTACTAAAGGTATAACGATATCGATTCCATTCACTCATCAAGAACTAGCCTATGTGGTTGGTTCATCACGAGTAAGCGTTTCTTATGTCATGAATGAATTATGCGAAAAAGGAATTATCGAGAAACAAAATGGGCGATATACATTACTAACCTAGGCGCATTAACACTTCTTGTTCTACCTCAATCTTAAGAAATTCTGATTGTTTAATCTGTCAAATACTTTACAAAATATCTTATTTTTAAAAATTTTCTGTAAATATAAATGATGCGTAAGCTTAAATACGATCGAAGGCTAAAAATGAATTTATTTCTTGCTAAAATTTAAATGTGGACGAGTCAGCAATAGTAGATATAACGAACATTTAGTAATTATGACGATCAATAGTTAAACTATTTTAGAGCCTGTTTACTGACGATTATAGTTAAAAAGAACGGTTTGCGTTAACTTACAAAATAGGATAGTATATTATTGATAGCGCATAGAAGCTGGTCTTAAGACTTGCTTCTTTTTTATAAACATAATGAATTTATACAAATTAGGAGGACTACATAATATGTTAGATATTAAAGCAATTAAAGAAATTCTTCCTCATCGTTACCCATTTTTATTAGTTGATCGAATCATTGAGCATGAAGAAGGTAAACGTGCGGTTGGGATTAAAAATGTTACAGCTAATGAAGAGTTTTTTAACGGACATTTCCCTGATTATCCAGTAATGCCTGGGGTATTAATTGTAGAAGCTCTAGCACAAGTTGGTGGAGTTGCGGCATTGAGCCTGGAGCAAAATAAAGGGAAACTTGCATTATTTGCTGGTATCGATAACTGCCGTTTTAAAAAGCAAGTAGTACCTGGTGATCAGTTAAGACTAGAGGTTGAACTAGTGAAAATGCGTGGACCAATTGGTAAAGGTAAAGCAGTAGCAACTGTTGACGGACAAATAGCTTGTGAAGCTGAACTTACGTTTGCGCTTAAATAAAAATGATCAGTAAAAATCCTATTTTCAAAATAGGATTTTTTTTATGGAACTGTCTGGACTGCTAATAAAAATGGGAAAAGTGCAGATAAAAAGGCCGAATCTGCAAATAAATTCAGTGAAACTGCAATTAAGATAAGGGAGAACTGCAAATAAATTCAATGAAACTGCAATTTAAATAAGCAAAACTGCAAATAAACTGTGTGCTCTGCAAATAAAAATGATAAAACTGCCATTAAAACAGCTGAAACTGTTAATACAACCATGATAGTAAATAAAAATGGCCAAATCGCAATTAAAATAGCGGAATCACAAATAAAAAAAGCAAACCTCACTCTTATTAAGTGAGGTTTTGTCCTACTTTATGACTTCTTCTCGAAGTGTCTCTAAGTATGCTTCTTTGTCGTCCCTGTAAAATAAATTATATGTATCAAACGGAATCATCTTATCATCAGTCGTAACAAAATGAACGCATGATTTTTTTACGCTACGAACATCTAAATCATAATTATCTTGGAATTTCATTATTAAAACTCGAAATACATTTTCGTATCCCATTCCATTTGGTAAAATAACTTTTGGTAAGCAACATAGTAGATCTTTTAAGCCTTGAAATCCACTTTGAGGAGAATGGTTTAAACTAAATAACTTGAAAACTTTGTTACGTAATTCTGCATCACTTTCGAAAACAATTGTATTTCTTTCGCCTTCAAGCAACACATTTTTATCAATGATGCTAGTTAACGGAGTGATTTTACCACCCATTTTTAAAGCATAGCCCATCGCTAAACTATCAGGGTGACATGGTACTGGTATAATATCGTCCTCTGAGTAGAATTCGCTTTGCTTAATAATCTCTTGGCGAACTTCACTAAGTGTTAAGCGTTCAGTTGATGGGTCGTAGTTTTCAGTTCTTCCGGCATGTTGGATAGGCTGAAACGTCACACCACGCACACATTTTTGTTCTGTGCCCCATTTAATGATTTTCCCTATTTCATGATCGTTTAATCCTTTTTTTAGGACGGCTACCAGTGTTGTACTAAGATTATATTTATTTAAATTATTAATAGCTTTTTGACGCACTTCTCGTAAATCACGCCCTCGAAGCTCAAGAAGCGTTTCCTCTTCAAAACTATCAAATTGAAGATAGATTTCAAATCCAGGTTTGTAACTTGCCAGTCTTTTTACGAAGGCTTCGTCGGTGGCAATCCTAATTCCATTCGTATTTACCATGAGGTGTTTAATACTTCTCTTCTTTGCCTCATCTAATATTTCAAAAAATTGAGGGTGGATTGTAGGTTCACCACCAGAGATTTGAACTACATCTGCTTCCTTTTCGTTTTTAATAATCGTATCAAACATTCTTTTGATCGTTTCTAAATCTTTCCAAGAAGTTCGTTTTGGCGAGCTATCTGCATAACAAATTGGACACTGTAAATTACATACATCTGTTATTTCAACAATACTTAAACAACTATGCTGTTCGTGATCCGGGCAAAGACCACAGTCGTATGGGCAACCATATTTAATTGGAGTGTTCCATCGATGAGGCATTTCACTAGGTTTAATAAATTCTCTACACAATTGATAATATGGGATATCTGTAGAAATTAGGACTTTCTCCATACCATGATGCATACAGCGTTTTAACATATAAACACAATCATTTTCATATATAATTTTTGCTTCTACTTTTCGTAAACACTTGCTACAAACAGATAGTGTAAAATCAGTGTACGTATACGGGCGATTTGGCACGATATTTTCTCCTTCTTTGATATACAAAATATATTGCGTAATACAATACGCCTATTAAACAGGTTATTTGAATACTACTCATTTCTTCATATGGCTTGATTGTTGGTTTCAGCCATTCAATACAAAATCTATACAGGAAGTATGAGGCTGAAAAAATAGCAAATTGAAAACCCTCGTATGGTTTTTGTCTGAGCAGGTATTTTATAACGAACAGTAAACAGCATAAAAAAGCAATGTCATAAAGTGAAGTTGGATGACGTTTTACTCCATCGCCTACATCGATTCCAAAAATACTTGATGTTGGAAGTCCATATGTATCATCTGCTAAACCGGTCAAGAAGCAACCAATTCTTCCAATACACATTGATAGACAAAGTGGGAGGACCATATCATCACCGGTTGAACGTGTTTGGTTGCAAAATTTTTTACTTAACTCGACTCCAATGATACCTCCTAGTAATCCACCTACAATGGTTTTACCTTGAAATATTCCAAATAAACCATGACTATGAATGCTGTGTAACAATTTCGGAATGTCCTGTAGTGAAGCGACAATAAGGCTACCCAAAAGAGAACCTAGAATTGCACCAATTAGCACATAAACGGTTTTTTCTTCACTAATTGTTTCTTTTCGGCGGAACTTAATATATACTCTAAATCCTATAAAAAAGGCTAAACTTTCAAAAACTCTATGTGGATGAAGTTCAATACCAAAAAGTGGAATCATTACAGGTGTGTTTATAGTATCACTTCCTTTTTTATGCCAAAAATTTTATTGTTATGTTGCTAACCCTATGATACTATTTTTCTGAATATTCTACTATCTATATTTATAGGTAGTGCAAAATAGGGAGGAGGGATGAGGTTGTCAGGAAATAGACGTGATCATCATCCAGTTGCTGATTTTTTTAAAGGGTTATTTCTTGGAACTCTCACTTCATTCAGTGGGATCATTGTTACTTTTATGGGAATTGGTTTATTCAGTTTTCCTGTCGCAGCAGGAGTGGTTGTTGCTATACCACTTTTAATTGGCATTTATTTTTGGATTGTCTCAAAAAGAAAGTTCTTTGCTCTAGGTTTTTTTATGTCACTTCCAATTGTATTTTTTATATTCTATTCGATTTGTGGAACCCTTTTTTTGGACGGTATTTGATAAAATTCACTCTCTTTTAGAGGACAAAATATTGAGACTCCGCGTTCGTATCATACCGTGGGTTCTTTTTTGCAAAGCAATATCTTAGACCAACCACTGTATATATCAACTTTGAACTGCCAGAGCAAAAAAAAGCATGCACAAAATAAGTGCATGCCAATTTTTCCTCAAACAAAAGACTTCAAGTCCTACAAACAATATAAGTTATCTAGATAAATACCAGATTACTTATTAGCTTTTCTCCACTCAATCGCTTTACGCTCAACTTCTTTTACAAATGCATCTTTTCCATCCATATATCCATTAATATCCGTTGGGAATTTTTCTGCTAGCTGCGCTTTTAATTCTCCATATGCTTTCATCTCATCCTCATGTTCTCTTAAATAAGCAGGAACTGCTAGATGTCTTTCAACTTCTTTTTCATTATCAATCTGATACATATGCATTTGGTGGGTACGATTTTCGCCACCTTTACGGAAGTATCTCCTACCTGGAAGACCAAACTCGCCAAGTCCCTCATAGCCAATCTCAGCTAATTTATCGTTATACTTGTCTACATTTTCTATGTTTTTAACAATAGGCAACATATCGATAATCGGTTTAGCTTTTAAATTTGGTACAGATGTACTACCAATATGGTGGATCTCAATTAATTCGTCTTTTAAGATTTCGCGTATTTGTTTTGCTTCTGCTTGAAATAAGTCTTTCCAATTTTCATCATGGTTTTTAACGATTACGTTCATGTAGACCTCCGCTATAAAAATATTAAGAGTAAGTATGTTAATCTTAAACATATTCTCTAAAAAAGTTTCGAAGAGAGAGTTTAAGTTTACTAATAGATTTGGAAAAGTTGATAAATTATTAGTGAAAAAAGGAAATTGTAAAGTTCTAATGAGAATACGAAATAATACAAGTTAAATAAAAATCCCCTTAAGACTACAAAGTTTTTTAAGGGGATTTTCGTATTTTAAATAGCTATTTTTTTAAAACTAATCTTCTAAACACCCAATAAATCAACAAGCTCATCCATGGATAATTCAGTAATCCATTGTTCACTCGTTATGATTGTATCGTTAAGTGACTGTTTACGTTGAAGCATTTCGTCGATTTTTTCTTCTAGTGTACCAATCGTTACAAATTTATGGACTTGAACGAATTTTGTTTGTCCGATTCTGTACGCTCGGTCAGTTGCTTGATTTTCAACAGCCGGGTTCCACCAGCGGTCAAAGTGCATAACGTGATTTGCTGCTGTTAAGTTTAATCCTGTTCCACCAGCTTTAAGTGAAAGAATGAATACTTTTACATCACCATTTTGAAAGCGAGAAATCATGTTATCACGAGCATTTTTAGGAACGCTACCATTTAAAAATAAAACTTCTTCACCAAATTTTGCTTGGATCGCTTCTTTTAGCATATCACCCATTCGCACATATTGAGTAAAGATTAGGCAGCTTTCTTTTTGTTCTAATATAGGATCTATTAACTCAAATAGTCGTTCAACCTTACTGGAGCGGTCTTCGAACTCGACAAGTTGTGATTCCTTTAAGAATAGAGAAGGATGATCACAGATTTGTTTTAATTTATTTAACATCCATAAGATACGACCGCGGCGTTCGATGCCAGTTAACGTATCGATCTGTTTTAAGCTATCTTGAACAACTTGTTCATATAATGCCGCCTGTTCAACTGATAAAGGACAAAGCATATTTTGTTCTTGCTTTGGTGGAAGATTTAAAGCAACATCTTCATCTTGCTTTGTACGTCTAAGTAAGAAGGGGGCAATTAGACGATGAACTGCTTTTATCTTTTCTTCATCGCGATCCTTCTCAATTGGATTTACATAATTGCTAGCAAAACGGGTCAATGTACCAAGATATCCTCTATTAATAAAATCAAATATTGTCCAAAGCTCCGTCAAGCGGTTTTCCATTGGCGTTCCAGTTAGAGCAATACGATGCTCTGCTTTCAATCCACGAACAGCGCGAGACTGCTTTGTCGTCGGATTTTTTATGTTCTGAGCTTCGTCAAGAATGATACTCTTCCATACATATTGTTGGAGATCTTCATAGTCTAATACACTTAAAGCATAAGAAGTTATAACAATATCGACATCTCTTACTACTGAAAATAAATCTTCTCCTTTTAAGCGATTCCCACCATAGTGAACATGTACAGTTAAGTCTGGATAAAATAGCTCGATTTCTCGTTTCCAGTTGTTGATAACAGAGGTAGGGCAGACAATCAAGGATGCTCCGGGCTTTTCTTCATTCTCTTTACGATAAGCCAAGTAACAAATCGACTGAATTGTTTTACCAAGTCCCATATCATCGGCAAGCAATGCACCAAATCCCATATTTTTTAAATGGACTAACCATTCAAATCCTTTTTGTTGGTATGCACGTAAAGTTGCTTGTAAGCCATGTGGAGCAGTAAGTTCAGGAACTTCTGAAATGGATGTTAATCTTTTAGTAAGTTCACGGAAAACATCATCAACTTCAATTTCAACTTCTGCAAAAGGTGAGTGATCTTCCTCAGGCTTTTCAGCTCCTTGTAGTAGTTCATGTTGTAAAACTTCGTGAAATCTAAGTCCTTGTTTTTCAGCCTTTGCCATCATTTTCTTCATGCGTGCAATAAAAGCAGGGTCTAGTGCAATCCACTGACCATTAAATTGAATTAAACGTCTTTGATTTTCAACGAATTGCTGGAATTGTTGTTCTGATAGTTCCATCCCATTTGTGGATATTCGCCAATTAAAATCAACGAGTGTCTCCATATTGAAAAACGAATTCCCAGTTGGTTTTCCTTTTACACTCGCTTTTAAGGTCATTTTATTTTGTTTTAAAGCTTGCCACCAGCTTGGTAAAAGAACTTGGATATTTGCGGAAAGAACTTTTTCACTATCCTCTGTTAAAAATGTCCATGCATCTTGCTCACTTAAAATTTCTCTTGGTTTATTCTCTTCAATTAAGGTAGGTACAAGTAATCCAACGCCTTGAAACGTTCGATCCAAATACTCGGCATAAGATGTATGCTTTTTTTGTAGCGATTCATGTCCTTTATACTCATAAGGCTTGATTGTTTTTCGCTCATCAATTAAATATGTACGTAAATGCCAATCATCGTGCTCACTCAAAGGTTCCTCAAGGACTAATCGAATTGAAAACGGGACATCATCATCTCTAAGTCCTATTTTTACATGCCAATCGTCTTCATCAACACTATGTGTAAGTTGCTGTTTTATGTAACTTGGATTGTAATATAAGCCTCTAGCAATATCCCAACGTTTAGAATGCATTGTTTCTATTTCAAACTGTTGTTTAATTGCAGAAGAAACCAATTCCTTTAAAGTTGGTTCTAATTGATCATACCCATCAATTTTCCAAAGTTCTTCACCATTCTGATAATGAGCAAAGCTTGGTGAAATATGACCTTCCTTAAAATCCTCATATAATCTCGAAATCTCAGAGTGAAACTCATTTGCTTCATCTAAATAAGTAATCTCTACTAATGAATTTTCTTGATGTTCTTTAAAAAAAGTAAGTGCTTCAATTGGAGTTAAAAGAATACCTTCAATCTGGCCGACTCGGGTCGGTTGCAATAATGTTCCGTAATATGAAGGTTCATGCCATTGAAACACTAGATGCTTCCATGCTGTTACCGGTAAAATGACACCGTGACTTTGCATACCATAAATGAGCAAGCCATTTCGCTCTACCCACTTTACAGCAATACTAAGATTTGCTAGTCGCTTCATTGACTAATTTTCCTTTCTTTATTTCCTCTTGAAGTGCACGTAAACGAATAAATTGAGATTCAATATATTGAATATAATCATCCCATTCATTCAAACGCTTTAATTTTTTATAATTTGTTCTTAGCTTCTTTAAATAACGAACAGCTATTTTATAGTTTGCTCTACCTTTTAACTCAATGTAATAAAGGACTAAGTGATGATATAAAGGTAATACAGATTGTGGTGAGTGCTTATGTACTTCCTGAAGGTCATGTTTATCAATAAAATCAGGTTTATATGAATATAAGTACATTTGCAGCTCTGCCCAGCGTTTGTATTCCCGATTATGCATTAAATAATCAGTGTACTGCATCACGCTATGTGGAAGCAATGCTTGATAAACTACTTCTAGACCAGCCGTTTGATTAGTGTAAAAACTATTGTACTCATAGTTAGTTAAGAAATGTTTTGCAAAAGTAGTCTTTGCATATTCATCATCGCCATTTTGCAAAAAGTGTAAAAGCATTTCGTAATATATTGGCAAAAATGAAGTCAGTCGATCAGTTTCATTGTTTTTTCGCAGGTTCTCAATCCAATAAGTAAAGCTATAAAGCGTACGCTCACTATTACTATACTGTTTGATAATTGACAGCATTTTTTCATCTTCTTTTAACAAATAATATAGATGAGCTTTTCCTAAATCTGCGTAATAATTGTCCTCGAATTCTGATAAAACCTCTAAATCCTTATGTAAAATCTTTGAATTATTTAAAAGCTCTTTATAAACATATCGAAAGGTGTTATATCGAGGTATTAAACAAAGCGTTCTCTCTAGTAACAGAGCTTGCAACTGCTCTCGAAGTACCTCTTCATATTGACTAGAAACGGAACCACCTGTCAGGTTATGCAGTTGTCTACTAACAGCCTCAACTTGATTTTCTAACATTGTCATTTCACGCGGTAAATGCGCATTGTCGTAAACCGTGCTTTGAATTTCTATTTGTCCGACCATTTTATTCATTGTAAAGATTGACGCAAGTAATTGATATAGAAGCTTTTCCTTTTCCTGACGTGGTTGCTGATTTAATAATCCGTGATAAAACCGTTCATATAATGGATAAACAAAATAGACATCTTGGTAAAAAGACGTACGCTGCTGTTCAATATATTCCTTGTACTTTTGCTCAAATAACGCAACTGTTTCCTTTGGTCGATCCTGCTCAATCATGTTCATTTGATCAAGTAGTTGTCGACCAGTCATGATAGTTGGAATACTTTTTAGAGAAGATTGTTTAAATTTCCTCATAATATCACCAACTAATGAAAACGAAGCGGCAGCATAGCACAATAGTGCAATTTGATGTTGGCAAGGAGGGGCCTCATAACAATCGCAACCATTTTGGTCATGATTTTCAATATGTAAAATTGGTAAATGAATCTGATCGCCCTCTTCGACAACCCCAACAAGTCGACCCTCTCGAACCGAGACATTATATACTTGACCTAATCGATATAATTGTAGGCCGGTTTCAACAAGCTCCGCATCCCTAGAATTCTGGGGAGAAAGCTTTGAAAAAAGTGAATAGGATAGTTCATAAATAATATCTTTATTTAAATCACGCTGAAGCATTCGCTGCCTCCTAACTCGAAACATTCTTATTGGTAATTATACCCTAAACAAATAAGATACACATAGCCGAAAAGGGAAAAAATGAAAGATGATATAGATTGTTAATTTAAAATTTTAATTAAGATTTTAGAATAAATGAAAACAAGCAAATCCTATTTACTCAATAAATTAATTGAATATATATGTCAAATCCTCATAGTTTCAACCAAAAACTATAAAAACATACCTATATTTAAAAGTAAAAAACGTAACAGGAAAGGGCAAGTGTGTAATACAAACTTAATATGCAAAAAAAGGCTAATATAATAAAATATTAATATACTAGACAATTAAAATAAGCTCCCTTAATGGGGGCTTTTCGTCTGTTATGAGATCTTTTAATAGTAAGAAAACAATTATTTACATATATACAATTGTTTTTAATTAACTGGAGAGGTGAAGGATTTGAAAAAAGGTTTTACTAGTTTAATTGTTTTAGTACTTATTTTTAGTATGTTTAAAGATGTTTTTGCTGAATCAACAACACAAGCAAAAACGGAAAAATGGGTTGTAACGCTAGGACCTACAGTTTTAACGATTCAGAATACTGAAACTGGTGGAACAGCCGGTGGAACAACTGGCGGAACAACTGGTGGAGCAACCGGCGGAACAACTAGCGGAACAACTGACGGAACAACCGGTGGAACAACTGGCGGAACAACTGACGGAACAACCGGTGGAACAACTGGTGGAACAACTAGTGGAAC
>NZ_NUCO01000001.1:0-38004 GCF_002555445.1 Bacillus sp. AFS017336
ATTTATTATTATCAATCTTGAGACCATCAGAAAAAATTGCAAAATCAGTGATGCCTAAGTCTATACCAATAGATGATTCAGTTTTCTCCAGTGGTTGTACTTCTACTTCAGCAAGAATGGATACAAAGTATTTACCAATTGGGTTTCGTCTAACGGTAGCATTAAGAATCCGTCCATCTACTTCACGACTTTTGGCAAAGCGAACAAGACCAAGTTTGGGCAATTTTATCTTGTTACCCACAATGGCAATATTTTCATTTGTATGCTTGGTTGTATAGGATTGTACATTGTTCTTTTTGGACTTGAAACATGGAGCATGATTTTGCTTGTTGAAAAAACGACTAAACGCGTCAGCAAGATTTTTGAGGGAGGACTGCAAGGATATGCTGTCCACTTCTTTCAGCCAGACTAGTTCTTTTTTTAGTTGTGTCAGCTCGGCAGCGCAAGTATTGTAAGTTAACCTTTGACCAGTTTCCTTGTATGCATCGTTCCATTTTGCTAAAAAAAGGTTGAATACAAATCGAGTACAGCCAATAGTCTTTGCAATTAAGGTTTCTTGTTCCTTATTAGGATAGATCCGAAACTTATAGGCTTTGTATATCCTCACTGTTCTCACCTCGTTTCTTCTTGTTATTTTCTATATTTCACAAAATATTTAGGCTAAAGCCAACCGACATTCATCTCCCACCTACTTACTGGGCTTTGCCCTTCACGTTCCTTGAGGAAGGAGTCTTCTGTCGGAAAAAGATAAAAATGGGAACGAACGTAAATAAAAAATCTACGCCCTCAAACATTTTCCCCCTCTTAAAATCCTTTTCCTTTATTTTTGCTTGCTTTTTTATATAAGCTTTTTTATGATGCATACGCTATCTAAATTCTTTTTCCTAAATGAAACCATTTAAATTCTTTATGGAAAAATTAATGAATGACTTAGTCAATTTTAACAAATATACCTTTCAAATTATCAAAGTAAATTTGCCAATTTTTCTACAATCTTAATAAACAACTCCCCAGACGTTACTAAAAAAAATAGCTACCGAAGCAGCTTAAAGGTTGTTAAACAAAAGTGGCGTTAATACAATCTAATTATTTAGTATTGTAATCTTTCCAGCCACTTTTTGAATGAATTTTAGTTATTTTCCCTTCATCTGTGATGAACGCTACTGTTTTCCCAGCAACTTTGTATTTGGTTACAGTTAATAAAATTTTAACCGAATCATATTCAGAATGATCATACATAAAGTCATAGTTAAACTCGATCATTGCTGCACCTGTTTTAATTTCTTTAGACAGCCATTCATTTTTTTCTCAAATTTAGTAGCTAAAATTCTTTGATTTCGTTCAAGATTTATAAATTTCGTCTTTTGTAAGTGTTTTTGAAGAGATAGTAATGGTCTTAGTTCTTTGAATACTAAGTTTGTTATATGTATTTTGGATTGTAGGAAAAAATAAAGCTCCTATTCCAATCACAAAAACGAATAAAATCACAAGACCTACTATACGGCTTTTCTCTTCTCTTTTAATAACAGGCATATTTATAAACACTCCTAACAATTCGAGTATTGTTATTCGACCTTATAATTTTATTCAGATTAATTTCAATAAATCTTTTTCTTACATTATCCTGCGATTCTGTAGAAAAAGACATTTATATGTAATCTCATTGTCCTTTGATGATCTATGTATTTTCGTTAAAACTTTTAAAGGTACAATTAGCACCTCGTTTATCATATCAATTCGTAATACTACATAAATTTATGTGATTGTGACATATACATCTCTTGAGGTGATAAATTGTGATTAACTTCATTGAAGATGTTGTTCGTTTTCCAGAAGCACTTACAGGTGGAAGAACGATTTCTCGGTTATTTCGAACATATCCCTTTAGAGTTTTAAGTGCAAGTAGTGTTTTAAGCGGAATTGATTATGGTTTTTCTGATCAAGAAGGTATGTTCTTTAGAACAACGATTGATACTAGTGCTCATATTATTTCTCCTTACGAAGTAGTCGTAAATATTACTTATGGCTTTCGTTCTCGGGAATTCGATAAACGTACGGATGCTACAATTAAATATACATTATTCTTAAATCAGTTATATTGGCCAACTTGATTGTCTCATAAAGAATAAAATATAAAAAAATACACCTATAATATAGATCAAATCTATATTTTATAGGTGTATTTTTTATTTAAACTTGTCTTCTTTCATGTAAAAAAATAAATATATTTTTACAAATACTATACCAAGCGTATCCAACTAACCAACCAGCAATAATATCAGAGAAATGATGTACATGTAAGTATATTCTGCTCATCGAAATTAAAAAAATAAATAAAAGTACGATAAATTGAATTACTCTTTTATGCTTCATTAGAGAAGGTTGAAGCACAATTAAAATGAATCCTAAAGTTAGAAAAAAAGTTGTTGCCATAACAGCATGTCCACTTGGGAAACTAAATCCACTTTCAACATAATACATTGAAGTTGGACGTGGTCTTTCATATATATCTTTTAAAAATGAAACAATTACTCTAGCAGTTAAGAGTGTAACAATTAAAGAAATGCCAGTCCATATACGCTTACGAATAATTGAATAGATTAAGATGATGACTGCGAATGTCAAATACATCTTTGAAGAACCAAAATCTCTTAAGAAATAGCAAAATGAATCCAACGCATCAGTCCGAATGAATTCAAAGAACTTAAATGCTGATTGATCCAGGTTATGAATCATTTTCGAATCATAAATAAGTCCTAAAATAATAAATAGAAAGATAGAAGTTATAATTAGTATCCAATTATTTTTTTTCATAAATTCCTCCAAATCTAATTTACCGTTATGTCTGCTTGTACTTTGGATACACAGAGAAAAACGACGAGATTACCCGTCGCCACTTTCATGACTATTCATCTTCTTCATCAATTTCATCAATCATACATTTTTCCAGTAAGTACTCAAAAGTAATATCCGCTAATTCTTCAATTTCCTCTTCCTCAGGAACATATCCTCGTTGAATGAGCTGTTGATAGAAAAATTCTGCTATTTCTTCCGTATCAATAACTACCTCAATTTCTTTCACTAGCATCACCCCTTACTAGTTAATATGTGAAAAATGAGAAAATATGAAAAAAACCTTACTAAGCACAAAAAATATTAATATGTAACCTTTAGCATAATGCAACATTGACAAGCATATATTCAATTAAAACATGTTAAGGGAGCGAGATTACCAATGATAAAAATGGACAAGCTAGCTAATTTAAAAGAAATTATGGTTAATGATGACAAGTTTGAAGAAGCTGCTGAAAAACTGACGACAGTTGCATTTTTTATTTTATTAGGGATAGGCATACCTTTTATGATTCATATAATTCTACAATTATTGTAGAATATCCTCTCTCTCAATTCGTTTTCTTCTCTGAGAATTTATTTAAATTTTTAAGCACAAGATCCATCACAATTTTATATTCTTCATCTTGGAAGATTGAATATAAAACAGCATAATCATTGTATATATCTAATAATCCATCGATTATTTCTTGTTTTGTTGTTTTATTTCTATTTTTATTAAAATCATTCATTGAGCGCAGTTTTTCTAAGTCTAATTTAGTAATGCCATTTTTATCATTTCTTAATTTCTTCAAGATTGCATTTGCAGTTTGTGCTGATGCAATTAACGTTAAATCTGTTTCATCGGCTTCTAACCATTCTCCATCAGTAATGCGCGCTAATTCATAAATTGTATCTTCCCAAGCGTCATTTTTATATCGCCAAACTTCTGTACGGTATCCAACAATACGAAAAATTTCTTTTTCATATCCGTTAACTTGAACGAGATCCCCGAAAGAAAATGAATAATTAACTTCGATCCATTCTTTTTCAAGTTTTTTCCCGTCATATTCGTTGAGAAGTTGAAGAGTATTCTCTACATAAAGTCCGTCATGATTATTGACCTCATATACAAAAACGCCATCCATCAATTTAATATTTGTTATCTTACCTACAGTTCCATATAACGTTATCACGACAATATCATCTACGTTATACTTCGGTTGTTTTTTCTTTGTCATACTTCTTACCTCCTTCTCCATTCGTCGTGACTAATACGTTTTTACTGTATACTATGCAGCCAATACATAATTGTCTGTCATTTTCAGAGTAAATAAAAAAAGGGATTAGCCTATTTTATAGGGCAGAAGTTTAAAGCTAGTTCAAAGTGCAATCTGTACAAAATATAAATAGAAGGACTAACATAGGTTTTTATAAATAAAAAAAGATGCAACTTAGGTTAAACTAAGTCACATCTATCGATCTTCTTCATATAAGTTCCATGCTTCATCGAAAACGCTCATAGATTGTAAAAAAGTACCATCCAATTCTAAATATGAGCTAATTTCGTCATAGCTTGAAGATTGTTTTGGAAACGAGTGATCATTAAAAAGATGATCTGCTAATATTCCAATATCAGTAGGAATTTTATAGTTTCTATGTTTCATCATATAATGGTAAAATGACTTTCTCATGATTCTCCCTCAGCTTTATTTATTTTTTTATATTATATACCCGCTTACAAAAAACTAGATAAGCGAAACTATTTTATAATTTAAAAATACTAGTTCTATGACGAGAAGTCAAAATAATTTCTTTTTAACAACCTTGGTTGCTTCATTAATTCATCAAATGACACCGCAACTGGAAGTAGTTTTGTTGAAATAAGAAATAACTGATTTTCTATTTCCTTAACCATCTCTTCCTTCTGATAAGTGAAATTACATTGATTACAATGAAATGATGGTACATTTGTAATTGTGATTGCGCGTGAGCCATCAGGTAATTCCCAATGTACAACAGCTTTTGTTTCTATTGCATTTTCCTCTCCACACCAATCACACTTTAATGGATTACTCATCTTTCTTTTCACTTCCATCCATTTTTTGAATTTGAGCTTGAAATTTTTTCTCCTTTAGTTCATCCCTTTTTTCCCTTTTATTCTTTAATGAATTATGTGTTGGATCTGTTTGATATAGCTCCCTCTTCTTCATTCTTTCTAAATCTGCTGGAATTAAGCTTTGTACTTGATCATTCATAATACTAGCAATACCAACTTTAGCAGCTTTATTTAAATAATCAGGATAAACAAGTGAAAAATATTCCTCAGCAGTATCTTCTTGATAATTCTCAGGCTCTGGATAAGAAGTTATAACACCTTCAAAATTTCTAAGCACGGTTTTTTTACTACTTTGAGAGACGATATAGTTTGGCTGAAGTGAAATTTTCCCTCCACCACCTGGTGCATCTACTACAAAAGTAGGTACTGCATTTTTTAAGTAATGTACTTTAACAATAAAAAAAAACGGACTACTTTTTTACTGTAGTACCGTTTTTAAAAGCGATCATTACACTTTTCGCTATTAAATTAATATTGGGTTTATTTCGTAGAATAACTGTGCCAACGGGTTTATTAGGAGCTGATGTAGCACTGTTATTCTTTGAATCATCGTTTACCATGCTACCCCGCCCTTCCCTTTTGTATAATTCTTCCGGTGTTATTAGGGCGGTTAAGTGCTTTCGCACATACCGTATTAAATTATATGTATCGCGTGCTTGACTGTGTGCCTATGTAAGTGCAAATCATCTCATCTTGTTACTTTCGGATTAAAATACACGGTTTTTGTTAAATTTAAATGTTGATTTTTGAACTAAAAAAGGTTGTCAAATTGACAACCTTAGGAACATTTGTACAAGAATAAATATCATAAATATCCAATTTCATCTAAGGCATTTAAATAGTTTATGAATTTGATGTTATCTAATTTCTGGTTCTCCATCTCTATTCCTATAAAAACTACTAATTCTTTTTCTATATAATCACACCTACAACCTTGTATCGTATAACCACTAATTCGTTTACCGTCTTTACTTTCTAAAATAATACTAATTATTTTTTGATCCTTTAATTTAAATTCTTCATCTGGATAGGTATTTAATAAAAATTCATAAAACTCTTGTTGTGATTCCTTTTCTTCCTCACTATATAAATTATTTAAAACAGTTTCATCATCGATTTGATAACACTTGATTATATTAGGGAAATCTACATGTGGATCCTCTTTTAATTCTAAGAAATCTTCTATTGCTAATTCTTTAATTTTATATTTTTCTTTATAAATTCGGTAAATGTCATCAATTAAAAAATAATTTGGTATTTTTTTAGATTGAAATTTTGCGTTTAGTTCTTTAATTTGCAATTCTTTTCCCTCCATACTCATTTTCACATATTTAACCAATCTATCATTATAGTTCTATAAAAAATCGACTATTCAGCCGACAATGTTGTTCAACAAATGCAGCACCTTAGTCCAATAAAGATTTTGAAGTAGTGTTAATTGGGTGCTTTTTTAGAATAAAATTAAAAAATAATTCAACATGATAAAACACATTCGAAGCGAAACAACCAAAAAGCAACAGAAGTGAAAAACCGAGAATATCATCAAAAATGCTTTGATTAACGCTTTGACTTTCAAAGATATAAAGAATGATCATCACACTCATACCTGCAACAGAGTACATTCCCACTTTCGCTAAATAAGACAAAATTTTTGAAGGATATTTATATTTCAAGTGCCAATTATCAACGCCAATGGATAATGGAATTCCTCCGATAAGATATACAGCGCTAGAATAAATGATAACAGCAATGAACATCCATAAAAAATCATCTTCACCAAGGGATTTATATTTAAAGCAAGTAAATAAGAATGAAAAAGTAATTGTTGATAGCAATGCAATTATCAGCTTATTTAGCATGTTCGTTCTCCTTTAAACTATTGTGCTAACTACTATATATTATTCGGCAAATACATATTGTACTCCTATTTAGAAATAGGATGAATTTCATATTTTATTAATAAGCATGTGAAAAGACCATAAAAATTTGGTGATATTTTTCTTTATATTTATTTGACAAGTTATTCTTTTAATCTTTTGAAATTTGCTTTAAGCTCCCATAGAATCGAAACGGAAATTAACGCTCCGACTGTACCATAAATAAAACGATGATCTTCATAATTTAATATTGTTACTAATAACATAACTACAAGTGAAATAACTAATGAAACAATGGTTGTATTGTTTTTCTCCACAAGCTTATCCTCTTCATATAATTTTCGATAATTTTCGGTAATTTAAATCCATCTAATGTACTTCGTTAGTTATACATACACCTTTACACCATTAAATAATCAATCAGAATTCCTAAAAAGATTAAAACAATACCAATTGTAAAATGCACTTTTTTATCATTTATTTGTGTTTTTTCAAAGATAGTGATAATTATAACAATTAGACCAATAAAAACCGCACTTCTTATGTAATACGATGTATTTACAAGCAAGATTTCTGGAAACTTCTGAAAAAGACCAGAAATTGTTCCTAAAACAAACAAAAATAGAGGAATCCTTAGTTTACAATACAATTAAAATCACCGCCCCAATAAATAGTAATATTCAATTCTAGCAAAACTCTTATTTTTATAATACGGTAAATTGACGTGATTCTAATTTTGTTAAAATATATAAATTTTAATTTTTCTTTAACTATCAATGCGAAATCTTATTGAAGTAAACCGTCATTTAGAACAATAAAAAAGACCGCCGAAGCAGTCAATCCTTTAAAATATTGCGTTTGTTGTAAATGAAAACAGTTCTATTAATCTTTACAAATAATTAAATAAAGATGAAATCTCATGATCATTTGCGATACATTCATTCTTGGCTAAAAAAGAAAGTAATGTAAGTGGTATTTTGGCAATATCAATTTATATTTCCCTAGTTTCAGCCTTTAGCCATTCTCTCTCTTCTTCATTTAAATAAGGACTCAGCTTTGTATATACCTCTTGATGATAATTGTTTAACCATTGCTTTTCACTCTCTGTTAACATATCTTTATTTATACCTGTTAAATCAATAGGGCAATAAGTGATTGCTTCAAACTTCATAAATTGGCCAAACTCTGTTTTCTCGTCTTCAACTACTAACATCATATTTTCAATTCTAATTCCATATTTACCCTCGAGGTATATTCCCGGTTCATTCGTAATAACCATACCTCTTTCTAAAATAACATTATTATCATTCCTTATGCTTTGTGGTCCTTCATGAACATTTAAGAAAAAACCTACCCCATGTCCAGTCCCGCATTTATAGTCCAAACCATACTGCCAAATTGGTTGTCTTGCTAAAACATCTAAGTTAGAGCCTGTTGCTCCGTATAAATATTTTACTGAGCTTAATGCAATAAACCCTTTTAACACCAAAGTAAAATCTCTTTTTTGTTCATCGGTAAGTTTTCCTAAAACAATCGTTCTTGTAACATCAGTTGTTCCATCATAGTACTGTCCACCTGAATCAATTAAAAATAGACCTTCATTCTTGAGCGTATATTGGGTTTCTTTATTAGCTTTATAATGCATCATCGCAGCGTGTTCATTATAACCTGCTATCGTATCAAAGCTAGGTCCAACAAACCCTTCCTGCTCCCTTCTGAAATCTTCTAATCTTTCTTCTGCAGTAATCTCTGTAATTTCTGTATTATCTACAGAATTTTTTTAGCCATTTTATAAATTTCACCATAGCTAAACCATCTTTTATTTCACACCATTTTAAATTTTTTATCTCAACTTCATTTTTAATAGCTTTTAAATTAGTTGTGATGTTAGGGCTTTCAATTTTCTTTGTATTGCTGTTAATGGCATTGTATAATCTGATATTTGTTTTATTTGTATCTAGAATAACTGCATCTCGGTCTAAAAGATTTTCCAATAATGTTTGAATTTCATCACTCGCTTTTAACTCGATTCCATCAGCTTCCAGTTCTAATTTAACCAATGGGGAAACCTTGCAAGAATCAATAAATAAATAACATTTATGTTCTGCTACGATTACATTAGCTATTAAAATGGGATTGTTAGGCACATCTTCTCCTCTTATATTCAAAAGCCATGCAATGTCATCAAGAGAAGTTAATATATAATAATTTGCTCCTTTATTTTTCATGTCTTCTCTTACTTCATTTAATTTTTCTACTCGTGATTTGCCTGCATATTTTACGTCATGCGTAAAAATTTGTCCTTTAGGAATTTCCGGTCTACCTTCCCATATACCATCAATTAAATCTTGATTCATTTTTAATTCTATTCTCTTTGCTTTTAGATCTTTTTCCATCTTTTTAACCATATTAATTGAAAAAACATTTCCATCAAAGCCCACAATACTTCCTTCTTTAAGGATATCTGCTAGCCATTCTGAATAAAATGGTACCTCTTGGTCCATCATTCTAAACAATCTGATTCCTGTGCTCTCGAGCTGCTTTTCAGCTTGAATATAGTATCTGCCATCTGTCCATAACCCAGCATCCTCTAATGTGATAACTACAGTACCCGCAGACCCTGTAAATCCTGATATCCATTGTCTACATTTCCAATGTTCCGCTACATATTCACTCTGATGTGCATCTAAACTTGGAATTATATAAGCATCCACTTGATTTTCTCTCATTAGCTGCCTTAACTTTTCGACTCTATCTCTGATGTTCATTACTAATACCTCCATTTTCTTTAAGACTAAATTCTTTATTTTCACGTTCATACAGCCAAACAGCTAGTACTATACTAATGATTCCAGCTGTAAGCTTTGATATGATAAATGCGCCTATCATTTCTGGTGCTACTCCTGAAACAAATCCTAGTTGACCACCAAATACAAATGCTCCACTTACACCAAAGGCAGTACATACCATTTTTCCTTTAGGATTCATTTCCTTAAATGCTCCAAATATCAACAAATTACTAGCTAAGCTTCCTAAAATACCTGCTACTGACACTGAATTAATTCCAAACTTCTCCCCTATTTTTTCAAAGCTATTTTTAAAGATTTGATTAATAAGTGCTAACATGGGATATGCTCCACCTAAAACAAGTGCAATCTTGACCACTATAATAGTAGATTCAGAAAGTGGTGCTAATCCTGAGACAAGCGTTACACCAAATATCACATTTATACCTTGTAAAAGTAATCCAACAGTACTCAAACTTACTATAAGCTTTCCAAATACATTAAAAACTTTTATAAAAACATGCGGAAATTTTAATAATCCTGCCCCTAAAATAATGGCGAAAATAAATATAGGGACCAGATTAAAAATTAATAGATTGATATTTATTTTTTGCCATAAGCCTGCTGACAGACATCCTATTGGTATAGTAATAATTCCAACCAAAACACCTTTAGAAAAATATTTTTCATCCTCTTTAGAAAGCATCCCTAACGCGACAGGTATTGAAAAACTAATTGTGGCTCCTAAAGAAGATGCAATGATAATTCCTGAAAATGATCCCATTTCCTCTGACAATGCTAATTTATTAGCCATTTGATAGCCACCCATATCTACAGCTAAAAATGTTGCTGGAACTATAGAGGGATCTAGATGAAAAACTCTACAGATTGGAATAATCACAACAGATAAAAAATTCGTAAATATAGGAACTAAAGAAATTATTCCTATCATTCCAAGCCCTAAAGTCCCCATGCTCTTTATGCCTTCCTCAAATTTCCCACCCAGTTTCAAATGATTTCCGGTAATATAATCAATAGCTCCAATTACAAAAAAAGAACCAATTAGATACAATATTAATTTATCCATTATTATTATCACTTTCTATTAATTTATATAATGTCTTTACTAGTCAGCATCTGTATTATCAAATCCTCTATTGTAGAGATAATTAGGCGTATTAACAGCTATAAGCTTGACTTTTTTATTCGTGTAATTAGCCCAATTGTGTGCAATATTTGAGTCCATATGAATGCTGTCACCAGGATATACTTCATGCCTCGTATCATTTATGTAAACTGTTAAAATACCCTCTAAAACATATACGAACTCTTCTCCCTCATGCTTATAGGATAATATTTCTTCATCTTTCTTTTGAGGAAGAATTTCTATAAGCCTTGGAACAAGTTGTTTATTTTCCAAATCTGTACTTAAACTATACTTAATAAAACCTCCTTCTACCGAATCCATTATTTCTTGTTCATAACTCCTCAAAACCATATCTTTTCTTTTAAGTGGGTAATCAAAAAAATGTGTTAAATGCACTCCCAAAGTATCAGCTAGTTTTTCAAGTGAATCAACTGCTATTGTAGTAAGTCCCCTTTCTAATTGAGATATAAATCCAATAGATAGTTCACTTTTTTCACTTAACTCTTTCAAAGTGATACCTTTTTCAGTCCTCAATTTCTTTATTTCCATTCCAATATTCATCATATCACCTCAAATTTCATTTTCATGAATAATATAATACACATAAGAGTAATAATCAATATTTCGTGAAATATATTTCATATATATGAAAATCCCTAATAAAGTTTATCATATATACTCTCAAGAAATGTCCGCATCATTCCACCCTCTAGCACAAAAAAGACGCTTGATCAATTAGATCAATGCGCCTAAATTGTTAAATAAAAGTACGAAAAAAGGGTTATCTTATTGTACCTTGCTCAACTAAATTACCCATAGCTAGCCGGAAAGTAAAGATATAGTCTACCTACAATTTGATCAACCGCCCCTGTCTTCTGGTTATTTTATGATTTTTATTCTGTATCAAGTAACTGTTTCATTATATTTTCAGAATTTAATCTCCATAATGACGTCTCGTTCGTTCAAGTATCTAAATAACCAAATTTCAGTTCGAGTATTGAAGTATACTTCTCTTTCTTTATCACCTTTTCCTCGTACTATTACAAATTGATTCGTTTAATTTATATCATTTATATTTATTAAGAGAATTTCGCCTAAACGGCATCCTAATGAATACATAAACTCAATTATTGCATGTTCTCTTGGCGTATTTCAGGCTTCCCGAAGGAGTTCAATTTCCTTAACAGTTAAGAATTTAGGAATTCTGGTTCCAGCTATTGGTTCTTTTAACTTTGAAGAAGGGTTACTATGAATCTCACCCTCATCATGAGCCCAAAGGAATAAAGATTTTATAAAACGAACTCTATGTGCTAGAGTTGCAGGTTTTAACTTTTCTTCATCAATTACAAGATACTCTTTTAAAGCATCAGTAGGGATTTGATCAATATCAATATCAGTATTTAATTAATAGTGTTGGATTGTATTTTATATGCTTTTAAAGTAGTTGTTGAGTATCCTTCAATTAACTTATCATTATAGAAACTTTCTTAGGAAACGAATATAACATATGGAAGCTCTACTTTGTACACTAAAAAAGACCGTCTCTTTAATAATTAACGGTCTATTCATTCTTTGGCAATTGTTAACTACAACTTTCATCATGGTGATGATGATCCTCTAAATGTAAACGTGCAGATACACCTGCATGGTCGGACGGCCATAGACCCGTTCTTGTTCTGTCACTCTGTTCTTCACCTACTAATTCTGCTTCTTTTGGTTTCCAACCATTTTTAAACAAGATATAGTCTATTCTAACAATTAAGCTAGAAATTGCATTTAAAAGATCAGGCCCCTGACAACAGGTAAGTCCTGGACCTTCACCTACCTCATTCCATACATCTTGAAAGCCTCCTTTAATAAACAAATTATAAGTTGTGCTATTAGGGATGGAGTTCAAATCTCCGGTAATTATTACAGGTAAATGAGTATTTGCTGGTCCTTGAAGAATTTCATTAGCTTGAGCATTCCGTATCGCCTCAACAGCTGGATCCAAATGTGTATTAATCATCCTAAAAACTTGTCCATCCTTCTTAAAATCTACAGAAGACCAACCTCTAAGGACTGTAAAAGGTTGTCCTGCTATTGGTACAATTAGATTTGTCTGAAAATTAGCTTCTTGGCTTCTAATTACCTTCAAGTCTTTTTCTTTACGAACCAATATGGCATCCCTGTTCAATAATCGAACGATATTTCCATTGCTGTCAGTAAGTTGTATATTAAAATTTCGGTTTCGAGCTGCAACTTCGTACTTCAACCCTCTTTCATCCAACTCTTCCAATAATATCTCTATAAAATCATAGGTAATTGTTCCGAAAGTTGGGATAATTAGCTCCCAAAGCTGAGCCTCTTGCAAACCGATAAAATCAGGTTTTTCTGATGCAATAGCTCTAGCAATTGCCTTTGCACGAACAGTAAAATTAGTTGCAAGAAAAAGTCTAAAGATTTCTGTTACTCGTTCAGGGATTTGCTCTGGGGTAGCATTAATCAATGGTGCAGGATCTGTACCTTGATAAATATTCCACGTTAGGAACGAAAGATGAAAATCATTACTTTTTCCCATGTAAAATTCACCTCCAATCTTTATTCCTGTTAACAATAGATGAAGAATGAAATAGATATGTAACGGCATTATAATCAGGAAATATTTATTCATTATTAATAAATTATTCGAGTAAACTGATCCGTTAAAATAAGCCTTACTCCTTTATATGGCCTGATTGTTGAGGAACATCTTCAGATAATTGGTTATTAGAACTTAAATTTATAATCATTTTTGTGAAAGTTTTCACTTTAATTAAACTGCCATTTACTTTAATAAAAAAAGCCGCATATTAGCAGCTTTAAAACTTTATATTTAATAGATTTTTTAACTCAGTAAGTAATTCAGGATGTTTTACTTTTGACCAATACATCATTTTTTGACCTTCCCCAATAGAACTTACTTTCTTTCCATTAGGCTTCTGAAAAATTATCCTTCCATCTTTAAAAAAATTCATTAAATATACTTTGTTGTCCATTGATTCTTTATCCGACAATACAAAGATGTAATTTCCCTTATTATTTAATTCTTTGTTCTTCTCCATTAATTCATCTTTTGAAGGTTGAACTACTTCCATTTTGTTTACTTTTTCGATAAACTCTTTAATTTTTTTATTATCCTTTATAGTCATTGTTGTTTCTTCAGAGGCTACCCCTTTATCAACACTTTGAACCCTTAAGATTACATATTCACTTGTATTTGGAATTTCTAAAATTTTTGTCTTCATATGAACATCAACAGACTTTGACTGACACGCACATAATAATATTGTAATCAATATAAATACAGAAATTCTTTGTATATATTTCATTGTATCTCGCCTCCTATACATTCATATTCGACAAAATTATCAAAATTCCCTTTTTTTACCATTTAACCTTATTCATATAATCTGCCATTTTGTTGAAAAAAAAAATCAACAATCTGCTTTAACAGAGTCAAATAAAAAAAGGATTAGCTTAATATGCCAATCCTTTCCTTCTTATCTATTTTCTGCTAACCATTGTTCTACTTTTTTCTTCATTTGTAAATCTAATTTTTCAAGATCACTCTCATCATATCTAGCTTGTTTTACATACTTTCGTGGAAACATTCTTTTTAAAGATATCCCAGGGTCGCCTTCATCTGGCTCTTTATATTTTACAACTGAATAGGAGGAACCTTGTCGCTTCAATGTAATTAATGCGGGCAAGGAGTGACCACCCTGTTCCTCTGTTTTTGTTGACAAATTATAGGTGCCGAAAAGGGAATAAAAGTAGACTGTTAACTTATTATTCTTTTTTTCCGTTCCATATACTTTATGTACTTCAAATTGTTTATCGCTTGGCTCGTATATTCCTTTATATTGTTCAATAATGTAATCTGAAATGATTTGATCCATTTCTGTTGTAACATTTATGCTACCATCAGTAAGCACAGTTTTATTGCAGCCAGCTAATAGTATTGGAATAAATAAGACTACTATAAAACTTAATTTTAGTTTTTTCATCTTCATCCCCTTACTCATGAATTTTAATAGATTAACTGTTTCCCCTTTTATTTCATTAAATTCTCTTAATATTTAATATGTTGTCAACTCGATACATATGAGAGTTAAATTAGAGCCTACTTTTTAAAATGGAATTCATTCAAACTTATTGAAGATGAAAGAGACTAGTAAAAATTAAAATGCAGAATAATTTTTCGTTTCAGATCAGTCATCTTTTCATTTTTTTATATTCAGGAGTATTCATTAATTTTGCGAAAAACTCGTTTTTACAATCCCTATATTCTTCCATACCCTTCCCTTCGAACTTTCTTTTTAAATGATCATACTTGATTTTATACTCTTCATTTAATAATAAAAGATCACGTAATTTCCAAAAGAAATCAAATTCAGAATCAATAATTGTTAGTTGTACACCTATTGGTGGGTCAAGTGAATCATTTTTAAATGCTCTAAATGAATTCGTTTTAATGCTACCTTCATTTAATTCAAATAATGTTGAAAGTAATTTTACAGCTTTTGAGAATTCCTCAGGAAAAACTCGTACTTGTATATCTAAATCGCCCTTTGTCAGGCTGTTGGGAATGGCCGTACTACCAATGTGCTGAAGATCAGCTTCTGGTAGAAGCGCTTTTATTATTTTTTTATGAATAACGAAAGATTTCTCTGCTTTTTCAAAAATCAATCGATTACTTGAAAAATTAACTCGTTCCATTTAACCCTCCTAGTAGTTTCTTTTAATTTGGCAATAAATTCTAATTTTTCTTACAATAATTTCCAATGTAGTTTAAACTAGATGTAAATAGATTCTAAATATGAAAGGATGATGAATGAGTTTTACAGAAGGATAATGAGGATAAAGGAGTGAGATTACGATTAAATGAGTATTCGTTATTATCTATGGAAAAAATTTTACCAATTACTATTTACGATCATTTTGATAGGAATCATTGTAGCGTTTTCAGTTAGTTTACATACGACAAAAACTGAATTATTCCACACGGTTTTAAAACAACTTAGTACGTTTGGTCATAGCTTTCTTCATTTAAATGAAATAACAATCAAAGTAGGGCCCTTTTCAAAAATAACACCTTTATGGGGCTATTTAAAAGAGCCATTTATCTATTCGTTTATTATTCTATCATCTTCTTTTATTTGTACATTCACGTTAGGAATCTTCTTTTCCTATGTAACTTATCAGTTATCTCCAAAAATGCGAAAAGTAGTCAAAGAATGTTTATTTCTCTTACAAAGTATCCCAGATGTTATGTTTATTTTCGCAGTTCAATTATTCATTATATGGCTCTATAAAAAAACAAATATTCTAATCGTCGATCCAGTCGCAGGACTTGAGAAAGTATATGTACTTCCAATCTTAGTCGTGTCTATACTACCTGGGATCATGTTATTCCAAATGAGTTTTCTTGCAATTGAAGAAGAAAGTAAAAAAACATATGTCGAATTTGCAAAAGCAAAAGGTTTATCCAATGGATGGATCTTACTAAGGCATATTCTACGAAACGTTGTAGTAACTCTATTTTCGCATTCGCACTACTTATTTTGGCTGCTCGTTTCGAATCTATTAGTTGTTGAAGCATTATTTAATATTCATGGTTTTTTTCAATTACTTTATACAGCGTTGAAAACACCTAACGCATTTTACATCTGTTTGATCGCTTTATTTATTCCATTCTTCTTCATAGAAATGATATTTAATTTAGTCGCGATCAAACTGACAGGAAGGGAGCAATCCGAATGAAAAAAGGTTGGACGAGACTTCCTTTCATCTTCTCATTACTATTTCTAACTAGTTTAGTTGCCATAAGTTTCCTTTATACATATGTTTTAAAAGATCACATTAAATCTCCACCAACATTTTTATATGATGGAAATGGAAACATCACGAAAATGCGACCATTCCCACCAAGTTTTGATTTTCCTTTCGGGGTCGATCGTTTAGGAAATAACCTTTTTTGGTTAGTCATTGATGGTGCTAAATATACCATTTTAATCGGATTGAGTGTGAGTTTATTGCGAGTTGGATTAAGTGTTTTCATTGGGATTATTTATGGGATTTATTTACAAAAAATGAGAACACTTTTTACAACTTTTGAGCGAGCATTCCGATTTATTCCAGCTATCCTCCTCGTCATGTTGTTTTTTGATATAAATCTATTTAGTGATGCTACAAAAGGCTTTTCCTATATTGTTTCAATCATTTTTTGGCTAACAATTGTTTCATTACCCTCTCTCGTTCATGCTATTGGCAATGAAGTGAGCCATTTTAGCAACGAAGATTTTATTACAGCATCCAGAGCAATAGGAGCAACAAAGTTTAGGATTATACGAAAACATGTAATGCCATTTCTACGTTCTAGAATCCTACTAATGATCGTTCAGCAAATGATTAGTGTCTTATTATTACTTATTCACCTAGGTGTTTTTCGAATTTTTGTCGGTGGTAGCACAACAATCCAACTAGACACTGTAAACAGCATCACATTCCCGAATTCACACGAATGGTCTTCCTTAATCGGAGTATCTTACAAAGAGCTAATGCTCGATCAGTGGATTGTCTTTGGACCAAGTATCGCTTTTATTCTTACATTATTAGCTTTTAATGTAATGAAGAGGACGTTAGAGGGTACTCAAGAAGAAATAGCCATTCCAAAAAATGAGAAAATGTCATCAAAAGAACTTAGTCAGATAAAGAAATCTGACTTCGCCTTTAAAGAAGCTGTGGTAACAAATGTAGACTGATTGAAATTATTTTGTTCTTCTAAGGATACGGATTCTAGATCATCAATACCAAAAATTGGCGATAAAATATTACAACTTAATTAAAGTGAATTGGGCTAATTATTCTAATCATTAGTCCATTTTGTATTTTATATACCATTAGCGTTGATACTAAACTTTAACAATTAATAATGTACAAGGAGAAATATTTTATGAAAAATTTATTAACTGTAATCCTAACAGTATTAATCATTCTACCTTTAAGTTCGAATGCGATGGCAGCAGTTATGGATGGAAAGCATAATAAAAAAGAGCATACCGCTTCTGAGTATTCTAATTATAAATTCAAAAATCCTGATGCAGAAGCAAAAGCAGCAAGTGATTGCTTTTTTTACAAAGTGAGTTGGAAAATGCAGGATATATTCAGAAGGTTCGATAGTGGAGAATTAAATGAAAATGAGGTTGCTAAATTAATTAGTAGTGAGATTTCACCATTGATTCCAAATAAGGAATATGAGATAGCTCTTGAATTGAGTGAGCAGAAGGCGCGTACAGGTCGATGAATTTTTTTGACTTAGACTTATTTTAATAGTTAATAGATTAGTGGAATAAAAAAAGCCTATCTTATAAAATGGATAGGCTTCAGGCTGTTGAAAAAGAACTTTTCAAATAATCAGAAGTATTTTCAGTCTCACTTTCCATGGGGCGAGGCCTGAGCCTCCTTCATGAATTCACCTCAATTTTTTCTCTACAATAATAAGTTTAAAGTTGCTTTTATTGAAATAACCACGAAATGAATTTCTCATTTAATGTACTTCCTTATTATGAGGATGTTTTTTCTTTTCCGGTAACATTCAACCAGTTTTCGAATATTTTATCGTCTTTAATTTTAAGTTCAAATTTCAAGAATCTTAAAAACTCTTTTGTGTCTACCTCTTTATAATGATAATAAAAATAATAATCTTTCAAAAACATTTCCAATGCTTTTCTACCACCGTTTTGATTAAATATTTTTAATAATTCATGAGAAGATTGTCCGTAAATATAACTAGGGTATTCCACAGGAGTATATTGATTAATAGATAAATTAGAAGGCTTAGATGTTAATTTAATTGGTATATTATTATTTGGAATTTCATTTTTTCCTGCTATAAATAAACTGGTAGCTACTGAAGCAAGTCCTTCATCCAACCATGCATCTTTATACGGATCATTACTTATGACTCCATAAAACCATTGGTGAGCTATTTCATGAACAATTAAATATCTCAAAACGTTTCTTGTCGCACTTGTATCTACAGTAACTATCCCTGGATACTCCATGCCCGAATGGCCGGTATTACTAGAAATAATATCTAATTGTCTTAGTGGATAAGGTCCGATGATTGATTGAAAATATTTTAGTGATTTTGCTGCAGCATCTAATGAATCTTCTTGTATGTTTTCATTAAAGTTAATTAGTCTAATCTCGACCTTTCCGACTTTTTTAGTAATGACATTTGGATTTTTTAGAATCCCAACAAAGACTTCTTTTTCATTTCGGACATTAAGTTGGTTCGAAGGTTTACTTGGAAACTCATCCTGGTCACTAGTTGTGAAAACGGTGTATTCATTTGGCACTTCATAACTTAGGTTAAAATTACTGAACGTCGTATGATATGATTCGCCCTTAAACTGGTAAGGATGTTTATTCCAACCCTTCCCTTCTATATATGTTGGAACCATTGGATACCACTGTGCTAAGAAAAAATTTTCATTTTGTTTTGTAAATCGAAAACCCTGGTCAGGTAAGCTAAATGAATAAGAAATTGATAAGCTAACTGTTTGATTGTTCTCTAAATTGACTTTGAATGGAATTGTTAATGTATCTTGATTAAGATTGTACTGTGTTTGAATGTCATTCACACGAATACTTTTAATGTGGATTTTTGACGGGTGCTGAAGTGTGGGCGAGTTTTCTTTTGTAAACATATTCGGGATAAAATATAGTTTAATATTATTCAATTTATCTTTAGTTATATTTGTAACAGTTATGTAAGCTTGTACTTCAAACTTTTCATCCTTTTTCATTTTTAAAGAAAGTTTATAATCTGTTTTTATGCCAGTTAACTTACCGATTGGATTGAAATTTTTCTTTATAACTTTACCTACTTGCCTTGTGTTACCCCTATTTTCCATTTGGCAACTAGCCAAATTCAGAGTAATGACTAATATTAAAAAGATTAAACTAGTCTTTTTAATCATTACTTTCTCCTCTCTATTCTCCATATTCTATTTCTATAAAATAATTATTACTAAATTTTACCATAAAATCTATATTTTTTTAATTGTCTATAATTCATCCAATTCTGTTCTACTAGTTAGATTTCTAATCAAAAGAAAGGATCGACACAAATGTCGAACCTTTCAATTTATTACTTTTTAATTAAAGGGATTTTTATATCATTTCCAACTTCAAGCGCACAGTCCCGGCGATCCTTAACTGGAGCAAAAATCATAATATATTCATCATCTTCACCAGCCACCTCACCTTTACTAAAAATCGGAACAACTTTTTCCCCAGCCGATTTTAAGAAAATTCCCGATTTTTTATTATTTACTGTATACCCTAGTTCTTTATCGATTTTTCTAGAATTAAGGAATTGTTCTTCCAATTTACTCATTACTGTGTATCGCATTCCACTTTCATCAGTAAATACTTTCGTATCTGAGCCGGCAACGACTACCCTTGTTTCCAGTGTCGAAAACTCAACCTTTTTAATTTTGTATTCTATGTTTTTGTAGGTAAAATTTTTGTTTATTTCAATTGTTTCTCGATTAGAAATGGCAGAATTAGCTAGTTTGAAATCAAAATTCCAAATTGCTGGTACCATACTGTCCTTTTTATCACCATATATTGTTAAATTTTCAATTTCTAAATGAATGTTTTGTCCTTTGTACTTTTTGATTGACTCAAATGACAATGCTTCCACTACTTTATTTTCTTTACGGTCGTAATATCTACTACCCCATCCTACGTTATGTAATTTCAGCTTTTTATTGTTACCAACCGTTAAATTGATCGAACTATCACCTTCAAAAATATCAATATAATAATTTTTTAAATCCTTCGTTTTACTATGGTAAGTCAATAAAAGTTTTGTCTCTTTATCATCAGTCATAATTCCTTCAAAGTGTACACTTATATCATTTGTAGCATCAAAATAAGTTTGATTAATCGCTTGATGTTGACCTAATTTAATTACAGCTCTAACACCTGAATCATCAATATGATCACTTGAAAAAATTTTATCATACATTTGTTGAATCGATGCCAACACTGGTGTAAATCTTATCGATAGTAGACAAATCACACAAACCGCTGCAACTACAAGTAATCTTCTGTATAATCCTCTACTTTTGTATAAAACTCTTTCATTTATCAGCGATGATTCTTCATTTATATGTACTTGTTCATCTGTTACAATCTTATCCTTAATTTTATCCCATACATCAGGAACCTGTTTTTCAATTGCACTATGCAAGTGCATTAACGTTTTATCTTTCTCCATCGTATCCCTCCTTACTTTAAACATTTTTTCAACATTTTTAATGCCTTGCTGTACTTCCAAAGAACCGTACCAAGCGGCATTTCAAGGATAATGGCAATTTCTTTGTGTTTCATACCTGAAAAATCTTTCATAATAACAATCTGTCTTTCTTCAAAATCAAGCATTTCTATGTATTTGGTTAATACTATTTTGTCTAGTGGATCTTCAGAAAGAATTTGTGCTCGCTCGAAAAAAACATCATCAAATCCTGTTATTTCTCGTTTCTTTTTTCGATAAAGATCTAAAGCAGTATTTCGAGAAACACTAATCAGCCAAGCTTTAATATTTGAAATCTTATTTTGATTAAGCTGGTGAAATAATTTTATAAAAACTTCTTGCAACACATCTTCTGACAATTCAAAGTCTCTCAATATAGAAAGCGCCATTGCAAATACATGCTTCTTATGTTCATTAAATAATTGTTTAAATTCATCTAATTCATCAATTAGAATTTCTCTTTGTTGCGAACTCGTTTGCCCCATTTTATACCTCCTTTTACTTATTAGACGGTTCAAATATCCAGTTTATTGGTAATAAATTTATTTTTTATTAAATTATTTCATACTGCTATACTAAATAAGGCTAAATACATAAAAAAAAGAGCCATCAATAGGACTCTTAGGCACAATTTTAATAAAGCTATTACAAAATTCTATTTTATTAATGGATACTCCTTCCTTTACACTAAACCACTAAATATAAAAAGGTGTTGCATTTAAACTTCTAAACGTCATAAAACCAATACCTTTAATGGTATCTAAACCAAACAAACCATCCTTTTTTCTTATCTTTTGCTAAAAAAATTTGCCCCTGTCCTATACTTGCTCCGGGAGCTTTTGGAAAATCTAAGCGTACTAGCCAAGATTTTTCAGCAATTTCTTTACCACAAAAATACTTTGCCATTCCATAATAATCTTCTTCCTCTTTAACGCCAACAGTTTTTGGGAATGGTTTAGCGGTTAAAACATTCCACTTTGTATAGATGTCAGGATCATCTGAACTAGCAACATATGTTTTTGGAATGATTGAATTTAATGCTTTTATCACTTCATTCTGATCTTTCATCGATGTTTTTTCTAAATTACTTAAAACAGGACACTCTTTAGGTTGTGCATATCCTATATTTGTTCCAAAAGACAACATCAATATGAAAATTAAAAACATAAATTTCATTTTCAATAAAATCACCTCTGATGTTATCTTCCCTTATGATCTCTATTGTTATGAACTTTTTATCAACTTTAAAACAAGAACTACATCCATGTTACTTGGTATTCCAATTCGCTTTCTAATTGAACTTATTTGACTGATTTAATGGACCCAAGAAAGGATTTTTTTCTGTTGAATTATACGGAATAAATTCAATCTTATTCGCTTGATACATTTTATCTCGATATCCATAAGTAATAAGTATATCCCCAATAAACATAGCAGGCGTTACTTGTGCACTTACTCTAACCATTAATTTTTTATCAATTACTTCATAATCAACAATGCTTCCAAAACCAATATCTTCACCTAAATGAGATTGTTCTATCGATTTCGTATCGATCGTGTATATTTTGTTACCACCTATAATTAATTCAGCATTTTCGCTAGTTAACTTTGTTTTAACATTTTTATGAATAATAGCTAAAGGATTATCTACAACTTCATCTATCAAACCATTAGTATACTTGTAAACATAAACCTCTTCATCTAATACACCAGTACCATACCCTTTGTTCAAGACAATTATTAAATCTTTATTTTCATCTTTGTTAATATCCTCGTACAAAATCTGTGGGGCAAAAGTAGGGTTTGTTACATTCATCCAGAACGGTCTAAAATAAGTCTCGCCTTTAAACTCAATTTTAAATTCTCTATACATATCTCCAATCTTCTTAGCAAACAAGGTGATATTATCCTTTTCAGATTTCGAAACTATTATATAATCTTCATCCGCTGCTTCTATATTTTTCGGAAATAACAAAAAAAGTATTAATACTAAAATCATGTATTTTTTCATTAAACACCTCATTATAGTTTTCCAAATGAGATGTTTCTTATTAAATCATAGTGATAAATGAAAAAAATCGACCAAATAGTCGATTAAACCGTTCAAAATATGGGGTAAAAAGTCCTAAAGGAAAAATTTACTTGTCAAAAAAGCAATGACAGCAAGAATAACGTATTTTAAAATTCTACGCATCTTCCATTTTTCTAGATAATAGTAGGCAACAACCATATAAAGAGTAACTGCTATAAAAAAGAAATTGTATGACAGATGAAAATATTCACGGATAAAGACAATAGCAAACATAGCTAGTAAGTGTACACCATCATATTTTTCTTTAGGTTTATTTCTTTGTCAAGTTTCTTTGAAATCACAATTCTCCTGTTTAAAATATTTTACTTATTAAGTATTTTTTATTATATCTTATTATTTTCTGCTAATAATTTAACTTCTTTTTCTTCTTTTGATTATGTAATACTTTAATTAAGTTACAGTATTCAAACAGATAATATCTAGTCTAAAATAGTCTCACAATCAAGTAATCTATCCAAGCAAGACTAAAAGGAATTGAGAGGAAGTAAATACTTACTAAAGATCCCATTATCAATACAATTTTTGTAGCGTTTCTTCTAATAAGGATTGATAAAATAAGACCTGTTATAGGTAATAAAATCACTACAAGTTGTAAAAGAATATTATTAAATTATGCATACCCCAAGGACTGACATTCAACATCCCTTTGTTATGTATGTACATAAAAGTCCCAGTTAATACCCAAATAAACAAAGTACTAATTATGTAAATATTGTTTCTCATTTGCCCCTCCTGAGTCTCACGCTATAATACCTCATCCCTTTCGGAACACCCTCAATTTCAAAAATGCCGTTCATAATTAAATGTCTGACCCTATACTCGATATACCCATCACCAATATATTGCTCTAAATAGCCTATAACCTCTCCTATTAGGCGTGCTGATTTCATAAATTCAATATTCTTTTGACCTTTATGTAGCTTTTTGGCTTTATTGATTATAAAGTCATCATAATAGTCTTCATCTACACTTTTTATTTCTTTATTTTCCCATACCCTTAGAACCTCTTGTGTAGATGATAGTTTTAGCCACTCTTCCTCCATTTTTTTACGTTTCTCTATACTTACTGGAGATACATTTCTATTTTTCTCATACATTAACCTCAATTTTTCAGGTACAATTTCTCCAGTGTGTAACAGGTAATATTCAGCATCTGGAGTATTGAATTGTTTTTTATATTGCTTAGTTGTATTCATTAAGAAAATATCGAAATTTTTATCTTTTAATAAATATAGAACATATCTTAAAGCAGTCTGTTCGTGTGAGTTTTCGCCAACCCAAATCATAATTTTGGTATTTTTAGGAATTTCATTTATCATCTTCGTTGTATGATTAAACTTATCCTGGTATTCATCTAAATAATCGTCATCAAAGATTAGATGATCTTTTATCCACTCATATCTAAGATTAAGCCCTACGTGATCATGCAATTGCCAAACTGGACCAATTGAAAACAGATCGGAAAATGAGATAACCTTTTCTTCATCTTGTAGTTCCATTTCTTTTAATGCAATTTTTAAGCAACCAGATGCTGAATCACCAAAGAGAATATGTACAACCTTATAGCTTTTATTATTTTGTTCATTGGTTTGGTTTCTTTTATATTTCAGAAATTCATCATATGTCTTTTTCAAGTCAGCCACAAATTGCTTATTTGAATAGTTGTCAGTTTCTTCAAACATATTGATTCGCAATAGAATTTGAAACAAAAGTGATTTCATCTCTTCATCGTGTGAATTTTTAATGATTCTTTTTAATTCCTCAATCAATTTATAACCCCCTTTACATATAATGTTACTGTAAAAATCCAGTTAACTTTATTAAACAATATGGCTATTTAGTTAAAATAAAAGTGCCATTTTTACAACTAATATTCACCTTCGACTTAGGAATCAATAATTTTCATGTTTGTTTTTGAACTAAAAAACTGATTAATTAATATTATCCCCTTATAGTAGACATGCGATCAAGCTTATCTGATTAAATAGATTAGCAGTCTACTTTGGGGATTTTATAATTTCCGTTCATTTTGATTAACTAAAGCATGCGTTCAATAACTAGGTCATTTGTATTGCCACTCTAATGCTCTTCCTACTAGCTCTTAAATAAATTTTTCTTTACTTAATTGATCCTCTTTCGTGTTTGATATAAATAATAAATCATTAAAAGAACTCGTATATTCCAACAAAATATTGATATTCCTCATCACTAATCAATCTATTTCCATAACCTTCAAAGAAGATTGTGACTTCAGCTTTATTCTCAAAAATATTTGGTTTAGGCCGTATTGCCAATGAAACATCATACCTCGGGTCTCCGTAGGCTCCTCCACTCCAATCAATAATACCCGTGATTTCTCCATTCTTGACTAATACATTATCAATCGTAAAATCTCCATGAATTAACGTCTGATTAACTGTCCTTGGCTTATTTTCTTTTAATCTATTTAACACCTTTAAAGTGCCATCTACTTTGAAATTTTTAATATTATAATCGGCTTGAATCAACTGATCATCCAGCCACAATTTATTATTTATTAATGAATCCGGGCAAATTGTGGAATGGAGCTTTGATAAAGTTTTACCAAAATTATAAATCGCTTCGTATTTTTTTTCTTTTGTATTCTCGATAGATAAATAGCTTCTTAATGTTTCACCTTCAATATTCTCCATTAATGACCAAAAGGAATCTTCATTTTTATCCTCTATATAATTGTAAACTTTTGGAATCGACAACTCAGTTTGAGATAACTCATTTAGTACATGTACTTCTTTTGTCAGTAAAGAGGAATACTGTTCGCCTTTTGTTCTTTTTAGTACGTAGTATCCATTCGTTGTTTTTAGAATACCTACGTTTGATGTGTGACCTTGTCGTGGAAATGCTATTTCAATAATATCTCCAACAATACTTCTAATGCCGTTTGGAATTTCTTTTAATCTAATTGGTTCCACAAGAAAATCTCCTATTAAAGTTTTTACTTTTTGGCTCTGTTAAATTTAATTGTTGATTTTTTAACTAAAAAAAGGTTGTTTAATTAGACAACCTTTAGAACTCTTATGGTTGAACAACACCAAGAGCAATTAACACCTGCCAAATAACAATAAAAATAAACACAGATAAACCAATCAATGTAATCCAAGAATTAATTGTCTTTTTTCCTCTTATAATTTTATAAGAAAAGTAGATAAAAAATGTTACTAATAGGATTATAACAATCGCTAAAAACAGATTTAAATATACAAACATGATGAATTCTCCTTTTGCGTACTAATCTAGGTGCATTTTAACTAACGCATTAGTTAGTTGTACAAGAGTTCCATAAAGTTATTTAACTATTTTAAAACCGTCTATATCTAATAAGATCTTACCTTTTGACGTTCTAATTTGAACATAAAATTTATAATTTTTTAGTGTACTTAGAGCTTCATTAGATAGTTCAAATGAAAAAGGAATTATTTTCTTTTTATTAATCGGAACTGATATTTTTCCGCTAATTTTGACAATTTTTAGAGGAGAAAGGTCTTCATTCTTTCTAATACCATTAATTTCAAACGTTATTTCATCGAATTCTTGCGGTTCATTCGAACTATCAATTGTCACATGCCCTTGAATTTTTTCATTTACAGGAAATGTAAAGTTATTAAATACAGTATTTACTGGATGTTGTTTTATGAATTGTTCTTTAATACGATTTTTAAGTTTCTCGCTAATATAAAATGAAACCGTTTTTCCATTGTATTTGTTATGTTCATATTCAAAACTTCGATTCAATTCCTCAAAGGTTATATTTACAAAAAAAGAATTAGTTTTTTTCTTTTCATATGTCTCATTCTTATATTTTCCAAGTAGTTTTATTATCCAAAAGTAATCATATTGAGCAAATTCTAAATTTTTACCAATCTCATCATCATTCATGTTTATCTTTAATTCTTGAATATAAAATTCAGGGTCCATTTTTTCTACGTATTTCAAGTCAACATTTTTAATAGATATCGGTTCTCTAATATTATCTGTTTTTGAACAACCTACATTTGTAAAACAGGATAACAATACAAGGATAATTACTATACTTTTCTTTAGTTGTACTTTCTTTTCCAACACAAATATACCTCAATTCATTCTAATTACTACCTTTATTAAATCATTTCTTAAGCAACTAAACTGCCATTTTGTTTAATAAGAAAAAGTGATCTACTATTGAAGAATCGCATTAGTTAGTTCAATAAGAAACTTTATTTTTTCTACTGATTAATAAGTATCCACTTATCACCAAAATGATTGTTGACAAAAAAAGGATCATGCAACCAATTTGAATGCTTATGCTTGGCTGGTCAAGAAAGATTGATAATTCGCCATTAGTGATTTTTGCAATATTAAAATACGTAAATGGAGATAGGTAAGCAAAATTAATAATTACCTTTGTACTGACAATGTATCCTATCAATAAAGTTAGTATCGTGGTGGAAAATACTGCTAATGAATTTTTAAAAAGAAGGGATATTAAGTGCGACAATGCGATTGTAAATAAGATTAGGCATATTAATAAGACAAGACTTTGTACAATATTGACTCCAAGTGGAATAAAATGAAACCCATTTCTCCCATATGAAATATTGCCCGTGTAATTTAAAGAAATTGCAATTTTGGGATGATCATAGAATAAAATAGGATACTCCCAATCGCCGAAACGATTAAACAACATTCCAATAATTAATACGAACAAAACAAGTCCTATACTATTTAATAATGAAAAGATTGTAGAATTTAATATTTTACCAATAAAGATTTGCTTAGTATCGATAGGTTGAGTTTTTAAAAAATAAAGTGTATTCTTTTTCCCTCGTTCAATAGCAAATCCAGATCCAAATAGTAATATAAATAGACAGATTGGAACTAGATAAAAATAATCTTTAAAGAATACGTAAAGTGTATAAAGACCACTATTATCTAACTTCTGATTCATTTCTAACCATTTATTTGAACCATCTTTTTCAAGTGCACTATTGTTTGTAAAAATCGTTTGAACGAAATCACCTGAAAATACAGGTTGAATATCGTGTTCCATAAGCCACTTTTTCTCAGCTATACTAACATCTATTGTGAATTGACCCAATGTTTCCTTAAAAGCATTTTGTAGATTACCTGAATCAATTTCCTTATTGGCAAAACGCGTTTGAAAAAGTTGGTATTCATAGAAGGGGTACCAGTTGCCATTTTTATAGCCGTTCACTGCTGCCTTATTTTTATTTAGTGTTTCTAGTATGACAGCTTCTCCCTTCTTTAAATCAGCTAACTGCTCCTTGTAGGTAGAAATATTAGGTTCTCTTTCTAGTATTGCTATTTGTTGCTTCATGTCCGGATACACAACGCTTTCTATGATATCTGCTGATTCTTTTAATTCTTGAAAGTACTCTTTCTTCTTTTCTTCTGTTTGCTCAGATAAAAAGAAATAACCAAGTATTACTAGTATTGAAAGTAAAAAATTCACCTGCTTGAATAAGCCTCTACGTCTTATTTTACGAATTTCAAACAAAATCACGATCAAAAGCGGATTAGCATTAATTTTAGTTTTTCCTCTATGAAACGGAGTTAGATAAGACGAATTGTTTAATAACTCACTTTCGCTTTCAGGTAGAAATATAGATGGAAGTAAGATACTAAGACTCCAAACAATCGCAAAAAAAAGTAAAATCCAACCTGTATTATTAAGTGATTCATTTAGAATTTTGTTAAATTGGAATGACTGGAACGGATTCCATCCTACTTGTATAGATTTATTCATTTCTGTTAATGTAATTCCTACGGTTAAGATAAAACAAGTAGTGATAAAAACAGTAAAAGAATTTCTCGCCCATCTACTTATTAGAAATACGATACCAAAAGTTACAAGACTCGTATTCAAAAAGAGAATTAATTCTCTTATTATGTAGTAAGTAGTTGAAATAATAGTAAATGTTTCTCCAGATCCCACTAATTGAGGATATTGGAAATTCATCATCTGATTACCAAAAATCCATGATACACCAATTCCTAGAATTATGACTAATATAATAAATATAAATACTATAATAAGTATACAAATGAACTTACCAATGAAAAGTTTCCATCTTGGAATCGGTTGAGTTTTCAAAAACAGCCATGTGTTTTGCTCTTTTTCATCGGTTATTATATTTCCAAATAAAAACAACATAACAATGACACCTGTAACTCCAAATAATAATTTGGAATTCACTTTTAAAAATAACATAGGTGCTAAAGGGTATTCTTCATCTACATACGAAAGATCATGTTTAATCATCCACTCGTTTTTTGCAATCGCTCGGCTTCTCTCCATTCCTTGGAGTGATTGAAATTCTCCACCGTATTTGGAGAACTGCAATAAACTTATTAAAAAGTCATGCTCGTAAGTAGGAATCTTATCCCAATCTTTACTGGTAATTGCAAGCTTCCAATTGTAAAGAGCCTTACCCATTTCTATAATTTCTTCTAGCTGTCTGGTATACACCTCATCAATTGAATTATCACTTTCACGTCCACGTAAACTCTGATAAATTTTATCTGTTTCTTCAAAATAAGGCTTCATCTTTTGTTCGGCTCTGTCTTTGAGTGTGGATTTTTCCATATAATTTTGGATAAAGGTCCCACCTACACAAAATAAAATTATAAGTAACATCCAAAGGAAATGTCGTTTACGCCAGAATTTTTTCAATTCGAATAGTATGAAGTTAAATATAATCACCCCTCATCAAAGAAAATCTTTTTATAACGTTCTTCTGTACTCATTGAAAGTTCCTCATTTATAAGGACTCCTTTCTTCAAAAATAAGACATGAGAAGTGACACGATCAATTTCTGATAAGTTATGTGACGAAAGAAGTATTGCAGTTCCTTGTTCTACTAACTGTAATAATAGCTCACGCACTTTAATCGCACTCGACGGATCTAGACCATTCAACGGCTCATCTAAAATCAGCAATTTAGGTTGATTAACAATAGCCAAAGTCAAAAGTAAAAGTTGCTTCATCCCAAGCGAATAATAAGCAACCTTTTTGTTCAAATAGCCATCAACTCCTACTATTTCAGCTGTTTGCATTAATTGTTTCCTTGTAATTCCTTGTATATCTCCAATGAATTGGAGATGATCATATCCTGTTAAATAATCATAAAGAACCGAATTATCTTGCATGAAAGAAATTTCTCGAAATATAGTTGGATTTTTATTACTTTTTCCTAGAATAGTAACTTCACCTTGATCAGCAGCTAAAAGGTTAGTAATTGTGTTTAGAAGGGTCGATTTCCCAGAACCATTTGGACCTACTAAAGCTACAATTTGTGGCTTGTGAATTTCAAATGTAATCCCAGTTAACACTTTTTCATTACCATATGATTTATGAATTTGATTGACTGATAAAATCATCACCATCATTCCTTTTATAAACAAATTGAGAATCTTTAAGTTAGTAAAAACACTTTCATCTTCTTACAATCAAATTTTCCATATTATGTTAATTTCTTCCTTAAAATGATATTACCTTCATTACTTTTTTAAAGAATATTAATAATTTATTTACTTGAGAGCAAACCAGAGCAAAAAAAACCGACTTAATAGTCGGTCATTTTGTTGAACTAATGCATGCGTTAGTTGCATTAGGTTACTTCATTGATTGTGCAATTTTCCCCAATATTTCATCCGTTAAATTATCACTATCCATTGTAATGAACGTTCCATCTTGAGACCAAAAAAGTAAGCCACCCATATTAATTTGCCATTTTGGTATGTACCACTATTTGCCCATTCTTTGAAATATCCTTTATGCCCATTAATATCAACTTGTTAGACATACAAAAACGCCATCCTTTCCTATGATTCTACAGAAAGAATAGCGTATTTGATAAGTGACAATATAGTTGTTTAATTCTTATTAGACTAACGCGCAGTTTATTAGTTCAATAATCAAAGGTAAGAGAGGATTTCCACCTTTACCTTATTTTAACTTTAGCTCTAGTATAGGGTATGGACGTCCAGAAGAATCTGTCTCCGTTTCATTTACTATAAAAAAGCCATTATTAATATAGAATCTAGTTGCACTCTTATTGTCTTTATTTACATCAACTGTTGTAATATCAAAGTCTTTAATTAAAAAATTAATAATAGCTTTACCGTATCCTTTACCTATTTTATTAGGTTTTAAAAATAACATTTCTAAGTGTTTTTTATTTATAGCGGAAAAGCCAATTAAATCCTCATTTTCATACCATAACTGGACATTAAGATGTGGGAAATATGAAGGTATTTCTTTTTTAAACTCTTCTCTATCGGTTTCTCTTAAAAAGTGATGAGTAGCTAAAACCGACTCTTCCCATATACTCAAAATTGTATCATAATCTTTCTGATTTGCTTTTCTATATATCATTAATATCTCTCCTTAAGTTTTAAATTATCAACTCCTTCCCAATAAGTATTTTATGATTTTCATGTTATATAGCCACGAACTTAAAATGTTCATTAATAAAACCTCCAAATAAACATTTATTTAATTGAATTAAAATATCAAATATTTATAATTTAGTCAATAACTTTAACCCACCTCTACAATTTCCCCTTTATTTTATCATGATTTATTATTCAGCTCTGCCGTCATTTAGCGTATAAAAAAATCGACTTAAAAGTCGATCATGTTGTACAATTAACGTATGCGTTAGTTCAATATGAATTCATCTCGAATTTATGTAATAAATTAGGTGGTCAGTCCACTCACCATTTTCGAAAATAAACCCATTTCTTATACATTCAAACTTCATTCCAACGCTTTCTGCTAATTTAATAGATGAAGTATTATCAACGTTTATATGAGCTTCAATACGATGGAATTTCAAATCCCTGAAGGCAATCTTAATTGTTTCTTTTACTGCTTCTTTGGCATAGCCATTCCTCCAATATTGGTTATGGATGGTATAGCCAATTCTACCCCATTGAAAATCATTTCTAGCTAAGGTAGAGAAATCTATCATTCCTAAGTGAGTTCCATCATTTTTCAAAAATACCCCAAAAACATGGGCTGTATCATTCAATGCTAATTGTTGATGCTTCCTTACTAAATTAATAAACCATTCTTCACTACAATCACTCATATCAATCTTACCTTTATCATACTTATGTTGAGCTGGAAGTCTATTTTCAAATTCACTAAGCCAATTTTGAAAATCTTCTTCTTTAAATGGTCTAATTATTAATCTTTCAGTTTCTGAAAAATAGTTAAAATTGTTCAAACAAAGCAACCTTTCTTAATAAGTTTGTAATCTTGTTTAACTATCGCACTGCATTAGTTGAATAACAAATTACCTTACGATTTACTTTTTAATTTATTAAATACTTCTTTCTCTTTAGGAGTAAAATCATTATAATTTTTTAATAGAATCCATTTATCACCAAAGATTCTTTTATTTACACTTATTAGCATATCCTCATAAAAATCTTTTTCAGAAGCAATATATTTAGTTGTATCTATATACTGTTTCAAATTGTTATTCTTATAATCCAGTATTGTATTACCTTCTTTATGAATGAAATATACCTCGTTACCAATTTTTTTGTATGCTTTGATATTACCAACAAAAAGTTGAAAAGAACTTTTCATATCCTGTACGTAGTAATCCCCATTAGGGTCAAACTGCATGATCTGGTATCTGCCATCTCCAAAATAATCAGTAGTTGCATCAACAACTTTGTATTTTAGATTTCTTATCTTTTCTTTTTCATTCATAAATGATTTAGCGTATAAGACAACACCTAAAATAGAAATGAAAATAACAACTAACAATAGTACAAACTTTTTACTTTTTCCATTCTTTTAAATACGTATAAAAACAAAGTAGAGTAATACTTTATCTAAAAATAATATCATTCCCTGAATTTTCCAGACATCTTTAATTGAACTAAACTGCAAAACAGCACAAAAAAAGACCGCAGTAGCAGCCTTCACGATGTTCAACTAACGCATGCGTTAGTTGCATAAGAATTTATTTATTTATTTTCCGATTCATTTATCAACTTACAAAGATATCCGACTTGTCTTTTGATAAAAAAGTTCTTTACTGAATTTATTAAAAATGTCGATAAATTAGCTTTTAAATTAGCTGAAAATGATAAAAAAGTTCTTTACAGTTCGTAATAATTGTAACAATTCGAATTAAGTTCATGATAAAAAGTTCTTTACTAATTGTAATATATGTAATAATTCTGCCCATCTATTGTAATTAAACTGCTGTGTTATATGTTAGCTTACTATTATGGGTATTCATGTACTCAGATGAAGTTTCTCTAACTGCAATAAATTCTTGGCTTCTAGTGAATCATTTATTAGAAAAAATGTCCTTCTTAAAATGTTCTGACACAACAAAACGAGAATCCAAATAGTTATCAATGATGTCTTTCCTTATTGCTTCAATTTGGACTCAAGTATTAATTGAGTTGATTGAAAGTAGGTTCAACTAAGGCATGTGAAAATTACTCTTTAAAATATACTGCATAGTGAATAGGTTCTTCAAACCCTAACTTTTCTGCTAATCGTATTGAGCCAAAATTATCAATATCACATTCCCAACGAGGAGCTAAACCTTTATTTATACAATCTTGTATATACATTTTTGCAGCAATAAAGGCAAAACCCTTCCCTCTATATTCTTCTTTAGTTGCAATGTCTATTTCGGAGAATAATTCATTAGCAAATACAGATGTACACTCACATACAGACACTTCTTTAAGTAAAACACAAATTCCAAAACCATTTTCTAAATAATTTGAAACAGAATCCCAGTAATGCTTATAGTAAATTGGTTTAAATCCAACATTTGACTGAAGTACATTTTCATCAATTTTTTTTAATGAATAGTCTGGTGGTAATTCATAATTATCTAGTATTTCTTCTTTAAATTTAAATGTAAAAGAATATCGATCCAACTTAGTTAATTTGTTATTTAAAAGGTCATTAATTAATTGATTCCAAGAACCTGATGAAGAATATAAAATAAAAGGTAATTCCTTCTCTTCTACTCTATCAATATAAAATTCCTTTAACCAATAGTTAAAAGAAATATTTGATGTTTCTCCAATTACACAGTAGAATCCTGATTTCGTACCAATAAAAATGGATTTTGGAGTTTCGATATGATCAACAAATACATCACCATCTACTATCTCTTGCAAAACTGAATAAACAAACGTAGGTGTATAATTTATTGAAATAATTAATGGGAAAATATTTTTATATTCTTTATTATTTAATTTAATCATTTATTCACCTTTCTTTATCGTCGTTTTTAAATTTTATTATGCCAACAATAGCTTTATGTCCATTCCATTAGTTTTGTTATCCTATTCGGCTAACATCACTAGAGTTCCTTCTTCTCCGCTGTTATACTATTCAGTTAATCTGCCTAGCCACAACTAATGCAAACTACTCGATTACTTTCCAGTTTCGATAATGATTGAACCAACTACCTCGGCAATCTTCTTGGGTACACCCAAATCAACTAAAGTTTCAGCATTTGTTTTTGGTTCTTTTCCACATCCTGCAAGTAATCCAATAAATAAAATACCGCATATTATTAATCTTTTTATATAATTCTCCTTCGTATAAAAACTCCTAACAAATGCTATTTCGTGAACAAACCAATTTTTACCTACTTTATTCTTCAACTAAACTGCCGAAAAAGTTTAAATAGACAAAATAAAAACCACTATTACAATTGTTTGTAATAGTGGTCAATTAATTTGTTACTAGAATATTACATTCAGTAAAGAACTTTATAATCTAGTAAACAAGAATTTTATCCAGTAAAGGACTTTTTTATCCAGAAATACGACTATATACTCTCTTTTTGTAGTTTCTTCGATATCATTATTTTCAACAAGGTCATCAATGCCTTTACTAATTACATTCAATAAAGGTGTATTTTCAAATTTTACATATGGATGTGACATCCTATTTCCTCCTTGTGTCTTAGTTCAACTAAAGCATGCTTTAGTTGAATAACGATAACTATAAAACGTGTAAATTTGTGATTGAAAACGATAAAACGTTATCTGATTGGTCGATTATTGCTTCACAAGACAATGTTAAGTCACTTTACTTATTATCTATCCAAAGTTCAAATTCCATTGCATATCCTTCGCCATAATTGTACTCAATATAATTAATATTCTCGTAAGCTAAATCAGGTGGAATTGTAAGTGTCCCCCAGTAATTTAGTTCTTCTTTAATGTCCTCGATTGTAAGTTCTTTGATTAGTTTGGAACTAATTTTTACAAAATCTTTATTTACTAAGTCAAAAACAATTTCTTTAAGTAATAACTTCAATTTTTCTTTAAAATTCATAATTCCACCACCTATTATGAATTTAATTATACAGTATCTTATTATACTATCCTGCCATTTTGTTCAATAAAAAATGACCGACAAGATCGCCGATCACGTTGTTCAACTAAAGCATCAGTTAGTTGTATAAGAACCATTGAATGAAAAGGCGTTATTTTGTTTCGTACTTTCTTTGATTTTTAAATTGTCTCCAGAACATAAATACAATAGCACAGCATCCAATAAAAAATACTAATCCAGCAAATCGCATTGAAAGATGGAATATTGATTTCGTATAATCAACAACAAAATGAATTACATAAATAAGAGCTGAAAACATTACAAAATTAAGGATAAATTCAATTAGCTTAACTTTTCTTTTTTTTGCGTATTGCATTGAAAATGCCAAAACAATCCCCATTATAATTACTTCCAATTCAATCACTCCATCCTAATTTTCATCCATAAGCTAAAGAGATGTTAAATCTTTTATTAATTAATTATACAGCACATTCCACATCGATAACTTGGGAAAATCTCGCCTTTTTGACACAGGAATGCAATTTCTCTTATAAAACTGATTTGCTATTTTGTTGAATAAAAAAAGCCGCATATAAGCAGCTCGTGTTCTTCAACTATTGCATGCTTTAGTTGAAAATCATTGAGTTAGTTCGAATAATCTTTTTTTAATTAAGTAAGTGGTAAGTTGATTGAATAAAAAACCAATTTTGACAAACCCTTTGTTAAAACTGGTTTTTTATTTTGATTATAGGATGGATGGTGGTTTCACCTTGTTAAGTATTAAAAAGGTAGCATCTAAATTAGTTATATTAGCCATAGTATTAACTCTAATTAGTATCGAAATAAAAGTGGTTAAGGCATCCATTAAAAGAATAGATAACAAAGAATTAACACTTAAGGAGGCTATATATCTTGGCTTAAATAGAGCAAAAACATGGAATAAAAATGCTTCTTTAACGAGGATAACAAGTGTCGACGAAAATTTGGAAGGTTCAAAGGGAGAAACTGGGAAACGGTATTATTGGAATATGGAATTTAGTGCATCAAATCAAAAATTATTATCTATAGGAATTTCTCAAGGGAAAATATCCTTTAGCCGTGAGCATGTAGGGGATAATAATGGAACGATAAAATTGGAGGATATTAAGTTTGATAGTCCATACCTACTAAATATAGCAAAAAAAAAATATGGTCTCCAGAAAGGATTGGATTGGGCTACAGGTTACCAGTATACTCTTGATCTTATCGAGGGGAAACCAAGTATAACCATTTTGGGTACTGATAGAAATAAATTATTTACACGAATTAGCTTCGACCCTAAAAACGCGGAAGTGACAGGCGCAATACACAAAGTCCCATATGGTGGTGGTTTGATATCCTTACAAAAAGAATCAAAATCTTCTAAGATAACCCAAAAAAGTATGGCAATAATGGGAATCACAGCAGGGAAAAGAAACTTGGTTACTTGGGGTGATAGAAAACCAACCCAGTTTAATACAGCCAATCATCCGTTTCTTAGAGTAAGTTCAAACATTGGGGAAAAGTTGACGGACTTAGAAATAAGTAAGTATGTAAAATACGCTTGGTTTAACCCTGAAGAAGAATTGTATGTATCAACGGCATCCGAGATATGGTCAAATGTAACGAGTAAAAATAAAGGTAATAAAATATTGAATTTAAAAAAGGAAATTGAAAACATAGACTATTCTTTGAATAATAACATTGCAGTTTTATCAGATGGTATGGTTTACACAACTATAACTCAAGGGGATAGTTGGGGAAAACATACAGTTCCTGAATCCCTTCGCACAATTCAAATCTCAGATAAGGGAGAGTTATTTATTTTAACTCAAAATAGGGAGATTCATCGGAAGAACAAAGATAAATGGAATGCAATATCTATCCCCAAAAATGTAGGTATTCCTTGGGATATGAAAATCCTAAAGAATAAGATCGTAATCACTACCGATATTGGATTGTGGATACGTGACGTCAGTGGAAGTAAATGGAAAAAACTACAAACTGATGAACAGATATTTAAATTAATAAAAAAAGGACAGAAATTATTTGGTATAACAGATAGAGGTGCTGCAATTTATGAATTTGATTTTGGAAATGAAACTATCGAAAAGATAGAGAAAGTATATGAGGCTAAAGATAATATTGTTTTGGATATAGATGTATTCCAAAACATATTATTTATTGCAACCATTCCAAATTATGTTTGGGAAGAGATGTGAACTATGAGTTTTTCTAATGTAACTAACGCATGCTTTAGTTGAATAAGACTTACTAAAGTTTAACTCTTTTAAAATGTTCGACTGTCGGAAATGGGTCATAAAAATGATGTAATTGCTTTTTCCATTCTTGATACTCGTTAGATTGCCTAAATGCGACTGTATGGTCTTCTAATGTTTCCCAATG
>NZ_NUCO01000014.1:0-59306 GCF_002555445.1 Bacillus sp. AFS017336
TTACTGCTTGCAAAAAACAACTAGCTAACAACATAATACAAAGTTTATTCCTTGAACTCAAAAAGGTCTTGTTGTTATAGTGATTTAGCATAGACTTTACATCTTTTTGCTTATATGCCTGTATAAAATGTTTATCCTGTTTCAAGAATTTAATCTTTTCCATAGGATTTTTCTTGATTTCGCCCTCTTCGACTAAAAACTCATAAAAATTCTTGAGGACTTTTAACCTTGTATTGATTGTAGATGACTTTAACTTTTCTGTTTTACGTCCTCTAGTTTCAGATTCATTGTTTAATTCATTTAATTCACCATTATTCTCTACATGTTGACTTACTATCCATTCTTTAATAGTAAGAGTCGTTACATCTTCAATTGACACTCCTTGACCTTTAAGATACCTCTCAAAGTATTTCAAGATATACCTTTTACAGTTTACTGTTACAGGAGACTGTGACCTAATTTGCATTTCCAAAAGATAAGATTTTATGTACATATTTTCCATCTTGTACCCTCCTAATTGTAAATAATTAGGTTAGATACTGTACTAAGACATAATTGAGGTGTTTACGTCAGAAACGTTGATATAGAGCCATTTCCAGCTAGTTCCTTCGAACCAAACTAAATAATTTGCATGGTAAACTACACCCATTGCATCTGTTTCTGCATATCTTACTTCAACTAATTTCTCTGATATAAACATAATTTCACCTCATCTTCTTCTACAGATTACTTTACCAAAAAATTAATAATTGTTCTATTTTTTAACATACACTAAATGTTATAATTTCCTTATAATTAATTAATCATTTTCTAATATTCTAAAATTGGGAGGCAGATTTTATTGAAGGTCATATTAGGGTCAATTATCATCATCCTTCTTTTATTATTCGGTTTATGGCTACTTCTCTCACCGACCTTTGAAAAAATCGGTGACAAAACAGTAAAAGTAAAAAATATTTTGAAGGAGAAGGAGGAAAAGCAAAATGGAAATTCGTCCAAATGAAACTAAAAAATCATTTATGAATCGTAAAGTTATTGGTGGGATCATTGCTGGTATCGCACTTATTTTAATTGTTACAATTCCTACTTTATTTATTGAGAAAATAACACCTGGTTATGTGGGGGTTGTTTATTCACCAAATGGAGGAATACAAAAAAATACACTTTCACAAGGTTGGAATTTTGTTGGTTTATTTGATAAAGTCACCGAATATCCAGTCCGCTTACGAACAGTAGAATATAAAGATGTTGCTCTAGCTACTTCAGACGGAAAAAGAATTGAAATGGACTTATCTTACACATATAAAATTGATCCTTCAAAAGTTGTCTCAATGTTTAATGAGTTTGGTCCAGTTGCTATCGAAGAAATAGAAGAAACATATTTAAAGAAACGATTACAAGATGCAGCCCGAATTGCAGTTTCGAAATACACAGTTTTACAATTATATGGCGAGAAATCAAGTAACGCCTCTGCAGATATTGAGACAATTTATAAAGATGATGTAAAAGTACTTGGTTTTTTTGTTGAAAATTTAACTTTAGGAACACCAAAACCTGATGCAAAAACACAAGATGCAATTGATGCAAGAGTCCAAGCAGCCCAAGAAAATGATCGTAAAAAAATTGAACTTGAAACTGCTCGAATTGAAGCTGAGAAAAAGAAGGTAGAAGCTCATGCCGACGCTGATTCACAGCTAATTCGTGCTCAAGGTCAAGCAAAAGCAAACCAAGTCATTCAGCACTCATTAACGAAAGAATTAATTGAATATAAAAAAGCTGAAAAATGGGATGGTAAACTACCTACTGTTTCAGGAAGCGATGCTAATATCATTCAATTCCCTATTGATCCAAATAGTAATAATGAAACAAAATAATGATTATATTTTCAAAACCTAGTCTATGGCTAGGTTTGTTTCTTTTTAAAATGAAATTGATTTGCTTTTCCACCTATTCTCTTCTAATCCAAACTCTTTGGCATATATTTAATAGAGACGAATATCTACGTTTGATGAAAGGAGATAGACAAAAAATGCAAATTCATGTAGTGAAAAGCGGAGAAACAGTCATGAGTATTGCAGATTTTTATGGAGTTGAAAGGCAATCGCTCATAAATGCAAATGCTCTAGTAGCTCCTTATAAAATAATAAAAGGTCAAGCGCTTGTTGTACCAACTACAGGAAACGAATATATTGTCCAACCTGGAGATAATTTATACGATCTTGGTTTAACGTATGGAGTTTCAGCAAGTCAAATTGCTACCTATAGTGGGATTAGTCCATATGCATCTTTAAATGTCGGCCAAAAGCTACATTTGCCAGCACGTAAAAAAAGAAATGTTGAATCCATTGGCTACTTACAACCTACTTCAAACCCGATTAAGCCTGCTCTAGAAGATGCTGCACGCAAGGAAGGAAAGTTTTTAACTTATTTAGCACATTTTAGCTTTGATGCAAAAAGGGATGGTTCTTTAACAGAGCCACCATTAGGTAATATTCCACAAATCGCTAAGGAAAACCGTAATATCTATATGATGGTTGTATCAAATCTTGAAAATGGCCAATTCTCCACATCACTTGCAACTGATATTTTACAAAGTACAGCCGTTCAAGATCGTTTAATAAACACAATCATTAGCACAGCAAATAAATACGGCTTTAGAGAAGTAAATGTAGACTTTGAAGACGTTGCTTCTAAAGATCGAGTCCCTTATATTAACTTTTTAAATAAATTAAAATCTAGACTCCCTCAAGGATTCATCTTAAGTGCTACATTAATACCTAAAACAAGCTCAACTCAAAAAGGAAGATTTTACGAAGCACATGATTATGCAAATATTGGGAAAGTTGTAGACTTTGTCGTTATCATGACTTATGACTGGGGTTGGCAAGGTGGTCCACCAATGGCCGTTTCTCCTATCGACCAAGTTCGTAAAGTAATCAATTACGCAAAAACTGTTATCCCAGTACCTAAAATTATGATGGGGCAAAACTTATACGGCTTTGACTGGAAAGTTCCTTTTAAACAAGGTACGATGGCAAAAGCCTTAAGCGCAGAAGCAGCTACAAATTTAGCAATTCAAATGACAAATGAAATTCTTTTTGATAACAAAGCAAAAGCACCATATTTCCGTTACACAGAATCAAACGGGCAAAAACATGAAGTCTGGTTTGAAGATGCGAGATCGATTCAGGCGAAATTTAACTTAATAAAAGAAGAAAATATCCGCGGTATTTCCTATTGGAAGTTAGGTTTACCGTTTATCCAAAATTGGGAACTTCTAGAGGCTAACTTTAATGTCGTAAAAAGAGCATAAAAAAAAGCTAGGTATTTATGAGTCAGACTCAGAATACCTAGCTTCTTTTTTATTCAGTCATTCGTATTATTAAATGCCTGCTCGTCCCTTAGTTCACTTTCTAATGCTGAAAGTGATTCCTCACGACGTTGATTTTTTTCTATTGCATTTTGTTTTTGCTGTTCATTACCAATCTGCATTGAAGTCTCTGCTTCTTTAATATTTTCTTTCGTATTATTAATCATATCTTGAATTTTATCAGCATTATCACTGCGATCATCTGGCTTTGATTTGTATTCCATCATTAATCACTCCAATTCAAAATTGTGTTTTGGAATTTGAATATTACCCGTTATCAACGATTGGTTGTTTGCCAGTAGGATCTTTATATTGCATTTGTTTACCCTTATTCCCGCCAGCTGCTTTGTTTTGAGTACCAACATGATTTGGTACAAAATCTTTAGGATGTTTTTTAGGATTTCCCATTTTATCGCCCCCTAGCGATAGTATGAGTTTTGTTACTTTAAATATGTAAAAAAAATCGATTTTAAAAAACAAAAAAAGAAGGATAAATTCCTTCTTACTCTTGTCTATTCTGCTTTAGCTTTTCTTTCTAAACGTTCTTCTAAACGATCATATATTTTATTTAAAGCTTCCGCATCATTTAATAGAGAATTTTTATTTTCATTAATTAATTCTTGAAACGATTTATGTCTCTTCTTTCTCATAACAATCACCTCTTCTTTTTATGTTAGTATTGACAAAAAAAAGAGTTTTCTTACATTTTAGTAAATTTTTTCTTATTTTAAAAATGTATTTAATTGTTTCTCAGTAACTGGTCCTATTTGCTTAAAAACAATCTCGCCATTCGCATTAATAAAATATGTAGTAGGAATTGAAATCACACCATATTTCCGAAAATTATCCCCATTTTCATCAATTAAGATATTATAATTCATACTATTTTTACTAACAAAATTCTTAATAAAATTCAAATCTTTCTTCTCACCAATATAATCGGCAACACCAATCATTTCAATATCTTTATGCGCTTGATGAAACTTCTCTAATGCCGGAATTTCATCTTGGCACGGAGGACACCATGTAGCCCAGAAATTTAAGATTACTTTTTTGCCTTTGAACGAAGATAAATTAACCTTCTTCTCATCCAAAGTCATCAATTGAATATCAGGTGCTTGCTGACCAACTTGTACACCCAATTTTTGAATCGAAGCAATATACGCATCATTATTACTAGTAACCTTACTCTCTGCTTCTTTTTTCTCGTATAATTGAAAAAATGAATAGCCTAACGCAACTAAAAGCACTAACAAAGGAATTACTTTTCTCATACAAATCACCCTTTTAATTAACTATCTCTATTTAACCATAATAAATACAAAAGTGGAACAAGCCCGAATATCTTCAAAGCGATTTTTTTACGCACTACATAATGACTTTTAATATTAATTCTTTTTTTCTAAAATTATTTCGAAATAAATCCCACTTTTTATCTCATTTTATATTTTTTACATGAATGGTTTATTAATTCGTAATTTTAATTAATTATTTAGAGGAATTTGTAATGACAATAGGGCGACCACCAATCCATTGATTTTTAGCTGTGTTTGGGATTGTACTTTTAAATACATTCCCGTATTTTAATTGCGATTCTAGAAATAATGGTGAAAAAATGGTATTTTTTTATAAAATCAGAAGAATGAACACCACTTTTCAATGAAATTTGATGAATTTCATCTAATTTCTTTCAGATTTCTCCTAAAAATCGCATAATCGGTTAGTTTATTTGCGATTCTCGGATTTTAATTGCGATTCTTCATTTTTATTTGCGATTACCCGATTTTAATTGCGATTCTCCTTTTTTATTTGCGATTGCCCCAATTTAATTGCGATTTTCCTTTTTTATTTGCGATTGCCCCAATTTATTTGCGATTTTCCTTTTTTATTTGCGATTGCCCCAATTTATTTGCGATTCTCCTTTTTTATTTGCGACTCCCGGATTTTAAGTGTGATGCCCAACTTTAAAAGCGATCCCATAATATATTCAAACAACAAAAAACACGATCCAAAAAGGACCGTGTTTTTCATCTAATTAATGAGTTACTTTAGAATTATTTAATTTATCACGTAATACCATTTGTAAGATACCACCGTGACGGTAGTAGTCAATTTCAACTTCGCTATCGAAACGAGCAACTACATCAAATTCAACAGTTGTTCCGTCTTCTTTAGTTGCAGTTACTTTTACAAGATCACGTGGTTTAACATTTTCATCTACAGTAACAGCAAAGATTTCTTTACCTGTTAATCCAAATGTTTCAGCATTTTCACCAGCTTTAAATTGAAGTGGTAAAACTCCCATTAATACTAGGTTACTTCTGTGAATACGTTCGAAGCTTTCAGCTAGAACTGTTTTGATGCCTAAAAGATTTGTTCCTTTAGCAGCCCAGTCACGAGAACTTCCCATACCGTAGTCATTTCCAGCTAAAATCATTAGTCCAGTACCGTCTTCTTTATAACGCATTGCTGCATCATAAATTGACATAACTTCGCCAGTTGGCCAGTAAGTAGTGTATCCACCTTCTGTACCTGGTGCGATTTGGTTACGGATACGGATGTTAGCGAATGTACCACGCATCATTACATCATGGTTACCACGACGAGAACCATATGAGTTAAAGTCTACAGGTTTAACATCTTTACTTTGTAAGTAAAGTCCTGCAGGAGTTGTTTTACCAATTGAACCAGCTGGTGAAATGTGGTCAGTTGTTACTGAATCACCGAATTTACCAACGATTTTTAAACCAGCTAATGGTTTAACTACGCCTGGCTCTTTTGATAAACCTTCAAAGAATGGAGGATTAGCGATATAAGTTGATTCGCTATCCCATTTGTATAATGAATCATCAGTTGTTTGAATTTCGTTCCAACGTTTGTTATCTTCAAATACTCTTTCATATTCTTTCTTGAATAATTCAGGAGTAACTGTAGCAGCAACAACTTCTTGTACTTCAGCAGATGTTGGCCAAATGTCTTTTAAGAATACATCGTTTCCATCTTTGTCTTGACCGATTGGTTCAACAGAGAAGTCGATATTTACATTACCAGCTAACGCGTAAGCAACTACTAATGGTGGTGATGCTAAGTAGTTACCTTTAACTTGAGGATGAATACGTCCTTCAAAGTTACGGTTACCAGAAAGTACTGATGTTACTAACATATCATTATCAGCAATTGCTTCTTCCATTTCAGGTGCTAATGGACCAGAGTTACCGATACATGTAGTACATCCGTAACCAACAATGTTAAATCCTAATTGGTTTAAGAAAGGAATTAAACCAGCTTCTTGTAAATATCCACTAACAACTTTAGAACCAGGAGCTAATGAAGTTTTTACATAAGCAGGCACAGTTAATCCTTTTTCAACAGCTTTTTTAGCTACTAAACCAGCACCTAACATTACGTATGGGTTTGAAGTATTTGTACAACTTGTGATTGCTGCAATTGCTACTGCACCAGTTTTAAAAGTTGTTTCAGTACCGTTTTCGAATTTAACATTTACTTCTTTATTTAATGTTTCATCAGTTAAACCGAAACCTGCATTACCCATAGGAGCAGAAACTGCTGCTTGGAATGCTTTTTTCATTTCTGATAATGGAATTAAATCTTGTGGACGTTTTGGACCAGAAAGATTTGATTCAATTTCTGAAAGATTGATTTCAACTAAATCAGTGAATGTAGGATCTTCTAGATCTGTTGTATAGAATAAATCATTAGCTTTACAGTATGCTTCTACTAATTGAATTTGCTCTTCACTACGACCTGTTAAGCGTAAGTAGTTAAGTGCTTCAACATCAACTGGGAAGAATCCACATGTTGCACCATACTCAGGAGCCATGTTTGCGATTGTTGCACGGTCTGCTAGAGGCATGCTTTGTAAACCTGGTCCAAAGAACTCAACGAATTTATTTACTACACCTTTTTTACGTAAAACTTCAGTAACTTTTAACGCTACGTCAGTTGCAGTCGTTCCACTTGGTAAAGAACCAGTTAATTTAACACCGATTACTTCTGGAACTGGGAAATATGATGGTTGACCAAGCATTCCTGCTTCAGCCTCGATACCACCTACACCCCAACCTAATACACCGATACCATTGATCATTGTAGTATGTGAGTCAGTACCTACTAATGTATCTGGGAATGCTACTACTTCACCATCTGCATTTGCAACTGCTTGAACTACGTTAGCTAAGTATTCTAAGTTAACTTGGTGTACGATACCAGTTGCTGGTGGTACTGCACGATAGTTATTAAATGCTTTTTGAGCCCAGCTTAAGAATTGGTAACGCTCTTCGTTACGAGAAAATTCTAAATCCATATTGAAATCCAATGCATCAACTGAACCAGCTTTATCAACCATTACAGAGTGGTCAATTACTAGGTCTACTGGAATTTCAGGATTAATTACTTCAGGGTCTCCACCCATATCTGCCATTGCCTTACGTAATGAAGCTAAGTCAACTACAGCTGGAACACCAGTGAAGTCTTGTAAAATTACACGAGAAGGTTTAAACGGAACATCTACATCTTGTAGCTCGCTTGTTCCCCATTTTGCTAAATTTTCAACATGATCTTTTGTAATTACTCTTCCATCTACTTGACGAAGAACTGACTCTAGTAACACTTTAATCGAATAAGGTAATTTACCGATTTTAGCTACTCCAGCTTCCTCAATTGCTTTTAAGCGATAATAATGATAAGTTTTATCGTTCGCAGTAAATGTCGAACGAGATTGGAAAACGTCATTTTTCCCCATTGTTCTTCCCCCTATTAAGCAAAAAATGTCTGAATATATTTTATATCCAAACTTTTCAATACCTTACAATAATATATTATTACAATGTATATCATAAGTAAATAAGAAGTAACTTATCATTTGCAATAAGAATTACTTATGACCTTTTAAATCAAATAGGTCATTTAATAATATTCTGCTCAAATGCAACAGTAATTAATTCAATATATTTCAATATATTTCATTTAAGTTTTTTTAAGTTCGTGAGCATATTGTGAGCATTATGTGATTTTTCTAGGTGTGAGATTGTAAATTATGTGAGCATAATAAAGACTCCTAAAATTATCTAGGAGTCTTTATTATTTTCTCATTTTTCATTCAAAATTTTCTTCTTAGATACTCTATCTATAGGAGGTAAAGCCATACTTGCAACAAATGGAACTGTTGATTCCCCACCTGTTCTTACAATGTTAATCGAATGCCATCTCTTTAATTTCATGCATTCCTCTAAACTAAAAGGTAGGACTTCTTCTTTAAATGCTTTCCATGTTTCTTTGGAAGTTGGGTAAAGATGATAATGAGGTAAAGCGTTTTTAATGGCTAATCTTGCTTGAGTCGGTATTTGCTCCCAGTAATGAAATAGCCAAGTAAAGCTAACTCTCCATTTTCTTGACTCAACAGCCATATTTTCCCAAAGTTTAGCACCTCTATTAAATTGATGTGGCTCATCAATCACTACGAAAAACGGAAATTGATCTTCTATCTTTCTCATCTGCATGGCTAAATTAATCTTTGTCATTAATAAGTTACCAATAATATTAATTTGTTTAGGAGTTAATCCATCCATTTTACTTACATCAATAACAAAAGCTTTTTTCTGACTAAGTATCTTCACAAAATCCAATTCATTTTCACTTTGAAAACATTCATTAAGGAATGGATCACCCATAATCATATCCAAACGGTTGTAAATAGGCCTTACTATTTTCATTCGCATTCCGTCTTTTTCTTTTTCATACTGCTCTAAAGTGCTTTTGTGTATTCCATCTGGCATTCTTTTAATTACATCTTTTAAATACTGTTTATCCTCCATAATCTTAAATATTTCACTCATCTTAGTTGTTTTCATACCAATAACAAAAGCTCTTAAATACCTCTCAGTTTGGACTGTATCTTCTAAAGAATCTTCAAAAAAGGATAGTACTGTATCTGAAACAATCGTTTTACTATCATCGCTGTATTTAGCTTCGCACCAATCAAATGAAGGTTTTAACTCTTTGATATTAATAATTTCATATTCTTCTGGATCCATAACCTTAACAATTTGCTCTGTAACTTCTTTTTTAGCTGGATCTATTAATAGTGCTCCAAATCCATTTCGTACAGCTTCAACTAACTTATTCGCTCCATAACCATTTGTTTTTCCTTGACCCATTCCACCGATTGCACAATATGGTAAACATAATTCATCATGATTTTTAACAGGCATATAAATATTAGTTTTTGCTCCTTTATAAGTGTTCGAACCTAATAACATACCACCTTTAGTAACTGCTGCTGGAATAACTGTTTCTGACATAGTGATCCTCTCCAATCCATATTTTTCTTGAAGTGTAGAACCTGGAAGATACATCAATCTTGAAACTTCTAAACTACTCATATAGTTTGATTGCAGTAATCCTATTTTTCTATTCTTCATTGATTCAAAGTATTTAATATTTCTTTTATTAGGAAGTAATTTGTTATCGCCATCAAACACATTAAAGGCTGTTTCTATTGCTCTCATTAGGATATCTTTACGCTTTTCCTCACACTCAATACAAATGTTTAACCTAACGTTATATCCTCCGTATTTGGCTTTCTGTTGTGTTTCTACACGTAACATTCCATCTGTTAATATACTTGCTCTATCAGATGCGAAAATATCATGCTTATCTGGAGTGAACCCCATTAGTTCGACCATAGTATTATGGGCACCTAGTATAACTCCAGCTACTCCTTTTGCAGTTAGGTTAGCAACTTCTTTCTTATTGAATCTAAATTTATGCGGTAATTCACCTTTCTTAAAGTTTTCATACCCTTCTTTCACGCCTACTCCCCAATCAAAATGAAGAGGTATACATAATAATTGCACCAGGCATTTTTCACTCTTTTTCATAAGACTGAGCGTTTCTAATAAGTAAACTAACCAATCTGTTCTTCTATCGACTTTTAATGATAAAAAATAATGGCTTTTATAATCCATGCTTTTCATAGCAATTGGTTTTATTTTGTTTAGTGGGTCTTCTACTTCTTTAACTGTGATATTCGGAAAGGAGGAAAGCAGAGACTTTTCAGCAAGTTCTGCCATTCTGTTATTTGTAGTGAGATTAAATGTTGTTTTATTTTTCTCCATGTAGATTTCGTATGAGAAGAAGTTTTGCTCTTTATCTTTGTATCTTTGATAAGGTGTTTTGTATTGGTTTAAAGCTTGAGTAAGATGGTCCACTTTATCATTTGTTAATTTACTATCCGGAATGAGCTGAAAGTGTTTCATACTTAAGCCCCCTTAATCGCTTTTCCTACTTCCATAACAATTGACATAAGACCAGGAGCGAATTGTAATCCAATGAATCCAACTACCGCCCATTTAATCATGTTTAATCCTTTATGTTTTTGACCGATCATAATTAAAACGCAACCAGCAGAGATGGTAAAGAAACATGCAGGATAAGCAAAACCTGAAATAGCTTGAAATAATGGATCAAAAGCATGAGCTACTCTGTCACCTATCCCAGCACTAGCAGGAATAACATCTTTAATAACAATATTGTTAGATGCAGCAGATACTAACTTACTTGAAAAAGCTAATGATGAAGCAACTATAGGAGCAACAATCATTGGAATTGCACTCTTCGTTTCTTTTGGTAACTTCCATGACCCATCCATAAAATCACTAAACTTAATTACCTCTGTTTTCATAATCCCCAACCTCCTATTGGTCCTATAACATGAGGTGATATATACCCATACATAAAACTAATGAGCAAAGGAAAAATCTTAATTACTAAAAGTAAGCAAAATGTTTTAAATGCCATTATTAATATTTTTTTAAATAAACTTTTCAAGTTACTTAACATTTCCTCTTTTGCAGCATTAGGATTTAAAAATTCTTTTATCGTCATAATACCCCTCCTAAATTATCGAAAGTATGATATAAGATAATGAACCTACACCAATGCACTTAATAGCTGTTTTAGGCATTCCGAAACAAATTAAGATAAAACCTAATCCCATGATTACAAAACTGAATTTCATACCTAATAATACATACGGAGCTGCTTTTACGATTGCGTAACCAGTAGCACCATTTGAAACATGGTGTAAAATATGATCACCTAAAAAGTGGCCAGTTTTATCTGCTACCCAAAATATTCCGTCATGAATACCTTTTTGAAGCTTACTAATAATTTCCATGAGTTTTCTCATCCTTTCAGTACAAACTAAAGTAAAGGAGTGATACTTATGCCAGCATTAGTTAAGTTAGGTTGGGGAATGGTTATTGGTGGATCTGCTATTGCGGTTTTAAAAGCTATTGGGGATTTTTTAGGACATTAAATAAATTTAGATGCACTAGGACCTTTCTTTACTGGAAGTTCTACTGGTTTAGGAAGGTCTATTTCTTTTGTAGTAGGTTGAATAATTGGAGTTGGTTGATTAATGATGATTCCATTTAATTCTTTTTCGATTAACCGTTTTATCACTTTAGAAAACATCCCTTTGTTTTCAACAAATTCTAATAGTTTCATATCAAACTCATCATCTGAATTGAACGAAACACCTTTAACGATCCTAGCCATTGTTGTATATCTCTTTTGCTAAATTATAGAAACCAATAGCATTTGCATATTTGGGATGTACTAAAGTATACTCATTATTCTTTTTGTGAACTGGCTGACCTATCTTCGTATTAGGATAGGATAGTTTAATAACTGGATAAATCTTTTCAGCTGCTCCACCTACTAGTAGAACAAAATCCTCTTCTTGGAAGTATTTTGTAGATTCTGAAACGATTCCTCTAGCTAATGCAGTTAAATCATTTGCTCTAGTTGAATTAGCTCCAAATGATAATGTGAAGCTTTGTTTATCGTTTTGCTCCCAATCTATAATAGAAGCTACATTTACAGTACCAGAGCCACAATCTATAATTCTGAAGCTAGAACTTTCAACAAACCACCCAAAGAAACTTGAAGCTCCTTCTACCGCTACTGCTACCTCATCAATCATAAATTCTTTTTCTACTCCATTTAAGATAACTTTGTATTTCCCCATAAGCATCCTTTTTAATTTATCCTTTTCACTCGGTAGGTGCATTTCAATCGGTTGACCTACAACTACTGTATTATGATAATCATCGCTATAACGATGGATCGCTGTAAGGATTCTTAGTTTTACATCTTCATTTGCTTTAGTAGCTCCCATTGATCTTCTAGGAAAGTTAGATTCTTTTTCAGCTAATTCTCCTACCCAATAAGTTTCATTTTCGTAATGAAGCATCATTTCATCATCGTAAGCCGTTACTATTCTTCGGTCTCTTGCATCTCCTAAACAACTATTAAAAGAAAATACACCTTTTTCTGTTGCCACTTTCACCTCATTATTTCCTGCATCAATCCCAAGTAGCATTTGAAACACCTCCTAGATTAAACAAATGTTTATCTTTTGTTTTACCGTTTTACTTTTGATTAACATTTGTTTAATAAATGATATTAGTGTCCCGTATTTTTATTGTCTGTCCCTCGAAAATAATTTTTCAAAGGATAATAAAAAGTTTTGTAGAATCAGAAATTATGAGGTGATTAAATGAAGACTAGACTAAAAGTGATCCTGGCAGAAAAAGGATTGAAACAATCTTTTATTGCTGAAAAGGCCGAGATTAGATTATCTACAATGAGTTTAATTTCTAATGGAAAAAGTACGCCAACATTAGAAGTTGCTCTTAAAATAGCTAAAGCTTTGAATTTAAAAGTAGAGGATATATGGAGTCTAGACAAATAAAAGGACCCACCGTTTAGATGGGCCCTCTTTTCTTTTATTGGACATGCCTTGAAACATCTCCGTATGTTTCAATGTATGCCTAAAAAGGTGGAAAATTGCCAGTACACTTGGAAGAGAGAATAATATATTTTCGTGTCGATACACTCTTTTTCATTTAAAGGAAAGATTGAACATTAGTAGAATATAAATATTTTATTAAGAAATATTTGGAAATGGGGTTTTTATATGGGGTGGAGATGGCTTACTCTGGTTTGTGAGTGTATTTTAGCAATTCCTTTAATCGGAGGCTTAGTAGTAATAAGTACCCACTATTCAGCATTACTAATTATGTTAATACTTCACATAATTGCAATTGTGGCTTCTGGTAATAGAGGTTTAAAACTTATTGGAAGTAAGTTTGGAATTATAACATGCCTTTTAGGATGGATTCCTTTTTTAGGAATGATTTTACACATGTTAACTGCTATTATACTTTTAGTAACGAATTTACAAGATAATAACAAGATAGATGCTAAAGAAGAAAATATGCAACTAGGTGATTAAATGTTCCCACTAAAAAACTACTACGAATCAGTCATCAAAAAAGAAATAGTTGGAATGAAAAAAGAAGCTGCATTAAAACGACTTGGGAATCTACTCGCTTGCCCAGTGATTAGCAAAGATTCTAAGGATTCGGTTCATATAAGGTACTTTTCTTGTAAGTTGGAAGGTGCTGTATTGTTGCCTAATATGGATAGATGGATTGGAACGATCGCATTGAGGATTGATAATGGAGTTGTGAGGGAATCAGCTTTAAGTGTGCCAGAAAAAACTAATCAATAAATTTTCAAATTTAGAACAGTAATTAGGTAGAAAATCTAATCTATTTGCTTTTAATATCATATATTGTATTGAACGAATCTTCTTTGACAATATCACCTTAATTATTTCCAAAAAAAAAAGAGAACCTTTAGATCTAGGTTTTCTTTTTTATTTTTAATCATCAAGTTTGTCTTTCAGTAGTATATCTGCCGAGCAAAATAAAAACAATATGTGTTATGAAAAGACGAAAGGAAATAGAAACGATGTAAGGCTTTTCTAAATGGAATTACTTTGTATCATTATTGCCATTTACCTTATCTTTTGTAAACATAATTATCCTTTGTATTTGGGGATTTATCTTTTTACATAAACAAAACAAATAATATTAAATGATAGTTTAATTGCATAAGAAAAAGGATAAAATATAACCATTTAATAAACTGAACGGCGGGATTACATGCTCATATATATTTTATGGGGATTTATTTTACCTTGGCTTTTTGGGTTACTTTTAGTAATAAAAGTACCAAAAATAATGGTCATTTTTTTACCTATCTGTGTAGCTATAGCTTTCATCATAAATACTTGGGGGTTTAATTATTATTGGAGTTTAAAAATTAAAAATAATGAGTTATCCTTATCAGCATTTCCTTTCAATCTTGGACTATATCCAATTTTAGGTTGTTTATATATAATTTCTATTTATTTTAAGAAGTTAAATATTATTATTGCCATTGTTTTCTTTACATTGATAACTACATTAATTGAGTTCTGGGCTTTATGTAAAGGACAGGTGATTTATAGAAATGGGTGGACTATATATTACACAGCAATAAGTTATTTTTTTGCATATATAATTGTCTTAAGTTATTACAAATTAATACTTTATTTTGGATTATTAGATAAGCAACAATAAAATTCTTGTAAAACTAACGAACTCTAATTAAGGAAGGTGCAATATGTGTTCCAGAAAAATAAAACATGCATATAATATTAACCAATATCACCTTCATATATAAAAAAGACATCGCCCTAGAAATAGAGTGATGTCTTTTTTTATTTGTAATCATTTTGGGTGTGCATATTTATTTTAAAGTGTTCCAGAAAAATAAGACAAGCATATAATAAATTAACTCCTACTATTACAAAAGACATCCATCCGGTCATTTTGGCGATGTCTTTTTTATTTGTATCCAATAGTCGGCTATTAGCGTTCCTGGGGATAAAAATCTTTAATATGTAAATGATATTAAATAGGTGAGTAAAATGGTATATGCAGAACTTGCAGTTTGGTTAATACCTTTAGGAGTAATTATAATATTATTTTTCATTTGGATTACTGTTACAAAAAAATTAGACGAATGAAAAATAACCCTGCTACCAAACGGTAACAGGGCTTTTCTATATTAAACTTTTAATTATATTAACCGTTCCTTTTGTTACTGTTGATACATTTCCTAAGGAATCAGTTAGTTCTATTTCATGCTCATATAATCCGGTTAATGTAAGTGTATCAGCTGGATCCAATTTTATATGAATATCTGAGCCACTTAATGTTATCCCATTTGTCGTATTTTTAGTAATACTGGAACTGTTATTCATCAATATCCATTTCACTGTTGCTCCAGATAAAGGCAGCGCAACTCCGTTCTCATCCACTACTGAAACAACGATTTCCTTTGAATCACCTGCATACATACTGAAGTTTTGCTTTAAGGAAGTCAATGTATCACCCCGTTTAACTTTACCATTTGAACTCTTTCAGCTTTTAAGTTAATGATTAGTTTTCTTTTTCCTTCTAGTTGTACGATTAACTGTCTTGAACCATCTAAATATACATAGGATGAAATAACGTTATTTGGATTAAACCCCTCACCATTTATCAACATATTAGCCAATGCGGATAGACTGGTCGATCCATTGGCTAATAATGAAGGATTAACACTTATACTTGCATCCGCAGATAAATTTAAACCACTTCCTAAGATTACACTTGGTACCACATTCATTCCGGATGTAGCAGAGAGATCTAGATAAATATCCAAACCTATGATATCTGGTGTAACTGTTAGTTGGGTATCTGCTATTAATCCAATACCTCCACCAACTAGTAGCGATGGATTGACCGATATATCAGAAGCAGCAGATAAAATCGCTCCAGCATCTATCAGTATTGAAGGTACAACTGATAAATTACTGTCTGAGGAGAAAGATATTGTAGCATCGACTACTCCTCCAACTGCTATCGTTAGGGTAGTGTCTCCAGATAAAGTGATTTTTCCATCCAATATAACGCTTGGAATTGCAGTTAAAGAGCTGTCTGAGCTCATATTAATCGAACTCTCTGTAATAACACTTGAATTTAACATTAGAGAACTGACTGCAGACATAGATAAACCAGTACTTTGAATTATTCCTCCAGGCAGAGTAATACTGGAATCTCCGGAAAAATTAATCGCTCCAGATAAAGTAGTACTTGGGATAGGAGAAAAACTACTATTTGCCGATAAGGATAATGTCACATCTTGAATTGTACCGCCTCCACCTGCTGGACTATCTATTTGTAGATTATCAAATGCGGTATTTCCCACTCCTGAACCAATACCATGAGAGGTTACAGTTTGATTAACGGCACTTGTTACGGTTAGAACTTTTGTACCGTTCATATACACATCTATGGTAGAGCCAGTCAAAACTACTTTAGCCAAGGCTCCAGAAGATATTCCCGCATAACTGGCGCTACCCATTGATATGAAGTTAGTGTTTGGAATAACGTTAAATACAGATACTCCGCCAGCATCAAATTCAGCGTAGAAATAGGCTGATGTATTTCTTCTAAATACGATTTGAGCAGCGCCTGTCGATATTAAGGTTGCTTGGATAGTAACGTCGGCTTGTCCTACGTCAACAACTGCAAAAGAATCGCCGTTTGTAATTACCCCTTGACCACTAGCGTTTATTGTAGCTGAAGAAACTCCATTAGAGAAGTCCGATAAGACATAAGGGTTTCCTGTACCGTTTACGTCTGCGGTATGAGCGCTTAAACTTTTTCCGTTGGTATCTGTGAACGTGTCCTTAAATAAAGTATTTGTTATTTGGTACTCTGCAGCATCGTATAAAATATCATATCCGTTTGAGGCGGTGTTTTTTGGCGTAAACCTTATCGTCCTATTACTAACGTTATTAGTAAAATTGGCCGCTGACGAATCATTCAAACCATTAGTTATAAAATTATTATTAGGCGTGTCGTTCGGCAATGTCCCAATATCTAATTGAACAACTCCTGTTTTAAAAAGAGTTACCTCCCAATCATACGGATAATTGCCGTCGGTGAAAGTCCCGCCCTCCCACCTAATGCGGGTATAATCCGTTGTTGAAACATATCCAACCCATATGTCGGCTCGGTCACTAGCTTGTACATATAAACCTTTTTGAGATGTAAAACCAAACCCATCAAACGCAATCGACGAACTACCAAACGTTAAATATGAATTTGATCCAACGTATGCGGTATTGTAATCGGTCCCGTAAAAAGGAAAATTAAAAAGAAACGTTGGTACTTGTATAAAATCATCGTCCGCCAAACCGTTAAATATATTAGTTAGGCCCGTCCGTCCTTTAATAGCCATTTAATCACCTACAAACCATTTTAAGACGTCAGAAAAAGGTATTCCGTTTAATGTGCAAAAACTTTCTAAATCTACAATCTCAACTAAGGGTACAGGGTCAACCGTACCCACTAGATACTGGTTATTGTTTAAAGGGGAACATACAAAAGATATGTCCCCCTCCAACTCTGGTCTAAACGGATTCTGTTTTGTACCATCCCCAGTTTTATTAACCAGATAATAATTCATAAGATTAACCTAATGTAACTGAGCCTTGGCCAGTTTTGATACGGTATTGGTCACCTGAAGCAATTGTTTTTGCTGCTGATGCTGGACCATATAACAACATATTACCAGCGGATACAGCATCATTGATACCGATATGAGTAATCGTACCCCAAGAAGCAGTAGCTGCTGGGAATAGTACATCAGCACCGTTACTTAGAGCGGTTGCAATCCCAGCAGCATTTGTACCTGCCGCAAAGGTGATAGCTTGTCTTACATAACCGTTACCCACTATTTCAGCAGCAGTTGAACCTGTCTCTGTAGGGTCAGCTGTGTGTAAAGATACATAAATCGTTGTAGGTTTTGTGAAAGCAGTTGTACCAAGAACGTGGTCTAACAGTTTTGCTTGTGCATAGTTTGTTAAATTACTAGCCATTATAAATCCCCCCTTAAAATAATTTACTCCATGTTTGTTGACCCACAACGCTGTCTACAGTAAGTCCTTTACGTTTTTGGTACGCTTTTACCGCTGCCTTTGTTACTTCATCATAAACACCAGTAACTGGTACTTTCACAGCGCGCTGAATGCGTTCCACATCTTTACCTTTACTGCCTTCTTTCAAAGGTTTACCTGGATAAGGAACAATGTCCTTTTCAATGATTTCCGCTTTAATAGAAGTGTCTGGCTTTGAAGTTTTTGGTGCTACCCAATCTTTTTTCACTTCAAAGTGTGGAGTATCAGGTTGTTTCCAAGTACCACCCCATGTAATACCTAGTGTTTTTGCAATTTCACCTGCTTTTTTCAGTGTAGAAGAATCATATAAATCTTTCGGCTTATTAACAGCAATATCCCATGCTAAACGACCAGTATGGTTACTCGATCTTGTCCAAGTAACTTTTTCACCTTCTCTTGTTCTACCATAAGAGTAAAGATAATCTTGTCTTTCTTGTGAACGATATGTTTCTGTAATGAAGATATCAAGATTTGCCTTTTTACATTCTTCAAGAAACAATTTAACTGCCTTTTGTGTAACCGGTAATAGTTCCCCAATATCTCTACAAGTTTTTGTTACATCAGTCATTATGAACGTCTCCTTTATCAAATGATTTTAATTTGTCTTCTACTTGTGCAGGAAGTACCACACCAATCGCTCTTAAATTCTCTACAATGCTACCACCTTCTTTGTAAATAAAAAGGGCTAGTGTAAACCCTGTTAAATAAAAGTTTAGCCCTAATACAATATCTAGTGCTAATACAAATACAATTCCAACCAGTTCACCAATCCATCGAATAATTCCGTCTCTCATTACTCTAGATTTATACTTGGAAACACCTTTCCAAGTCTTTAATAGACCAGTTACAAAATCTAAGAACTTAACTAGAAAGTAAAATAGTAAAGCTGTTTGAATTAACTTTGGTAATAACGAAATAACATCTATATTCATTACTCCATCTCCTTTGGGCATAAAAAAATACACCTAGTATTTAGGTGCCTGAAGATTACTCTGCATTTAGTTGTTGTGTTAACTCGTCATATTCTATTTGAGTAATTCGATTATTCAATAAGAAAATATCTAACTTTGTTTGCATATCCTCTTTACTAGAATAAGATTCACGATCAATCATTGATTTACAAGCTTTATAAGTTAATGACATATCCATTCCTCCAAGTATCGTTATTTATAGTCCTAGTTCAACTAGTGATAAACGAAAGTCTACATCTACTAGATAATCCATTTGTTCATTTAATCTTTCGATTTCAGTTGGTGGAATCGTCGCATTTCGAATTACATCAATTTCTTCTTGTGATAACCCTTCAACCCATTTTTTAGTAACAGCATCATATTTAATCTTATAAAAACCTATTGGTTCTGGCATGTCGATACAGTCACTTGGTAAATTTGCTTCGTCTTCAAGTATTACATCTTCTACATAGAAACCTTCTAAATCAATTCTATAAACTCGTTTCATATGGTCTCCTAACTAAGTGCTATTGGAGGAATATTATCCAATGATAATAAACCATTACCGCCACTTTGGAATTTTATTTCACCAAGTGTAGTAATTAGCACCCTTCCTAAAACATCCGATGTTCCGCTTTTACAAATAACAGAGTAATCTCTATTGTGAGTTGGACGGAAACCCACAGGTAATGTTGCTAAAAGAGTATCATTGGTGACTACTCCGTCTTTCATTTTCCCTCTAAGCTCGACTTCTCCATTTGTATTCAATCTGTATGATGGATTAGGGTAAGATCCACCAAAAGCAACCCAAGAGTTTTGAAGTGTTAAATTTGTCCATGATGTAGATTGGTCAACTGCAATCTTTTTCCAACCCTTCCAAGTTCCTATGTCACAATAATTTGTGTATACACTATTATTCGTATCGAACGCAATGACCCAACCGGTATTAGATGCAGTAAAATGTGCTGTACCTCTAATACTAGCTCCAGATGCAGGGTTATTTACTGCACCTAAGATATTATAAAAGGTGTGTATCCCCTTACCCTGTGCTAAAAGAAGTGCCAAAATATCATCAGAAGTGTTGGGAGCATTTATTTTTACTCCGCCAGTATCATCAGTTATTTTCATCATTTGTACTTTATTTAGCATTCCAGATTCAATTAAATCCAATATATTGTTAAAGTTTGTTCGGTTAAAGTATTCTGTCCCCAAAGGTTTAGGAATGCCGAAAATTGGTGTATTTGTAGGCATATTTTATCTCCTTTCTTATAGTAATGTTTCAAATTGATCCCAAGTTAAACCAAGTGCATCAATCTGATTCCAAGTATAATTTACTAAGTCAATCTTATTCCAGGTCCTGTACGCATAAACATAGATCACATTCAAATGAGCTGGTTTCAATTGATTAATTGCCTCTTGTAGGTCTCCCATATTCGGAGGAGTACCATTGACTGCAGTAAACTTAATTTCAAATTCATAAGTCGATGCTTTTTCAGTTACTTGAACATTCCCGTTTGTAAATGCATCCGCAGTTCTTTTTATCTGAGCTACATTTACGACTCCTATCCCCCTTATTTTTGCTTTAACTGTCGATTGACGATCTGCTAGAGGGATATTAGGTCTAATAGGTAGACCAAACATCGTTTCCCACCTAGCAATCTCTGTATCAGTTGTATCAATAAACATCTGATTAACAGTAGATTCTAAATTAGCTTGTAAAATATCAATTTCACTTTCTTCTGCTGCCCATAGGGCTAACATAGTCCCGTTATTTTCATAGAATTGAGGAAAATCATCACGTAGCATTGACTGTACCCACCACCGCAACTTGAGTATTTGAGACTGACACGTTTGCAGTTCCACTGTTTAAAGTTAATGATCGATAATCAATTACTCCAGGAGTCGCTAATATTTTCGAACCTATTATTGCATAGCTTATAGAACTTGTTTTCAAAGCAACAGATTTTAGGTAATCCGTTAACGAACTAATAAGGTTTGTTTGTACCTGAGCTAATGTATAGCCATTAGCTAAATCAACGTCTACTGATACGTTAATCGCAAGCTCTGTTGCACTAACATACGTAACTGTTGCTCCAATTGGTCTTTTAGCTTCTACATTGGCTTGTACTGCAGAGATAAGAGTGCCATCGGCTGCTCTCATATTCGAATTAACAAGAACACACTTTACTGTACCGTTCCCGTTCCAAATCGGTATTACTGTTACAGCCCCTACCCCAGTTACTTCAGTACACCATTTTGTATAGTCTGCTATGTTTCCGCTTGCTGAAGGTAACTGGATTTGCGCAAAACAACGCGCTCTTAATGAGTCGTCTGATTCATCATCAGTTCCGTTTGTAACAGCTGAAGTGTTAGTAATTGAAGTAACACCGCTGATACTATTTACCGCATTAACAATTGTATTTGCAGGGACGTTTCCAATCGTACCCGCGACCTCACATGTTACTGAAACTGAAGCTGTCCCACTTGAAATTGTTACATCTGACGTTGATGCAAAGTAGGTGTCATTTGCATAAAACCTTGTACCAGCAGGTATAACAGTGCCATTCGTACCTGAAATCATTAAGTTAGTCGTGGCCAAGGTTCCAGTTTTACGATAAATACCAAATTCCCCTGCTCTTTTGTCTAAATAATCTCCTGTAGCAGTATCAAGGAAAACTTGATCTAAGAAGTTATCGGTTTCGATTGAATTGTCTTCAATAGCATTTGCTACCGCTACTACTGCATCATAAATAATGCTGCCTTCACTCTTGTCATAATCATTTGAAATTGCTGCAAACATTCGTGCCATGATATCTTCTTTAAGTTGCAACTAAACTCACCTCCGTATCACCGTAAATCGTTCCTAACGTGAAAGATATATTCACTACATCATCTTCTGCAGTTATGCTTGTATCTGTTATGTCTGTGATGTACGGATTAACTAATAAAGCTTCTTTTATCATTCGCTCAGTTTCTATTTCCACTGCTTCGTTTGAAAAACCACTACCAATTAAACTATTAAGTTCTGACCCATAGTCCCATGAATAAACAGTGTATTTAAAACGCTCAGTGATTAGCGCCTTATATGCCCATATTTTAATAGCTTCTTCTCCCTCAACTAAATATGGTTTTCCATTATTCAATTTAAAATCATTTAAATCAAAATCCCATGCCCATTCTTTATAAAGAGGAAGCTCTTCAGTGCTAATAATGTTTTCTGTATCATCTACAAATGGAAATATACTCATGTAGCTTCCTCCACTTTAGCGACTACAATAAAAAAAGCACCCTGTTTTATTAGGAGTACTTCGTCACCAGTAGTAAGTCCACTTTTAGCACTTGTCGCTATTTTTAATTCTTCTTTATCTAAATCAATGTCATTTGTTCTAACCAATAAAGGTGAAGTTGAAGTCACTTCTCCGCTAAAAACAAAGTTCATATTTGTTTGTTTACTAACTTCTTGAATGAAATTAATTAATCCTGGGAAACTCATTTAAGATTCCTCCAGTATGTTTTTAAAATTCAGTTGAAGGGACATAGTATAATTACCATTTTCAACTGTATGTGTATCTTCTTCAATATAAAATATACCTTTTAGACCTGTCTTGGTGTCTTTAATTGTTATAGCCCTTCCGCTTATACAACTTACATTACCTAAACCTTCCACATTAGCTTCTCGATCTAACCCGTGTAACATAGCTTTGGCTTCAGTAGTAGAATTTTTCCCTTTTTCTTTTTCGTATACTTGCTGAAAAGTGCCCCAAGTTGATAGTCCATCTCCTGTTACTTGCCCGATTTTCTTCCCCTTATCATCAACAATAATTACCTTATTTACTACATTCTCTATCGTTTCTGAAAAAGTAGAATCGGTAAGGTTCCTACCCTCTGCTAATTCAAAGTTTTTAATGATTGAACCTGCAATAACTATATTCAACTTCCCTTTTTGAATAACAGGTTGGTACACTTTCCCTGTTTTTTTCTTAACTTCTTTACAAGCAGAAATGATTATCTGATACAAGTTCACGTTTATCATTGGTTCCAATTTAATACTTGCATTGCCGTCTGCAATAGAACCTACTGGCACACCGACATCGCCACATGATTTTCTGACCACCGTAGAAAATGTAGATGTTTTAAAGTTAAATGATCCATCGCTTTTTAACAGATAAATCAATGAATCGTACCCTAAAATAGCTACTTCATTAGATTGGCGACTTTTCTCTTTTCTAAATACAAATCCCTCAAACAATGTAGTATCGCCCTCTTTTAGTAAAAGAGTATTCCCTTGGCTAATGCTATATAGGAAATTTGAGGGTATAGAGAATTCCAATTGTCTAGCAGCGCTGTACTTTGAACCGCTCCAAGTCAGTCTTGTATATTTAATTTCTTGTTTCCCAATATATATTTTCATGGCAACCTCAACACCTTGCCAATTTGGAGCTTTCTAGGGTTTTTAACACCGTTAAGGGAAGCAATGCTTTTCCACTTATATGGGTCTCCATAATATTTCCTAGCAAGGTCCCACAATGTGTCCCCTTTTTTAACTGTGTATGTTTTAGGTCTTGATGGTGAACTAGATGGCCGAGGTTTAGAACTGCTTTTAGTGGACGTTTTAATTACAGGCACTCTATACTCTACAAGCTGTATCTCATATTCGATATCTCTACTTGAACCATCTTTCTCTCCATATACAAAGCTTTCAATTAGGAATGTACGATTAATGTTTGTACTTGTAACCATGAAACGAATTGGAGTTCCTTTTTCTGACCAGTTTTCAAATCGCGTTGCAAGATCATAAGGCTTTGTTAGAGTCTTTACACGGACCCACGGATACTTAATAGATGGGAAAATGGATTTAAAACCCAGCCGCGCTAATTTAGTATCACCAGGTCTTGCATACTCGCCAAAGTCTGCAATATTTAAAATATTTATGTTCTTACCTGTTTCGTTCATAAAATTAGGAGGGGGTACTGGTAATTGGACTTTTGTTTTAGCTTTATCATCAATAAACCAAAATTCCATTAGTCATTCGCACCTCCAAATGAAACATTATGTTTTACAAGATTCTTTAAGAATTTATTGCCGATTTTATCAATATCAGCTTCTTCTCTAACAACAGTGCCATACATGTTAACTACAACACCTGAAGACTTTGGAGAGAACTTATCTCTGGTCACTTCTCGTTGTGTTTTAACTTCTTCACCTCTATGAAGTAAGGTCGGAGTATTATCGCGTTGAACAATACCACCAATAGCTCTAGCTTGACGGTGCATTCTCTGGGAATCTTTTATGTGTTGGTCTTTAAGCTTTTGCTTATCGTAAGCTTGTAGTCCTCCGCCTAAAACCTTGGCCACAACATTATCACTTTTCCCTGTCCATTCAGATAGCTGTCCCAACTGTTTTAATCCAGGTATATTAGTCAACTTGTTTCCGATGCCTTGGAGTATTCCATCAAGGATTGCTTTGCCTATCCCAGCTCCTGCTGAAACAAAATCTCCTGTGTGTGCTTGAAGAACGCCAATAATGTATTCTGTGAAAGTGTCCATTGTTGCAGTAATTGCAGCTTGATTTGTTGAAACAAAACTATTCAAGGCCTCTAACCCTTTTCCAAGCCATTCGTTTACTGCGTCACCAAAGCTCTTTTTACCTGATAACAAGTCGTCTACTGTTTTACTAAATGAGGTAAATATACTGTCTAATTTTTTCCCGATTTTTGGAGCATTTTTAATCAAACCATCTAACGCTCTATCTGCTACTTTAGAAATACTAAGACTTAATTTACCAAATAACTTGGAGATTTTTTCAATTCCTCCGTTATTCATTTTCGCATTAAACTTATCAATCATTCTTGTCACATTTGGCAGTGCTGCTTCACCTATTTTCCTTAGTACAGTTTGTATATTTTCCATAGATGATAAGTACTTACCATATGAAGTTGATTCCATCGCATGGACAAAGTTTTTATCGTACCCAGTACTTTTCATTGAGTCGTTAAAAAGTTTAATAAAACCGTCTAGATTATTACCTTTAGTTATAGGGTTTTTATCTGCATAGGTAGCTAATTTGTCAGCAACTGCTTTTGGTATCTTTTCAAATCGCATATATAGCGACTTTGCATCTCCGCCTAACAATTCCTGAATAGCAACCTTTGCACCACTCATCCCCTGCATGGGATCTGTATAAGCCAGTAATTGAGCCATATCCGTCAATTGTTTTGTTTGATTATCTTTCTTAGCATAACTAAGCATCCCCGCAAAAGTATCATATATTTCCTTTTGACTAAACATGGAAGTTAATGACGTTTGTTGAGCAAGGTTCATGATATTCTTTCCGTTTAAACCTCTATTTTTTGCTACATACTCCAGTTGCTTTTTAGTTAAATCAAACTCAAGAGCTTGACCAACAGTACTTTTCACAGCATTTTGTGCAGCATACCCTGTAGCAGCTGCAACAAGCATTCCGTTCAAAGAAAAAAGTTTTTTACCAATTGAGGTAATTGGTTTAGTAGCAAGGTCCGTTACTTTAATCGCAATATTTACACCTTTCCTTAAACCACCTAACACTTTTTCAGTAGTTGACACTTGTCTCTGAAGCCTTGTTAGATCTCTTTCAGCGTTGCTTACAGTTCTAGTAACATTTAAAGTCTCGTTTAATTTACCAAACATCTTAGCTAATTCCTGAGTTTGTTTTTCGAGTGCTTTCTCAACGCGGATTATATTATCCATAGGTCTACTAGCATCATCGATTATTTCTATGACGGCACCAAGTCTTTCGTCTGACACTTAAACCACCTCCTATACTGGAATAACTGGAAAGGCTCCGCCACTAAGCGATTGGTTTCGCTCCTCGATTTCAAGTTCATAAAAGGCTCGAATGATTTGCCATTCACCATCTTTTACTCGTTTGAACACAGAAGGGAATATGCCTTTTGTTTTCCAGTAATAGTACATCATTTCATGGTAACCGCATTCTTTTACTTTTTTTTAATTTCTTCCACCGCCGTATCTTGGATGCCGCTTAATTCAAGAATCTTTCCATAAATTTGAGTGATTTCACCTGCAGTTAATAACTTAAGAACTACTTCATATGGAGTAACGCATTTAAATTTCTCTACCAACTTTTGGTCCTTTAGAGATGGGTCTACTACACCATTTAATACTACTTGAAGTTGATATTCTTGGTTGTTTACGGTTCCGTCCTCATCTGAACACATATCTGTAATTTCGAATAATTTTTCTCGTTTGATAGCTTGCAATGTAAAAAGTACATCTTGGTTAGTAACATCAGAAAGTCGCTTAATACGAACTTTCGTTTCCGGAACCTTTAAATCGTCACTATCTAAAGATAATAAGATATCAGTAATATTCATGATTTCCTCCATATTAAAAAGGGAGCATACGCCCCCTTAGTTATTTACTTTCCTTAATGACATCTAAAAATGAGTGATCTTCAAATACAAAAGGCATTTCAGATTGTACTAGTTTACTAGCTTCCCAGTCCGCTAACGGGATACTTGTAAATATACAATTATAAAGAGCTACTCGTTCTGCTCCATATGCAGCAGGATCTGCTAACTTGGATACAATTGTAAAGTATGGAATTTTCCTAGCTTTAATCCCGTCAGATATTTTCTTCACCAATTTAGAATTTACTTTGTTAAAACGAATAGAGCCTTTATAGTCTACTCCAGTAAACTTTTTACCTTTTCCACTTGCAACTCCACACATTGGCACGTCTTCTAGGACAATGTCTCCATTTGCCTGTAGTCCGTAAACTTCGCCAAACTTTTCACCGTCTACCCAAGCTTCGCCCCATGTACCGGATATAGCTTTTTCAGAAATCATCTTTTCCACCTAAATCACCTCCTGATTAAATTGCTACAGCTAGATTAAATGTCTCCATTGCATCAAGTACTGTAATCGTCATCTTAATGAAGACTTGATCTCCTGTTTCCGACTCTTTAATTTCTTGTTCTGACATAGATGAAGTGTCTATCCCTTGTGCAGTTAAATAAGTTGTTTGTGCTTGCAAATCAATTTCAACAGTATTTTTACCTGGAGAAAGTAATAGTTCTGTTTCTAGCCCTTGTAAATAACTTCCGATAGCAACAACCAACTGCAACTTATTTTCATAGCCATTTGCTACTTTACCGATGTAATTGTCTTCTATGTTTTTTCGAATATCATTTGCAATTAGATCTAACGTTTCTACAATCTTAACTTTTTGAAACTTAGCACCTTTTGTAGGAGTTAGTGTTTTTAGAGATGTTACTCCTCTTGCTACTTTGACCTTTTCACCATCATGGAAAAGAATAATCTCTCCATTATCGATTCTTGTGTTCATTTGGGTTTTAGTTTGGGATTCTACACTTTTCACATCTAGTAATGGAACATAAGTAATCGATTTAGATAATGGTGTACCAGCAATTAGACCTGCCATACGTGCACAGAATGAAGCTGTTGATGGTGTTGTTGAGTCATTCATTGTAATTGATGCTGTAGTAAAGTTGTAAATATACTCCTTATCAGCAGCATTATTTGCAGATACGAAGCGAATCAATTTGTTGTTTGTTCTTTGTGTAGCAACCCATGTGTTAATTGTTGCTAAGTCTCCAGACACTGCTGTTGGGATTACTAAGTAATCGAATTTGACTGTTTCTGCCCACGCTAATGAAGCAGACCAATCGGACTCTGTAGCACTATTTCCCACCCGAACTAATAATTTTAGAGGAGCATTTTCTCCTCCTACAAATGCTTGTTGTAGGTAAGTTTTGTTTGCTGTGCTTAATCCCGACGGTATTTGAGAAGCATCTGACAAAGTATAGACTCCTGCTTGTCCTGCTGCGTCTTTCAGTAAAACGGCTAATATGCCACGTTCGCTTCGCTTAAATGCCGTTGAAGCTAATTGACTAAATGTAATATAAACCTCTGGTAATGGCATTCTTAGACCTCCTTGTTAAAGTTGATTTCCTTGATGACAGGTCCTTCTTTTTCTTTTAGAATCTCGACTACATCTATATCAAACATAAAATGTAAATCTCCATCTACAATTTGATATCGATGTTTCCTTGGCATAAATACACCTTGAGTCGTTCTAACTAATTGAAACAGATCACCTAAATCATCAGCCATCTTGTAATTTTCTAAATTCGAATCATCCCCACCAAAATAAGTGATATCTATGATTAATGATTTCTCTCTTCTGTACCTACCAGTGAATTCATTTGCAACTGGTAAAATGCGTACAAAAAAAGCAGGTTTACTAAATCCCTGCTGAATCTTTTCATCATATATTTTGTGTGCAGGAAAGTTCAGCCTTAAAACGCTGATTATTGCGTCTAAAATTGCTTCAAACATTATAAGCCCAGCCTCCTCCATAAATCATGTACACGAGCTGGCATTGCTCTTTCAAGTTCTTTTAAACTGACTGTTAACATGTATCTACCTTCAACGAATCCTCCACCACCTCTTGTTCTATGGCCATATTCAACGTGGATTCCGTATTCAACAGGATTAGATACTTCGATTTGGACATTACTACCAACTCGTTTCAAATCAGATATTTGCCAACCTCTTCGTAAAGTCCCGCCTACACGACCACTACTTGGAGGATACACTCCGACTGGAGTCTTTTCTTTCGTTCTTGCTAATAGATCCATTGCAAGTTCTTTTAAAAAGACGTCTAATTCATGAGGCAATTCTCTATTAATCTTTTCAAGTTTACTTCTAAATTCACCGAATCCGAATACTTTCATTCCCATTAAGCTTCGTCCTTACGATGGACAGTTACCACTTGATGAGACGGGTATTTAAATGGCTCACCTGCAATTAATTCGAATTGTTGATTCATAGAAGTAGTTACTCTAATTTCATCCCCCGTTTTAAGATCGTAACTAGGACTCAAAAAAAGAATAAATGTATAATCGATTTGATTTTGTTCTTCGGTTTGATTAGTGTTAAGCCTTGTTGTATTGGCTGGCTTACTCAATGCGCATTTAATACTTGAATAGAGTTGTTGAGGAACAAACGAATCTCGATTGTTTACGACCGTTTCTACATCTCTCCATACATCGCATTTATCCCAGTAAGTACTTTCAAGAGCTTCCATTTCATTCATTGGAACTTCACTCGCCTAAATTTATTTAATTGAGATTTTACATCGTCTAAGATAACAGATCCGCTTGAATCGCTATTACTTGTACCGTATTCGATTACAGTATCTCCTCTTGTAATTTTCTTAACTGGTCCATTTCCTTCAGATGCAATTAAGTTTTTCATGATTGCTACTACTTTCTCAACCACAATTGACTCGAGCTCTTCAGGTAGCTCAGTAATATTACAATAGTTTAATATCTTTTGAGTTACTGATTCGATATAGAAGTTTATAATAGCGTTCTTACTGCTATCACTAACGCCTAATAAGATTTTAACTAATTCAGATATCATTACTTCACTCCTTTACATGAGTGTTGTACCATTCTTCGTATTTCATACTAGCTGGTACTTCGTATGTTTTACCATTTAAGTCCCTCGCAATACGAGTACGATCTTCATCGTGCCATCTAGTAACAGGAATAGTGGTTGTTCTACATCTAGGATGGAATGGGGGATAGTTTGAACCTACCATTCTATCAGTTACATTGTAGATTTTTCCATCTTGCTTTTGACAGATTTGACTAGTTCGATTATCTAACGTAGCCAATATTTCGTACTGGTCAATGACTCCACTGCTCTCATAAGCCTTAGCAGAAGCTTCTTCGATAATATAAGCTGATTCAGTTTGAACAACCACTGCTGCTTGTTTAACACTAACGTCCATACGTTTTGCTACGACTGCTGATGTCTTACGAAGGTCTTTACCTTGAATCATACTCTGAGTTAAGTCTTCTCTCAGTACCTGGACCAATCTATCCCTATTGTTCCATATCCTTGAAGAAAAATTAGCGCCACTCCATGGATGATCTAAGGTGCTTCTAATCAATTTATCATTGACAGGTGCAAACGCTCCGCCTACTTCTATGCCTTGGAATAAATCAAACATCGTCTTATGATATGACTCTTTGTATAAAATCTTTAAATGGGCTTCTGTACGTTGTTTTTCTTCCAACGATAATTTACCCAAGATTACATTTATCTTCGCAATCATGCCATCTAGGCGATTTATACGACTACGGATTGATAAAGCATTTAAATCCTTGAGTACATCATTGGCCTGCTTATCATTATTGTTGTCTAATAAGCTTTGGATTTCTCCAAGATAATCAGTGATATCTCTTTTCCATACCCTGTAATCGTCTCCAGTAAGCATTTTAATAGCTTCTTTATAGGGTACGTTATTTTCGATTGAGTATTTTGAGAAGAAATAGGCAATTTCTTTCTGCATTTCCATTAATGCAGTAGTGTAATGTCCTCTTAAATCATTCTCAAAGTTATCCACACCTGTGTATAACTCATTTAATCGTTCTTCAGTACGTTGTTGCCAATACTTATCACTTCTCATGGTTACAGCTCATTTAAAGCTTGAATGAGTTCATCCTTTTTCATATCCTGATATCCTTCGATTTCCTTTTCCTTGGCCAATTCTTTTAATTCAGCCACTTTCAAAGTATCTAATTTAGGTTTGTTCTCTTCTTTAGCTTGCTCTCTTCGATAACGTTCAAATGCTGTTAAACTCACGGAAATTACCTCCTATAAAATAAAAAGAGAGCCCGTGAAGACTCTCTTAATCAGTTTAGATTTTGTGAACGAATTTTACGACACGAATCTTTTTAGGATCATATACACGATTCCAGTTAGTAGCAGTCTCTAACTCAGTGTTTGTCGGAGCTGCACCTCCCACTGAAGCAGATTGGAACGCTACTCCACGTGGATGTAAAATCATTGTTTTACGGTTGATTAAGTAATCGTTACCTGCCAATGAGTCACGATCTGTTTCAGTCTCAACAAATCCTACTGGACTACCGAAACCTAATGCAACTGCTCCTTGTCCGAATAAATAAGTTGTGTATACTCCTGAACTGTTAGGAGTAGAATCGTCAACGATTACTCGTTTACCTAAGTAGTAAGGAACTTCTGGAGATCCTTCAGATGGTTTAAGGTACTGAATTAAATTTTGTTTTGCTAATGCAGCCACTACTGCTGAATGCATTACTACAGCTGATAGGGTCGACTGCGCATCTCCTAAACGATATGAAGCGTCAATGAAAGAAGACCCGCCAATTTTCTCAGCTCCACCAGTTAAAGCTGAAATATCAGAAACGTTATTTGACATTGATGCAGAAGCAAAAATACCTTTTAAAAGAGATAAAACTGTTTTTTGCATATCTCGTGCCCAGAAACCAGCAACTAAATCCCCAATCGCTTTCATTGGATCGCTACCTGCTAAGTTTGCTGCTAAATCGTTTGAGCTCCAAGCTTTACCACGACGTAAGATAACAGCAATATCTTGACCTGCAGTAATTTTATCTGGAGTAAGTGCACCAGAATCACTTAAAGATTCAGAAGCACCACTTAAATCATTCCAGTACGGCATATTGATTGTTCGTGCACTTGATGCTGCTAAGTCATCAAATTGTTGTTCGCGTTGAACAATTCCCGATTGATAAATTTCTGATAGCTCAGTTGTTCGATTAAGAACATAAGGATTAAAGACTTGAGGTACAATTACATCACTAATTTTAGTAAAAGCCATTTGTTTTCACTCTCCAATTTCATTAATTATTTTGCTTGCGCCATTAATTGATTTGCTAACTCAGGGTTTTCATTCATGATTCGACCTTGCTCTGTTAAATTAAATGACTCTTTAGCCCACGGGTTAGTGTTAGAGCTGTTATTCTTTCCAGGAGGATTGTTTGGTTTGAACCCAGTTAAATTAGGGTTGTTTGTATCCTCTGCTTTAAACAGATACGCATGATCAGTCTTCATTTTTGTTAATACATCATCCAATCCTTTTACTTTACCTTCTTGGAGCTCCAACCCTTCCCTAGGTAAAAGCTTAAGGACTGTTTCTAAGTTATGCGCATCTGTAATTGATAGCTTAATAGCTGTATCTAATTGAAGCACATCATACTTATTCTTCCAGTCAGAATTAGACGTCTCTAAGTCTGCTAGTTTTTTAGTTAGCGCTTCGTTATCATTACTAAGTTTAGATAAGTCTTTGATTTGCTTATCTCTATTAACGATTTCTGTTTCTAAATCTTTTTTCTTATTGATTTCATCATCAAGACGAGATTTAGGAACATATTGTGTATCTTTTGTTGCTTCTAAAATAGAGGTAACGACTTCCTCACCTACGTTATTTTTTGTTAATAAGGCTTTTAACCATTCCATCTTGCGTCCTCCTACACTGTTTAACGTGGTCGTGTCCACGTGGATTTTTGAGTATATAAAAAGCACATCATCTCGTGAAAGGAGAGTGTGCTTTATTTAGATTCGCTTATAGCTTTATGAGTTTGATAAACAAAATCTTGAAGTTTATAACCCTCTAATTCCCAAATCTTATTTGTAAAACGTTCCAAGATAATTTCTTTACCTATTGTCTTACAGAAATTAGCAGGATCTACACATGATGCATCTTCGACCAGTATAAATCCATTTGGAAGTGTGCAAACTCCAACTAACGTTTTATTTCCAAACTGCTGATATTCAATAGTTGACTCCTCTAAAATTTTGTCAACTTGTTCTTGAGTTACCGTGTTATTACTCACTTGTCTTACCTCCATTCGTTTTATTAGTGTCTATCTTCGAATTGCTATATGGGATTTCGATTTCTTTTTCCTGATCACTTTCAATTCTTTTTATCTCCTGTTGAACATCTTCAACCCATGGATGATGAGCTAACCTTGTTTCCATAGATAGTTCAGCCGAATTAGTAAACATTTCAACTTGTTCAGCTTCATTAAAGATCATTGAACGGTTGAATGTAAATGTCACGTCTTTATAATCAAATGAGCCCTTATTTGTTAACTTTAGATAGCTACAAGCAAACCACATTAATAGTCTTAATGACCTTTTAAATTTCCTTTCTAAGACATCGCTTTTAAGGTCCAAAAGGGCATATAAGAATTTAAGGGCCACACCTGTTTTATCCCCGCCCTGATTCTCTTTATTTGGATTAACACCTTGGCCAAATAAAAAGATATTCTCTTCGAAGCGATCAAGTTGAGCAGTTACGGTTGCAATAGGAGTCTCTTGTTTTAAAGAATCTACTCCGCCTTCAGCATCTACCTTTATTGATTTAAAGTATCTAAGATTGTCCATGAACTCTTGAAGATTCTCTCCATCGTATCCTTTTAATACGGTGATAAGCGATTGAATGTCCTCAATGTTATTCTGGGTATCTGAAACAGTTAAATCGTATGCATCAACTATTCTTTTATATGTTTTCAAGTCACTAATTCTTTCATCATTGTTAGCAAATTCAATAAATGGAACCTTGCCCCAACCATAGCCAACCTTATTAAAATAAAAGTGAGAAGCTGGATTTTCTTCGACCGTGACATCTAAATAGACAATTCCATCTATTTCCTCATAATAAGTTACTTCTTGATCGTCCCATACTTCAATCTTTTTAGTTTTACCATCAGCTAAATAGTAATATCTAATAATCGAATCTAGTTTCCTTTTATCTTTGGGATTATAGAGCGCGATTACTTGCTCAGCTGGGATAATCATATAATCAAAGTCGCCATCCTCATTAATAAAAGGTTGTAACCATTCTCTGCCTTTGTTACTAGCACCCTTTACCAACTCTGGTAAAACATCATCAAATTCCTCTGAAAAGATTTGATTAAGCTCCTTGGTAAATGCTTCGTGTTTCGATTTCATTGCAACAGGATTACCAGTTAGGTAGCCTACCTTCTGATCCACAAGAATCTTATGGTAATTATGCGGTATTCGATTGTTTGTTTTTGTATCGTCTACTACTTTTTTCTTATTCATGTCATAGTAATATTGTTTTCGTAATAAGATGTCGTTTTCAGACTCATAATACTTAATACCATCAAGCATATCCTGTGGATTATGTTGATTGATTAGCTCCTTGATTACTTCAGTTGTCTTAGGGCTATTCTCGGTAATAATCTTTATATACTCTTCTGTTAATGTTGGGGTTTCAGGATAAAACAAAGTCACACCTCCTACCATGGTTGGAAATTTTTCGGTTTCTTAAGGACTGTATTAACAAAGTAACGATCACTATCCATTTGATGGTCATGTTCTTTCTTAGGTTTATCCTCGCCTCGTTCAAGTGCTTTCTCATCCCAAATGTATGAAGAAAACTCTTTGAATGTTTCTTTGCAGCAATCATTGTATTTAATTGATTCCTCGTTTAAAGCACTAGCCACATTACGTATACCTTCAAGTACGTCGTTATTTGCTTTCTTAACTCTCCAAACATGCTTCTTTAACAGTGCAATGAATGAAGAAGCCGAAGGATCTATAATAATTGTATTTGCTAGCATTTTATCATCAACCGTAACAAACTCATTTAAAGCATCTAAATACTCGTTATCAGTCTTTTGAATAGCCTTTTTTCGGCCATCATAATGGTATTCTTTGGTTTTATACCATACGCCCTTATGAAGCCCCCATAAGCCTAATGCAAATGGATTCTGAGTACCATAGTCACAGCTAACATAATACTGTTCATATTCTCTATCGATTGTTTTGACCACATGCTTTTTATCAAGAAACATATCATAAATAAGACCTTCTGCATTAACCCATAAACCTAAAATATAGCGTTGGAAGAACACTCCACTAAACATTCGTCTAAATCGTTCTTTAACTGATTCAGCTAATGATAGGTTATCGTCCATCGTAAATTTTAGGTAAAGGATCTTCTTTTCCTTTGCCTTGTCTATAAATTCTGTTTTGAAGTAATGGTGTGGTCCTTTTGGGTTACAGTTCATAAACACTTTCGCACCGTCAACTGAACAACGACCAATCATTTGATCAGTGAACGATTTAGGAAACAGTGCTATCTCATCCCCAAATGCTCCAGCTGCTGTTAATCCTTGAAGTGTATCTTGGGAGGCTTCTGTGTTGGCTCCGAAAAGGTAGTAAGTGTTAGAACCAATAACAATATAATTTTCTGAACGGTTGTATTGATAATTCCACCCCCAGGCTTGTAGTATCTGCATCATCGGTTTAATAACGTTACGTTTTAATGAACCTATACTTTTACCTGCAACAATGAAGGATTCGCCTTTATAAGTAGATTGTGACCACTGTAGAAAGCTACATATCATAGATATCGTTTTGCCAGATCGTATTGCTCCATCGGCGATAACCATGTCCATATCTTCATACGGTGAACCGTCTCTCCAAAACCAAAGAAGCTTTAATTGTTTTTTTGAAAATGATTTAAATTTAAACGCTTTTTCCCGTCTCTTTTTAATCCTCATTTTCATCACCAAATACATCCTTCATCGCTTCAGCACTAGGTTTTGTAGCTTCATTGAAATTATCGATAACATCATCGTTAGAGTCATTATCTTCTGGATCAAGCAATTTAGTCTCTAGTTTTGTTTTAGAGATACTAACTCGCATTTGTTCAAGTTTTAATTTTCTCTCATCATCGATATTTGCCATATCATCGAATTGTCTTATTAGGCTTCGTAATTCTCCGATTGCCCTCGACTGTGCTTGAAGGAAGTTAGCATGTTTATCCCAAGCAAATTGAATTTCATATTCTTCTTCAGAAGTAGTGTCAGTTACCTTGGTCTTCTTAAGTTCTTTGGTCATATCAGCTTGATCTTTTACAAACATTATTCTTTGAGCTCTTATGATAGCTGCGTATTGAATATTAATTTGTTGCCAAAGAATGTCTAAAGGACTGAGTTCTTGAAGCTCTTCGATGATATCTAACGATTCTTTTGGAAGATACTTAGCAAAAAATCCATGTTTAACAGCTTTATTGTTTCCGACTGGCCCACCATGACCACCCTTATTCCCTAAAGCGTTCTTACTACCTTTAGGTGCACCTCTAGGTCTTTTAGTTTGTTGTACAACATTATTTTCTGTTTGTTGTACAACATTCCATTTATCTCGTTGTTTCCACACTGCTACTTTCTTTTCATCTTCACCAATTTGCTTAGCAATTTCGCGATTTGTAATGTTTCCATTATGACTTCGAAAAATATTAAAAGCCTTCTCTCTGTTGGGATTCTTCTCTCTAGCCACTCATTACACCTCACCTCCAAATGGTTTATTTATTCAAGTTTTCATGCAAAATAAAGAGACTTGGTATTTAATCCAAGCCTCAAAAATCCTTGATTTATCAACATTGTATAAAAACATGAATAAACAAGAAATATTCTTACGGCAAGAACCCTTACGTATCAAGGGTGTCCAAACTTTATAACTTCCTAAAACAACTATTATGTAAACTAGAAATGAATATCATATACATAATTTATGTCGGTTCTGAAATTACACTATATCAAATCCAGGTCTATCAATCGCAAAACCATCTTTGTCAACTTCAATAAGTCTAAACTCGATAACATTATTTAAGTTAACTTTTTTGGATTCATTTCCAAACCAGCTTGTATTACTGTATGTTATCTCGGTTGAAAGTTCATCCATTGATTCTCTCTCAATTTTTTCGATTCTTATCTCTTGCCCATTTACACTTTTAAAGTATACGTCAAAAAACATAATTATCACCTCCTTTTGTCCTGTTATTCGACAAAAGAAGTTTTATTCCCTCTAAACTAGACCCACCAAAATAATGGAGGATTGGGGAACCTCACTAACAGATCTAGTTTACAAAGAATAAGAAGAATAAAAAAGCAGCTCGATTGAGCCGCCCTTTAGATAGATTTCTATGTTATTAGAATAACCGGTTTTGTATATAGTATAAATTCATTGTATGAGTGAACCTAAAGCATACCTATCTTATTTATATTGCATATATTGGTAAAAATTGGGGACTTTATTTAACATTAGATTAAATATAGGCCTTGGGGTAAATCAATGAATCGAAAATTATGTATTAGTGGGTTTCAATTATTTTGTATGATTTTTTTGTTTGAAGTAGGAACAACTGCGATTGTTGGTATTGCACATACTGCAAAACAAGATGCTTGGATAAGTATATGCATAAGTCTTATCTTTGGTTGTTTATTATTTTATGTTTATATAAAATTATGTGAATTTTATCCAAACATTATATTCACTAAATACATACAACTTATATTAGGTAAATTTATAGGTAAATTACTAGCATTAATTTATATTGTTTATTTCATTTACATTGCCGCAAGAGATTTACGTGATTTCGAAGAATTAATGGTTATTAGCACATATGGTTCTTCGTCTTTAATATCGATAGGAATTATAATGATGATATTAGTTATGTATTGTTTATATAAAGGATTTGAATCTTTCGCACGTGCAAATGAATTCATTTTCTTGTTAATTATTTTAATGATTATTTTTTTAATTGGAATTGTAGTAATTTCAAATTTATTAGATTTCAATAACTTACGACCAGTATTAGAAAATGGATTAGAACCGATTATTAAATCAGTCTTTCCCACTACTATAACTTTTCCTTTCGGTGAACTAATAACTTTTACTATGATTTTACCTTTAGTAGAAAATAAAAAAAAAATAGTAAAGATTGGGATTTCAGGAGTATTATTCTCGGGGTTAATATTAATAATATTTTCAATAATTAATATAGCAGTATTAGGAGTTTCATTATTAGACCGAACTACTTATCCAATTCTTACTTCAATTAGTTTTGTAAATGTCGGTGACTTTTTACAAAGATTAGACACCCTAATTATTATGCTAATGGTTTTTGGAGCATTTATTAAAATGACTGTCTATTTTTATTGTGCACTTTCTGGTGCCGCAGATTTATTTAATGTAAAAAAATCCGAAGAACTAATTTATCCAATGAGTATAATAGTTATTTTGTTATCAGCATGGATGGCTGGAAACTATTTAGAACATATTGAGGTGGGGTTTGAGTTAATTCCAAAATTATTACATGTACCACTTCAAATTATCATTCCTTTAATACTTTTAATTATAGTGAAAATCCAAAAGGTATTAAAATCAAATTAATTTATTGATCACAGATAAGGATAGCGACTTAGCTATCCTCTTGTTTCAATAGTTTTTAATACCTTATATGCTGTGTATTCTTCAGCAAATTTAATAGTCCTCACCAGTTCAGCATGCTTTTTTTTAATATGACTTGAACTATAGTTAAGTTGTTCAGCGATTTCTTCTAAAGTACATCCATCAATGTATTTCAACCTAAGAACTTTATGATCTAGTCCTTTAAATGTACTTACAAGTATCACTAACTGTTCTTTTTGTTCAATTCTCTCAGTAAGTTTATTTTTTATCCATTCAATACGATCTTCTAATTTTGCTCCATCTGACTCTGCTTGTAACTTTACATCTGATAAATCACCAAAAACCCACCGTTTTAATTCTCTCTCTGATTGTTCTAAGTTAAATTCTAAATAGGATATTTCTTCTTCTAATCTTTGATAATCTTTTAACCATTCATACAAAGAACAATCACCTACCTTTTCATTCTTAATTTTTAATAATTAGGTAAAACCTTTTTGCTACCAGTCTCCCGATGTGCAATATGCAATTCATCTGGCAAGTTTTTAACTATTAGCCAATTCTCATGCTTTAACCCAAATGATCTTATTAAAATAGCTTGTCTCTTTGTTGGACGTTTACCTTTTTTCATTTTATTTACTCCTCTATATTTGTCGACACATTTTCCATTTTTTTACATAACATGTACTAAGCAAATATCTTCTTTGCCAAATATCACCTATTATTCATTAGAGAAGCCTTTTCCCAAAAGCTTCTCTCTTTTTATTTAAAAATAAGCCACAAAACGATAAGCCAAAATGGAATAGCAACAAGTGACATATATAAACACCCTCTAAATACTTCCATCATCTTCACCATGAAGTAATTTAGTAATTTGATAGATTGGGTTTTCAGTTATGATAATCATTCCGTTTCCTCCAATGTATAAATATCCCAATATTTACAAATACTCTAAATAAGTTCATAAGTTCTGAAGTTTCCCTAAAAATCCATCGGACCTTACGGACTATGCGGGCCAGACTTTCCCCTTTCTCTACAAATCCAGGCAGAATGATTGGCCCGTTTTATTTTTCTAATGCTAGGTGGTTAACGATGAAAGTATATATATCTTTTTTTTCTTTTCTAGTTGGATTTTTTTGTATTGCGCTGGGCCATCTTGAAAAAAATGTTTTATTAGTGATTTTAGGTTTAATTCTTTATTTTTCTCCCTTACTGATGGATCTTTACACACAAATTAAAGCCAAAAACTAGTGTAAATCCCACTCACCAAAATGCTACGAACGTAAATGTGGCAATAACACCAGCTAAAACCATTAATGAATGATTACGTTCACTTCTTAATTCAGAAATTAACTTATCCTGTTCCGACAATTCTATGATTAAAGCATTTTCGTTTTTATTAAAACGAATCATTTGCTCCTCAATTCTCTGTTGATAGTGAAGAATCTCTTGTTTGGCATTACGCAACTCATCGTTTTGTTCAAAGTATTCATTTCTTAACCCCATAAACTGACTGTAAAGAGCAGTATGATCATTAGTTTTGTTATCAAGTCGTTCTTGCAACATAACAGCATGTTCTCTAGCGTTACGATGCATTTGCTCATGCCATTTGCCGATTGCTAAATACCTTTTAGCTTTATTTTCAAAGTGTTTAACCCTGTTATTAGGCTTGAATTGTCTTTTCACTTCTTATCCCTCCATTTGTGTCTGAAATCAGATTTTTTAGCACCGTTCTGACCACATTCTTTAAATGAATGTAGAGGAGTAGTAATGGCTTTCTCTGGATCCCAACCTAAACTCCCTCGATTACGAAGGTTTTCAACACTAATTCCATATTTCGCAGCACGATCAATTTGTTCTTGGGTTGGTAACCATTTAAGCAAACTCATTTTTGCGCGATTCTTATTATCTGTTGGATTACTATATTTCTTTTCAATCTCTTCACGTTCCATCGCATGATTGATACGACAATGAATTTTTGATATAAAATCAGCTTTGTAGCCACAGCCTGGATAAAGACATGTTTCCATCGAATTCACTTCCTTTTATAGAAATACTTACTTTCATTCCCTAGTTGTGGCTCTCCATTAAAAATCTCTTCGTAATCCTTGGGAATTTCTACAGATATCGATTCGTTTTGGTCTTTCAGGTATATTCCTATTACCTTATTAAAAAACTTCTCTATGAGCCTTTTAAACACTTTTTAGCCTCCTTGCGTCTTTTGGTTGCTTCATCAAGTGTTTCCCATCCGAACTTCTTGGTATATGTTAAAAGTTTGATTGTGTAATCTGGATATTTGTACTCAAAAAGTTTTTGTTTAATCTTGAAGGCTTCTAGAATCATTCCCTTAATGTCGATTACCTCGACACTTCCATCAATGTTTGTAACTTCAAAATCTGCGATATAATTAATTGCTTGATATTTCTTACCGTTCTTTTCGAATTTAGGTTGTAATTCATACTTTGGTTGAATGATATATGATAGGATCTTGCACTCTTCTTGCAGCTGTTTAAGGTGTAAATAATAATCCCCTTCGATTTTTGAAGCGAATTTTATATTATCGATAACGACTTTCTTGGCACAGTACTTACTCATATTTTCAAATTCCTTACAACATCCTGTAGTGCAACCATATTTAGAATTTCATATCGTGTACCTTTAGTTCCTAAACTACGAGTCTTAAGAATTCCAACTATCTCTAATTTTCTAAGCGCAGCTACTGTTATTGAATTGGTAGCTGATAATGTTTTAATGCAAATTTTGCCTTTTTCTTCACCCTTTATAGTGTTGAAAAATTCTTTTACTGCAAATCCTTCTGAACGAGATAAACAATTTGCGACAATTTCAGTTGTTGTACTAATAATCATTGAGTTTTCCCCTTTCTAAGTTCGATCATTTATTAACCCAATCCAATTTTTCTCGGTTTAATCCTGCCTTTTATCTCTTGATCCATAATGAGTAAAGCTATTTCTGTTTGAGGTCTTTGAAAGATTTTAAGTTACTCTTTTTCATTGGAGTGTTCCATCCCCTTACTAAGTACTTTCATATTGTCCGGATCTATAACTTCACCACATTTTTTACATCCTCTAAGCAATCGGTGTTTAACAATTTTTAATTTAAAAGATCCATGTCCACAATTTGCACAGATACCAGGTCGAACAACTTCTTGCTCATCCTGTTCCATATAATTTTTTTGAAATAAATCGTTCCAACCTTTCTTTTTCATGAATTCCTCCGAAAAATTAGGTATATTTATAAATCTACCGGTATATAATTAAACCAAGCCTTGTCAAATGGGCACTCAAAGAACCTCCTGCTCCTGATTGTCCTATCATTCAGGAGCACCCTTTTTTATGTCCATAAGTTTAAACTTTTAGACTTAATCATTAAATTCATCTCATGTCCTTAGCAGTCTTAAACGTAATGATCGTTTCTTTCGTTACATCTGCATTCAATCTAGAAATCATTCGCTCATCATAGAGTTGTTTGGCTCGTTCTCCTCTAAGATTACTTGTCGTAATCGTCGACTTACCTTGCCTTGATTCATAGACATTGAATAGCAGCTTACTAATGAAATCACTTGCTACTTTCTCCGTATCAACTCGCCCAACTTCAGCTCCAAGATCATCAATGACTAAAATGTCTGCATCTTCCATCAGCTTCAAAAAATATTCCTGAGTATATTTTGATTCCTTGTTATTAAACGAATCTAAAATCAAACTAACCATTTTAGGAACACTGATAAATAAAGATCTTCTTTTCTCACTTACCTCTTTAGCAATTGCGTAAGCTAGGTGACTTTTCCCTACACCTGTATTTCCTGTTATAACGACATTGAAGTTGTTCCCGAATTTATACCATTTAGCACATTGTTTAGCTTTTTGCTTTGCTAAAGTTGTTTCTTCGCAAATAGTCTTATAGTTTTCTAGAGAACTATTATCAATCTTTTGATTAGAAATTATTGAATATCTTTCAAGATTCAAACTAACATTTGATTCTCGTTCTTTTTGAATCTTCTGATTTATTTCTTGTTGGAATGCCTGTCCACCAGAGTTACAAAAGCACTTTGGACAATTAGCTCGTCCATCTTTAAATTGAATCCATTGTTTTTTATGCTCGTCACAATATTTGTCGATATATTTAGCGCCACTGTTTCTAAAGCAAATCTCCATAACCGCATCAATATCTACTTTTTGCATTACCAACCTAACTCCTCATCCTCTTTATTTTCAATAATTCGTCTAGTTGATCCTTGCCTATTAGATTTCCTATTTTGGAATTCAGTATCAGCAGCATAAACATCATCAATGGATTTAATATTGTTATTTAACCAGTTTGATAGTATTGCTTTTGCATAACTCCATTGTTTCTTTTGATCATTCGTTCTTTTCAATGCCTCGAGAACTAATTCCTCATTCAAGTCTTCAATCCAATAAAGTAATTCTTCGCTTGTATGACTACTAATGACTCCGAAGTTGTTCTGATAAAAATCAAAAACATCATCATTGTTTGAAATTGCATTATTATAATCATTATTTACGTTATTAACATTATTAACATTATTGTTTGTGTCCGGTGGCGTTCTCTTAGCATTCTCTTGGTGTTCTCTCGGCGTTCTCTTTTGTGTTTCTGAAACTTGATAAAAGTCATAATTAACAATGGTTATAACCGTTCTTTTGGTGTTCGTTTTTATCGTTATCATTTGTTCCGATTCTAATAATTTCACAAACTTGTATGTTTTCGTTTTACCCCATCCCCAACGCTTAGCTAATTGGTCCATTGAAGTGATTTTTTGACCTCTTTTAACATCAATTAATTCGTTCCCTAATAGGACTTTATTGTCTTGGTGGTTAACCTCCATAAGAAGGTCAACCCAAGCTTCAAACCTGGAGAATGAGCGCTTTTCTTCGAATAACCAATGATCTCTGACCTTCCTATGAAGTGAAATCCAACCTATCATATGTTCCTCCGATATTTTCAAGCTAGAGACTCATTAGAGCCCCTAGCCATTTAATTAAGCAATTACTACAATACGTCCAGCTTCAATTTCATCTTTCAACTGATCTACTAAGTAAGCTTGAATATTCTTCATCGCTTCTAATTTCCAAGCTCCACCATCTGCTTCGAATAGTGCTGCCTGTGGACCATTCTTCATTCGGAAGATAAAATCACTTGTTGGTTGCTCTACTTCAACAAAAGTACGATATGGAGCTAGTTGAACAGGATTAGGTACTTTGACTTGTGATACTGTAGCAACGCCTGTTTTAGCTACTACTGATTGACTTACCCCATCATCACCGATTGTATTTACAGCTTCTTCTTTGATATTTCCAACAACTTTTAACATGATGTCACGATCTTCGTTTTGTACGAATGCTGATTGCAATTTGATATTAAAATCTTCTGTATCATGGAATCGGTCGAATGTGAATTGCGGTAACATCGCTACTGCATTAATGAATTCTTTTCGATTGAAATCATTATTAAATGTGCTGAACGCTTGAACTTTAACAGGATTAATTACTTGAACCATGACTTTTTCATCACCATCAAAATGTGACTTTAGGTATTCAACTAGTCCAGATAATGAGCGTACTTCTAATTCAGCTGGTGTTGGTTCTTTAGAAAGAAACATTTGTTGAGTTGAATATGATTGGCCATTAATATTTTCTAAACGAGTATTTCCTAAACTAACAATGTATTGGATCGCTTCTTTAATCATTTTTCATTCTCCATTCTATTTTTGAGTTTTTTTATTATTTAAAGCTGACGATTTTATTTCCGTTGTCGTCTAGAATTTCACCATTGTCATCTACATACGTTTGACCTTTAATACCACTTTTTAATTCCGCGCCTGTGATAGATCCATCGTTGTCGTAACCAAGAATAATTTGAGTTTCAATATCTTTTGCTGGAGCTAGAGTTGTTTTTGCAACAATACTTACTGAAGCAACATCACGCTTTTCATTACCTTTTAAAGTGATAGCTAAATTAATTTTTCTAGCTTTTTTAGCATCAGTATTTGGATCAGCTAAATTTTGAAGTACTTTCTTTAACTCCAGGTTGATTCGTTCAGCTACAGCTCCATCTGCTAAACTTTGTAAATCGATAATCTGTGACATAATAACTCTCCCTTTTCTGTTTTTTAGGATTATTCAACTGATATTTCAGGTTGATCCACAATTTCAAATTCTGCTTGTAATATTTCTGGCTCATCTGTAATAGTTTTGCGGACTGTTTCATCCTCTTGAACTGCTTCTTGGAACTCAACATCCATCGGAAGTTGTTTAACTAATTTCTTTAAAACTGTTTTCTTAGCCATTTCGTCAAAGTGGTCTTTCCATGGTCCAAACTTAGCTGTTTTACTAAATTTATCTCGATGCTTTTCAACATCACTGATTGACATTAATTCAAATTGAGCTCCACCATCTTTAAACCATGCAACTGCGTAATAGAGCCTTACTTTTCCTCGATCTACATCTAATGCAGGTTTATGAATGATGTTATCGTCAATTCCATATGAAACTTCGAATTCATCGTTTTCATAGACTTCACGAGCTTGGATTTTCAAAATTCGTCCACTACGTTGTGATAATTCAATTAATCCTCGGTAACCAATTTGAAATTGAACTTCTTTTCCATAAGGAATTAGATATGCTTGTCCAAATAAACCAGGCTCAAGTCCTAACTTTACAGATTGAAGTACAGCTGACATCAATGAAGGTACTGAGCATTCTAATAATTTAGGATTCTTTCGAATTTCTGATAATGCAATACGTTGAAAACGTTCTGTATTAAAGTGTTTAGGTGCAATTTGTTGAAATGTACCTTCATAAGCTTTTAAGTAGCTGCTAACTTGCTGAGCAGGGGTCAGTGGTACTTCACCAGTTTTTTTGTTTGTAATTTGATTTTTTAACGATTCATTTGTTGCCATCACTTAACACCAAACTTTCTATATGAATTTGTTTTCAAAACTGATTGGTAAACTTCAGGATATTTTTCCTTCAACACTTTGGAATCGACTCTATTTTGTTCTACATTTTTCCAAGTGATAACGTGATCGCCCGCATAACCAGTTTCATAAGTGCCTAATAAAGCTTTTAACTTGTTTTCAGCTAGCTTTTTATTCTCAACCCAAATCTTTTCGTATTGTTTTGCTTCTTCTAATTTTTGAATTAACTCATCAGCTTCATCTGGTAGTTCAATTTCACTTTCCTCTTCAGCTGTTGGATATAATCGACCTAATAAATCAGTTGCAGCATCCGATCCATCAAAAGCAGGAGGGACATTTTGTAATACGTTATAGTTCAAAAATTCAGTTTCTGCAGCAATAAGGTTTTCGATTAATTCCTCATCACGTTCAATTGTTTTCCAAACAAATTTAGAGTTATCAATCATGCATGCAATATATGCTCTTTCGTATCCTGTTACTGCAAGGTAATGTAAGCATTGGATTAAATACGATACTGGAACTTCATCATCTAGCCATTCCTTTGCTTTCCACCCTGTTGCGGTCTTGCATTCCAATATTGCTTTTTCACCAACTACTACTCGATCTAAATTTGCGCTCATAAATTCATGTTCTGGATGAATTAATAATTGGTTGTTTCTACGTACTTTTTTACCTGTTTCCATTTCAAACAGTTTTGCTACATTATCTTCTGAAAGGTTCCCCCAAATAATTGGCCATGAATTCTTTTGTTCAATTTCAATCTGACCAGTTTTTTCAAGCCAAAGTTCTACTTTAGATTTATATTTGTTAAGACCTAATACTGTAGCTGCATCGCTACCACCAATTGATTTAACGCGTTGAGAAATTTGTTCTTGAGTTAACATGTTCTACCTCCGTCAATTAAGATTTTAAGACCATGTACCAGACTACTCTTGTCTTGCTCTAGTAGAACCATGTATTCACTTATTTCAATAAGTTGTTTCTGAATCATCATATTTTCATATTTCAAACGGTTATTCTCATCAGTAACGCTTCTTAAACTAATGGCTTCGTAGCCTAACTTGTTGTGAAGACTTCTAATTTCTTCATCACGATCTTTTAACTGCTCTTCTAATAACGCTTTTTTAAATGCTAATTGACTAAACTTTCCTTTTAATGAACCAAATTCTTCTTGGCTTACAATACTCATCATTTTCCCTCCACTTGCATATTCCAGGAGTCAGCACATATAATAATGGTGTCGAGGCATTATTAAGAGTTGACCCTTCCGGTCAGCTTTTTTTATTTGTGTTTTTTAAAATATTCCAAATTTTTTTCGTATTTTTTCGCAAATTGGTTTAAAAATTATGATGCTGAATTTATTTGGACCTGATATTTAATTGCCATTTCTTTAACTACAGATAAATATATTTCTAGTAATCTTTTATCTTCCTCAATTACATCTAGCCTAGAAACTTTATCAATTTTAGATTTGGCTACACCCTCTAAAGCCATTTTTCTTTGCTTGTTCGTTAGACGTTGTTTTATATTCGACTCTGCACGTTCGTCTAATAATTTGTAACTTTCATTTCTTATTTCTTGATATTGTTTATGTCCACCAGTTTTACGAGCAATTTTGTTAATGATTTCAGTTGTTTCCTTTCTCCAGTCGATTGTATTTAAAGCAACGATCTCACTGATGTTATGTACCTGTTGTTTTGTTTCTTCTATTTCTTTGCTTAATCGATTTTGTTCTATTTGACTATTTGCTAACGTGTTAAAAATTTGACTAAACATTTGTAGCTCTGGGCTTAGTTGAGAAGTATCAATTGCATTTTGTTTAATGTTGTAATATTCATCAACTAACATTTCATAAGCATTCCAAGCTTCGTCTGTATTTAAAGATTTTGCATGAAGCCACGCTCCTTTTTCCGTCCAAAGGTATAAAACGTTGATATTTGCAGACACGCAATTTGCGTATTCGCTCTTAAAGCGTTTTAATTCTTCACCTTTTAAACAAATGAAGTGTTTGACTTCTTGGAAACGATTTTTGTTGCGATTGAAATTTTCCGAAACCCTTCTGTCGTCAGTTCCGTATGATTCTGCTAATTGCTGTGTAGTTAATACTCGAGCTCCATTTTGGTTGATAACTTGTAAATTACTCATTTAACTTCCCCCACTTCTAATTCTTCATCTATTGATACAAAAGCTTCTAAACACCAATTAATTGCATGATCTAGATATTCTTCTCGACTAATCGGAACTATTCGTTCACCATGTTTATCTATAATCTTTATTTCAAACTTTTCTTCATGTACCACAGCTTCAAGAAGAGTGTTAAATATTTCATTAAGCTTTTTGTCTACTACTGCTTTAAATTCTTTATATCTTTGTTCAACATTAGATTTTTTGTCTAAATCATTTGTTTCACCTTTTAATAATTCAACAGCTTGTTCAACTTGCTTAATCGCTGCTACTGGTACGTTTGGAAAACGCTGCATACCTTCTAACGCTACTTCTAATCTAACTTGTGCTTCTAAAATGTTTTTCACTGTTTCTCCTCCTAAAGGTTATTCCTCACTTCTTGTCGAATATGTACGAGTTAGAAGGAGGTGATACTATTGATTAAACAAGATACAAAAATTCAAATCGGTCTAACTCAATTTCTAGAATTTACTTTAAAAAATAGTGCAGCGAAAATGAATGCTATTAGAAAAATTAAAACTCAAACCGAATATCATCCAGCGTTTGATTATTGGAAACAATTACGCGATGAAATAATAAGTTTTCACAAAAACAACTTAGACATTGATACTTTTGAAAATTTAATTTCCCGTGTCGACCAAAGAAAAAAAGATAATTATATTCAATCCATTAAAATGTACTTAAAATTCATAAAAGGAAAAGAAACATTATGGATTAATCCAGGTAAATCTCATTGGATTTATGAAGATTTATTTATACGTTCAACTCCTGAAGTAGGAATATATATTGATAATGAACCTCATTTAATTAAGTTGTACTTCAAAGGTAAAAATGAGAAAGTGGATCGATACAATATTGCATCTACACTTACGATGCTTAATACTTCAGTTTATGAGAAGTCCCAACCCGAAGATATTCAATACTCAGTTCTAAATATTCAAAAAGGCCGCTTGTTTTCAGATAATGAATTAAACGAAGATAAATTAACCGCTTTAGAATCTGAGGCATCTCAATTTACGTATATATGGAATAGAATCAAATAAATTAGTCATGTGTTAACGAGTGCCCTAAGTCACTCATTACTTGCGCGCAAGTTTCACAAATCCACTCATTATTGTCTAATTCAAGTTGACCAATTTGTTCCTTACAAATGATACAGTTTTTACTTTGTTCAACCTCAGTTGCAGCTGGGGTTGTTTTTTCGTTCTTCTCCATCCCTCTCACCACCCTTCAATGCTTGTCCACTAATGGTTACTCCCCTTCGGGATTCCACAACCATTTATTAAATAATGCCTTTATACTCTTAGGAGCTATCATCATAAAAGCTAAAAATCCAGCTAATCCAAAACCAACCATGAAATACATTACTAATAAAGTAGTCATTTAGGTCCTCCTTTATCTTTGTTTACTTAACCAATCAAAAAACTGATCTCTGTTAACACGTTTTAATCTTCCTACTCGGATTAATGGAAAATCTTTTCTTTCCATCACCTCGTATACATGACTCTTGGTGCAACTTAAAATGTTTGCAACGTGATCTGCTGTTAAAATAATTGGTAATTCTTCAATCGATTGCACTTCTTCATCTCCTTGTATTAATAATTTTGTTTTACGGAAACTAACTATAAATCAAGTTGCCCTTTGACACGATTCGTTGCTATTTGTTTCAAAAAAAATTGTCCAATCAAAATTTAAAACTAAGGCAATTTTTTTACTTACATTAACACTTGGAGATCGTTCTCCGTTTTCAATCATTGAATAATATTGTCTTGATATGCCTACTTCATTAGCAACCTGTTCATGAGTAAGCTTTTTTTGTTGCCTAGCACGAACTAACCATTCTCTCATTTTGTTTCACCAACTCTCTTTTTAGCAACGAATCGTTGCTCTGTAATTCAAATATAATGCAACGTTTCGTTGCTGTCAATATAAAAAATAAACTTTTTGTTGCTTTTGTTTTATGCAACGAATAGTTGCATTATAATTAATTTAATAAATAAAAACTTTGAGGATAATTAAAATGTTAAAAGAAAATTTAAGAAGGTTGCGCATTTCGAAGAAGCTTACTCAAGAAGATGTAGCAAAAAAGCTAGAAATAAGTAGACAACGATATTCAAATTATGAAAACGGAGTTAGACAACCGGATCAGGAAATGTTGACGAAAATTGCAGATTTATTTGAGGTTTCTGTTGATTACATATTAGGTAGAGAAGAAACGGGAGGCAATCCTCTTGCTCAAATTCAAAAATTAGTAGAAGAACACGGAATCGAAAACATTAGTTTCTTTGATATCGAAAAATGGAAGAATCTTTCTCCAGCCGAAATCGAGTTAGTAAAACAGCACTTTGAAATGGTTGCAAAAATGGCGGAACAAAGAAATAAATAGTAACCCACTCAAAAATTTACACACCTGTGGTGTCATTATTGCCCTAAAGGGCTTTTCTTTTAACTAAAAAACAGAACATACATTCTAGAGGTGGAACATGCATACGACTGTTTTAGAAGATTACGTATCAACTTTATATAAAAATATTGGTATTTTTACGCCAGAAGATATCAATATCAAAAAAATATCAAAAAGTTTAAATATTTTACTGACTTATTCGGAATTCGATTCTGTCATGACAACTATCAAATCGGTTACGTGCATAAACATAGACTCTCGATTAAGTGAATACGAACAACGTGAAGTATTTTTCCATGAATTATGCCATTCGCTAAGGCACGTAGGAAATCAAATGAATTTACCAAAATCGTTTATTGAATACCAGGAATGGGATGCGCAGCGATTTACCTTATATGCTACCATGCCATACCACTTGGTTGAAAATCGTCATTGGGAGAATCCTATTGCTTTACAGAAAGTTTTTAAAGTTCCTTATCATTTGTGTGAAAAGCGTTTTAATCAATTAATCAATCGTTACCAAATTTTGAGTATCGGATAATCCTATTTAGAAAACTATAATGATTATGAGGTGATATTATGAAAGGCAGTTTTAGAAAACGTGGCGACAAATGGAGTTTTGCAGTTGATTTAGGTAAAGATCCTATTACAGGAAAAAGAAGACAAAAAACTCGTAGTGGGTTTAAAACTAAAAAAGAAGCACAGGCTGCTTGCGCTGAAATGATTAGCGAAGTTGAAAAAGGTGTATATTTCGAATCAAAAAATATTACAGTAAAAGAAGTTTGGAGTAGAGCGCAAGAAATTCGAAAACAAGAATTAAAGCCTCTTTCCATCCAAAACTCTGAATACACAGTAAGAAATCATATTTTACCTAAATTCGGCGCTATGAATATTAATAAGGTAAATGCCCAGATGATTCAAAAACACTATCATGAGTTGTATGAGGATGGTTTAAGCGCATCTACTGTTCAATACATTCATGTGTACTTCCAAATCATTTTCAAATACGCTTTGGATTGGGAAATTGTAAAAAATAGTCCATTAAAGAAAGTGAAGCTACCAAAGAAAGAAAAGAAGATACCAGATACATGGTCCATTGATCAATGTATTACGTTTTTAGATTTCTTAGAAAAACGGGAATATTACAAGGAACGCTTATTTTTCTTACTTGCCATTTATACAGGTATGCGCCGTGGAGAAATTTCTGCACTGCAATGGAAAGATATTGATTACTGGAAGAAACAAATATCAGTTACAAAAACAACAATTTCACAAAATGGAAAAGGGATAATTATAACTTCTCCAAAAACCCCTTCTTCCATACGAAATATTGCAATTTCTGATTATGTATTAGAACAGTTAACTGAATATAAAATACACCAGAAAAAAGAATACTTGCAATACGGACTAAAAGTAACTGATGAATCAACTATTTTCGATGGTACTGAACCATTAAAATTGTATAATCCAGCAAGTGCAGCTCACTTTTTACAACGCTTTTCAAAGAATCTTCATTTACCACATGTGAAATTACACGGGTTACGCCACACCCACGCAACGATCATGTTAGAAAATGGAGAAAACCCAAAAATCGTTCAAGAACGATTAGGTCATAAAAACGTCCAAACCACTTTGAATGTGTACAGTCACCTCACACCAACCATTCAACAACAATCTGCCTCTCGTTTTGAAGAATCTTTTTCGAAAAAGACAAATGAAATGTGAGCATTATGTGAGCACAATGAAAAGGAAACTTAATAATACTAATAGTTTCCTCTTCTTTTATCATAAGAATTACTTATGACTAAATTTATCGAATAGGAAATTTAATAATCTTTTACTAATATACCAATTGGTTTTACAAAAAATTTAAATTTTTATGTTAAATTAACAAATGTCATTTGAGGAAAATTTAATTTTTTTAGTTATAAAAAAACTAAGCAATTACTCAATAACCTCTCTTAAAAATCAATTCGGGAGACGTTATATATCTTTATTATATCAATAACTAAGCATTTCACACTATACTCCAATCAATGGTAAAACTACCATATACTTATGTATTACTTGGTAGATCTTCATTTATTTAATGGTTTATTAGGGTTAAGTGGTTAAAATATCAGTTGTTAATTAGTGGCATACATTTTTTTATTACACATGAATCATAATAAGTATGATTTTTTCATTTTAAAATTGAATATGTTTTATTCTCACCACGCAAACAAACCCTATATACACAAATACAAGGTTAAGTTCTTCTTGACGCTCCTTTGTGCGGGTAGGTTCGTAAATCAAAACATTTATATTGTTTTTTACGCAGTATTTATACCATTTTAAGGCTGCCTGCTTTGTATTTGGAGCTAACTAATTAAATTTGATAAATTTCTTTCGTGATAAGTTGGATTTGTCATTGTCATTTCTCCTTTTTAATAAATAAAAAAAAGCCATCCTAATAGGAAGACTTTTCACAATAATTTAGTTCAATCAGAAAATAGAAGACTTATGTCAATATATTCACGAACAATGAAAACGGTTTGTAATATCAGTCTAAAAGACCAATGTTTTTTTACTTAACCATGACTTTATGTATACAGATTGTTTTCTCCTCACAAAAATTACCATAAAGATAATTAGGCTACTTAAAAAAATTAAGGAAAGACTATTTTTTATAAAAGGCTTTGTTCAATTAATTCTCAGGCGTTTTTATGAAGATATACAGAAAATAAATCATAGAGCCTTATATTTAAGGAGGAATTTACATGTCTAGACGTAAAAATAATTCAGGTAGTGGTATGTCTGCATCCGTTGAGCAAGGAAAAGCTGCTGGTTTTAATGAAGAAACTGCACAAGAGCCACTTTCAGCAGATTATAAATTAAACAATAAAAAGACTAAAAAAAGACAATAAAGTAAACTCGACGATTTATTGGTAGTTGTACACTACTAAATCCGTCAATTTTTCTTCTCCGTCGCCAATTTATGAACAAAAAAATAGCAAGCAATCGCCAAATTGCTTGCTATTTTTAAATTTTTTTTGATCATTACTCAAAATCATCTTTACGTTTTCTTAGAATACCTCTGTTCATTGTCGATTGCGGCATTAAATAAATAATGTCACCAGTTCTTTTTGTCTCTCTATTAACATTACTTTTTCTTCGATTATAGTATAGGAAAAAATTAATCACGTTTCTTTGTCTCTTATTATATTGAACTTTCTTGAACAAGAGATAGAGTACGATCACACCCGAATATATAAGACAAACCGCTAGAACTTGCATAATCAGTATCAGTCTCCTCTTTCATTTTGACTATTACTAGTATTGGTCAAATTACTTGTTTCATACATCAAAAGAGTCAGACAAACTAAAAAAATTAACTTTTACTCTAGTAATTTCTTAGAAAATATATATTTAAAAATTGTTTGTCGTTTTTTTATCTTAAAATTATGAAAAATAATTTTCTCAAACTTTCTATTATTAATGATTCAAAGCTGAATTAAATCATATAAATTCCTCCCTTTCATTAATTTATTTATTATATGGAAAATGGTTATCAAAAATTAGTAGGAAAAATTGATTAAAACGCTTACATTTTAGAATTAGTAAATTTTTCATTGTGGCATATTTTTTTCAATACAACTAAAGCTATTCATAAAGGAAGGTGACAAGAATGACAAACAAATCGTCAAAACGAAATAGCCCAATCGATCATGAAAGTGGGCAACCAAAACCATTAAGTGGTTCTCATAAAGTAAAGAATCAAAATCATTCTAGACAGAAAAAACATAGTAGTCACGATATGTAATTTTTAATTTAATGGAGGGTTTTTAAGTTGAAGAAAAAAAGTAATGGAACAAATAAAATTAATCAGAATATAACACCAGATGGACTAGATGTTGAGTACTCAGCAGAATTAGCTGACCAAGAGGATATGCAAGCGCAAGAGCGTTCAGCTCAAGCAGATGCACGTGTGAAAAAGAAACAATAAACTTGTACAAAAAAGGTATGCGATTATGCTCGCATACCTCTTTTAATCTTATTTATTTACCTCAGCATCAATAGCTGCTTTTATTGATTCTAAACTTGGATTATCAACTGCTTTTCCATTTACAAAAATTGTAGGAGTACCGTTTACGCCATAATGGCCAGCAATCGCAACATCATTAGCAACTTGTTTCATTGCGTCTTTTTTATATAAGTCTTTTTTAAATTGTTTTACATTTAAATCCGGAATAACAGATTTCGCAATACTTGCTAATTTATCTGGTGTTGCCCAAGTTGTTGTTTCATCTTCTTGCTTTAAATAAATTTGCTCTTGAAATTTCCAAAATGAATCTTTGTGCGTTTTATAGATAACTTCAGATGCAAGAGCTGCTAAGTTTGAATCCTTCGAAATAAATGGATAGTTAATAAATGAAAAATTGATTAAACCTTTGTCAATATAATCAGCTTTAAGTTGTGGAAATACGATTTTATTCCACTGTGCACAGATTGGACATTTGTAGTCACCAAATTCAACTACTTCAACCTTTGCGTCTTTATTACTAAATGTTGGCTGATCCTTTGTATCAAAACCATCAACCTTTACATCACTTACTCCAGCTATAGTTGGGTAAACTTCTTCCGTTTTTTTCTTTTGTAGATGTGAAACTAAGAATAACGCTCCAACTAAAACTACGATACCAATAAACACAGAAATAGCAAAAGTTTGATTACTATTAGATTTCTTCTTTTTACTCATTAGTGCTTTATTCCCCCTACATTTATGTACTATTCAATATTGTAACATAAAGGGTTTATCCTAACTATTCATAACACTCACATTAGACAATAATTCATTTTTTACGACTAATGGAACATAAAATCAACTCAACAATATTTATCGAATATAAATAGGGTCGCCCATGAGTGGACGACCCCTTTATTTTTAATTGTTTTTATTTACTAGAACAATCAATTCTTCATCAAATTTTATTTCTGAATTCAATTTTAATAGCTCTCTAATAAAAGCTTTTGGATTTTCAAGTGTTAAAATAATCGGTTGAATCGATTCATTTATATGAATTAATAATGTAATAAGTTCTTTATTTTTTCCATAGACTTCAACTAATTGTTTAATTTCTGTAATATCATGAATTTTAAATTTAAGAGTAAGAATACCTTTATGAATAATAATATCATCTTGAATTAACACAATATCACTTCTTATTAACCGGAAAGCTGTAATACTTAAAACAATGATTACAACCGCAATTTGTAAATAAGTTTTTAAATCATTCCCATTGCCAAGTAACATTGAAATTAACTTGTACAGTACGATAAGGAAGATGGAACTTGCGGCCAAGTAAAATAAAACACTTAAAAAAGTAAAGTGAGAAGAGAATTTAGTTTGTTTCACATCTTTAGCCTCCTCTACGACTTTTTTCTTCGTTTTATCTACTATATGATTCAAATACCTAAAATGAAACTAGTACTTAAAAATAAATGGTCATTTTTTGACAAAAATCCTATGTACTGGCTTGATACTTGTCATATTTTCTTACTATAATAGTGTTATGTTACCTAATACAAGGAGGATACATATGTTTTCATTCTTTTCACAAATTATGATTGTCTTATGGACAATTTTCTTATTAGGAATGATGTCAATAGGCGGATACTTTATGTTCAGAAAGTTTTTAAAACGAATGCCGAAAGAGGATGGAAAATCAATCTTAGATTGGCAGGAAGAATATTTACTAAAAACAAAAGATTTTTGGTCATCTGAACAAAAAGATTTACTAGAAGAATTAGTAAAACCTGTACCATCTTTATTTAGAGATATTGCTCGAGATAAAATTGCAGGTAAAATCGGTGAATTAGCACTACTTAATAACGCAACACAAATTACACAAGGTTTAATTATTGAAGGTTATATTAAAGCAACACCGAGACGAGATCATGCTTTTTTAGTTAAAACTTTAAAGAAAAAAGAAATCGATTTCACAGATTATAAGCATTTACTTGCAAAATAAAATCAAAACTTAATTTTTTTCAAAAATAAAACGTGTACCGAAACGGTACACGTTTTATCATGTAATAATTGTATTTGAAGGAAGTTGTCTTCTCAACTTTTGATATGATTTGTACATTGCTAATCTCCAAGGAACAATCATTGAAAAAGCTAGTAAGAAGAACATACCACTTAATTGGCCTACATCAATTGACGAACTTAAGTATAACTTCATAACGATACGAACAACTAATAAACCAAGTAAGATAAATACGAATGATTTTGATCTTTTTAAATAAATTTCATTGTCTACAATTTCAAATTTAGACGTTTTAATAAGGAATAACGAAAAGAAAATCCCCATACAAACAGCTTCTAAAACTTCAGTTCCTGTTAGTCTGAACTCCGGTACTAAGTACATTAACGCTCCAGAACTCATAAAAAATGGAGGTAAAATTATTTTTCTTAAGTTTGTAGGCTTTTTAGCAGCTTTTATTCTAACTACAATTACGCCTAATGCCATACAAGTTGCTATAACTGTGCTAAATATTATACTCATATTTTTACTCATTTTTTTCACTACCTTTTATCTATATCTTTAAGAAAAATATTTCCTTATTTAAACTGATTATATAATACAGTTTCTTCTTTACTGTTGCAAATCCATTAACTTCAAAACCTGCATATTTTTATCACTTGACATTTCAGTTTTAACTTTAAATATCATTAAAAACCTGTAAATCCGCCAAAAAATCTAGTGAAATAAATTGTAATTTTAGTTAACCAGTCAAAATATAACATGATTCCCATAATAATCATTATATATCCACCGAAAACTACGATTTTATGTGAATTCTTTTTAATCCAAGTTAATGAACCTAAATAAAATGACAATACAAAGAATGGAATCGAAAACCCAAGTGTATACGCTAACATATAAAATAGACTAGAACCAGGATTACTCACTGCTAATGCAAATACTGAAGTTAAAATTGGTCCAGTACAAGGTGTCCACCCTGCTGCAAATGCTAACCCAATTAATGTAGAACCTAGAAATCCAGATGGACGTCTTGAAAATTGAAATCGTCGATCACTCATTAAAAACTTCGGTTGAAAAATTCCTGTAACTACTAAACCTAAAAATACAATTAATATTGCTCCAACTTGACGAATAAAATCTTGATACCTCATAAAAAAAGAACCAATTATTGAAGTACTAAACCCTAATACAATGAAAATTAACGTAAAACCTAGTAAAAAAAACAATGTATGTAGTAAAGTTTTACTTTTATGTATTCTTTTCTCATTTTGCAAATCACTTAAAGATACCCCTGTTATATACGACAAAAACGCTGGATAAATCGGTAAACAGCATGGAGAAATAAAGGAGAGAAATCCCGCTCCAAATGCAATACCAATATTTAAATCCCCCATCAACTTACATCCCTTCTCAACTTACATTCTAGTTAACATTATAACAGAATTGTTTTTTATTTAGTATTAAAAGTAGTTAATACACCGATTGGTACAAATTATTAATTCACACTTGTTTTTATGAATACAAATAGTAAATGTATTTAGAAAAATTTTAAGCTTTAACATAAAATCTTCTAGATTTTTTAGAAACTTTCACGAATGCACGCAATAATAACTTTAGATTTTCATTTATATGGAATAATTTCACTTAAATTTCGGCACACTTTTTAATAAACAATTTTATTAATTGGGTGGGAAAATGTTTAAAAAAATATGGCCAACTTTATTATTACTAGTAGTCCTGATCATTTATTATGTGGAAATATTACCTTATATTTATAAGTTTCACGGATGATACTTCAGTTATATCATGTTTAAAATTTCTACTTTTTAACTTCAATAGTAATTGTAAAATTTAAAAATGCTTTCAAATTTATTGAAATTAAATTTAATTATTACGAAAATTCTAAACAATTTATAGTATAATCATATGACAATCTTTTATGGCATTAGGAATAATTAATAAGCTTACGTTCTAAGCTCTACTGGATACTTTTATTGAAAGGAGTTCTTTTTTTATATGTCTACTGTTTTGCAGCAATCAAAACCGACGCAATCGAAAGCTAATCGGACTAAAGAAATAAAGGAAGGATTCTTAGCAGCTGTTCCATTAATCATTGGATATTTGCCTGTAGCTTTTACATTTGGATTAATCGCAAAGCAAGCAGACATTGATGTAGTAAATACTCTTTCATTCAGTGCGCTAGTATATGCTGGTGCAAGTCAGTTTATGGGGTTATCAATGTATTTAGCAGGCGTGAGTTTTTTTCAAATTTATATCGCTACTTTTATTTTAAATTTTAGAAACTTTGTTATGAGTCTATCATTTAATCATCAATTTAAAACGCTACCCTTTTGGGATCGAGTCTACTTATCTATTACACTAACAGATGAAAATTTTGCTGTTACAACTTTAGGTAAAAAAAACAGTAAAACTAGTTATTCATCTACTTATTTAATTACTTTACATACAATTGCTTACATTACTTGGATTAGTGGGACAATTTTAGGAGTTATTTTCTCAAAGCTAATCCCTAAAATCATTAGTGAAAGCATGGGTATTTCATTATACGCTATGTTTATTGGATTATTAACACCAGCCATTCGAACAAATTGGCGAGCATGCGTAATTGTTTTAGTTAGTATGCTTTTAAATTTCTTTTTTTCAACAATATTAACTCAAGGCTGGTCATTAATTTTGTCATCAATCCTTGCTAGTTTCCTTGCAATTGGTTTAATGAGAGGAGATTCCAAAGAATGATTATCTTTTTACTTGTATTAGGAATGTGCTTAGTCACAATGATTCCTCGAATTATTCCAGTTTTTTTAGTTGATCGGATTCAGTTTCCAAATTGGGTAACATCGTGGCTAAAAGGGGTCCCATATGCTGCATTAGGTGCATTAATTTTCCCTGGCATACTTAGTGTTCAAAAAGGAAATATGAGCGTCGGTTTAATTGGTGGGGCCGTCGCAATTATCTTATCATTATTTAGATTACATATTATCTTTGTTGTATTTGGTGCAATTGGAACTGTTTTAATATTGAAACTTTATTTTATTTAAAACATTACTAACATCTTTACTAGTACATAGTGTTTAAAAATTAGTTTATTAATTAGTTTCCAATATTAAATAGGTTAAGTAATATTGGTTGTAATGGTAATGCGAAGAGGTTGTTCATAATTTTGCTTATTTACGTACTCATGAACCTGATATGAGTACGTTTTTTTCATCTTGCTTTTATTATTGCTTATGAACACCTTATGAGTTAAGAATCCACTGATTCTCTCTCTTTTTTTAACTCATGGAGCTATTATGAGTTAAGAATTCTCCTATTCTCTCTCTTTTTTTTACTCATGAGCACCTTATGAGTTAAGAATCCTCCTATTCTCTCTCTTTTT
>NZ_NUCO01000015.1:0-190428 GCF_002555445.1 Bacillus sp. AFS017336
CACTTTTTAGACTAACTTAAGCATTGCTTAATTATTGCCTAAACAGACAGGATTATCACTAGCACGCAACATGTTAAATATGAACTGCTGGGGATTAGTACTTCCTAACCATCACGTTCGTTATTTTTTGTTGTACTTTCGATTAAAAATCAAACCAATTACCAAAACACATAGTCCAGCAACTAGCGGCATTATCATTTCTTTAAAATTTGATTCTGGTATAAGACGAGCGATTAAAAATACCGCCATTCCCGATAACAGTGCCACATATATTACTTGCTTTAGTTTCAAAATAATACACCTTCCCTCATATAATTAAATTAATTATATCTATAAAATCGCATGATGTGATTTGGGGGAATTTAGCATTTTTTATAAATTTGGGACAATTAATCTTTATTTCAGACTATGTTGATAAAATTGGAATTATGGGAGAACGGTGACTTAAAAAACAAAAAAACCAGCAAAAACAACTTTGCTGGTCTTCTTCAATTACTCATCATGATCCAACTGTTTCTTTACATAAGTAGGGAGCATAAAGCATCCAACATGTAAGTCAGTATTATAATACTTTGTTTCGAGACCTAGCTTATTCCATTCATCGGCTTTAACGTCTTTAATAGGGTCGTATTTTTTTGATGCAAACCCGAAGAGCCAGTGTCCGGATGGGTAGGTTGGCATATGGAATTGGTATACTTTTGAAATAGGGAATGTTTCCTTTATTTTTGAATGAGCTCGTTTCATTTCGTGCGCGTAACTAGCGTAGTATGGACTTTCATGTTGATTAATTAGGATGCCTTCTTCACTTAATACGCGTTTGCAGTTGTTGTAGAAGGCTACTGTAAATAGTCCTTCTCCTGGCCCAATTGGATCAGTTGAGTCTACTAAAATTAGATCGTAATATCCTTCTTCAGCTTCTTGGACGAATTTTAGGCCGTCTTCGAAATATAAGGTTAAGCGGTCATCTTGATCTAATTTTGAAGCTGTTAAGGGTAGGTATTGTTGGCACAGTCTTACAACTCGTTCATCAATTTCGACCATATCTACAACTTCTACATTTTTGTAACGTAATACTTCTCGAGCGGTACCGCCGTCGCCGCCTCCGATAATTAATACTTTTTTAATTTGTGGGTTAACAGCCATTGATACATGCGTAATCATGTCATGGTAGATAAATTCATCTTTTTCAGTAACCATCATATAGCCATCAAGCGTAAAGAATGTTCCAAATGTTTCACTTCTAAAGAAATCGATTTGTTGAAATTCACTTTTTTCAGAATGGATATGTTCCTGAACTTTGATGGAGAATTTCGTATCTTCTTGATGGTTCTCTGTGTACCATAAATCCATTAAATTTTCCTCCAAACTTCGATCGACGACTTTGATTACATAAGGATCATCATCATCATTAATTGTGATTGTTCCTTCTTCTTTTAAATAAAGATAATGCTGAATCAATTCGGTTGAAATTAGTTCGCCCGGTATACAAAGAGGGATACCAGGAGGGTAAATCATAATGGATTCACCACTAATTAAGCCGCTAGCATCGTGAATTGAGATAATTCGCTTTGGATGATAGTATGCTTCCCTTGGTGTCATAACCATTTTAGGATTTTTTAGTGCAACACTTATATCAGTTTCAAGCTTTGGCAGTTTTCCGTAATGGCGGTCACTAATATCTCTTAACGCATTAATTAATGTCCGAATCGTATCTTCATTATCACCTAATGAAATAATTGCTAAGATGACATTAGGTTCTGCAAGTTCGATTTGAATTTTATATTCTTCGGCAAGCATGTCGTATACTTTAAAACCAGACAGTCCAAGATCAGATACTTTAACAACAAGCTTTAGCTCATCGTAATCGAAAACACCAACACCATTCCGATATGAATCTCGAGTTATACATTTTAATCCCTTAATGGTGTTAATTTCTTCTTTAGCTTTCTTCGTTAAATTCAGTAATTTTTCAAAGCGTTCCTGACCTTCTAAAACTAATTTCTTTCTTGCAACATCAATTGAACACATGAGTAGATATGACGCAGATGTTGTTTGAAATAAATTAATTGTAGAGCGAACTCTATTTTTCGTAATTAACCCATCATTATGTAATAAAACTGAAGCTTGTGTTAAAGCACCGCCAGTCTTATGCAAACTAAGAGTAACTAGGTCAGCACCAAGTAGGGCAGCATTACTTGGTAAATCAGGGTGAAACGAAAAGTGAGCACCGTGGGCTTGGTCTACTAAAACAGGTATCCCTCGAGAATGACCTATGTCGATAATTTGTTTTAAATCCGACGTTGCTCCAAAATAAGTTGGATTAATGATCAGGATGGCTTTAACATCTGAATTTAAATCTAAAGCATGGAGAACAGATTTTACTGAAACACCATTTACAATTCCATATTCATAATCAATTTCTGGCTCAATAAATACTGGTTTGGCTCCTGCCAAAATTAAAGCATTTATTGCAGATTTATGTACATTCCTCGGTAAGAGAATTTTATCTCCATGTTCAAGGGCACTCATAATCATATATTGAACACCAGAAGTCGAACCATTTACCAACATATAAGCATGATCGGAATGAAAAGCATCTGCTAGTAAAGTTTCCGCTTCTTGAATTACACCTGTTGGATGCGATAAGTTATCAACACGCTTTGAAGAGTTAACATCCATTTTAAGAGCCATTTCACTCCAAAGTTCTCTTAATTCCTCCAGAGAATTTCCTCTTTTATGCCCGGGAACATCGAAGCTTGTAATATCCTCCTTTGCATAACGGATTAATTCCGTTAAAAGCGGTGTTTTACTGTGATCCATCATCCATCTATATCCTCCACATCAGGACCATTCCAAAGGTTTTTTCCGTAAAAAATCTCATCCATTTCATATTTCACTTTTTCTTCAATTTCTTTAATCTCATTTTCGTCTAATTTATCTTTTGTGTAGCCAAAAAGATAGTTATCTAAATTAAATTGTTTCAACTTACATTTCGTATGAAAAATATTTTCTTGAAACACATTCACATCGATCATTTGATACATATCCTTAATTTTTTGAGGAAAGTAGTTTTGAATTGAGTTAATATCATGATCAATAAATAATTTATAACCGCTCACATCGCGAGTAAAGCCTCGAACTCGATAATCAATTGTCATAATATCAGCATCAAATTGGTGGATTAAGTAGTTTAAAGCTTTTAAAGGAGAGATTTCTCCACAAGTAGAGACATCGATATCAGCTCTAAACGTACTAATTCCATCATCTGGATGATATTCAGGATAAGTATGAACGGTAATATGACTTTTATCTAAAGCGGCAACTACTAATTCTGGTAATGGACCAGGTGATTCGGAAAACGTTTCAGAGGATGGGTTATCAACTGGACCTTCTGAAACAAGAATCGTAACACTTGCGCCTTGAGGGTCATAATCTTGTTTTGCAATATTTAAGATGTGCGCGCCAATAATATGCGTAACTTCAGTTAGTATTTTTGTTAAACGGTCAGCGTTATATTGATCATCGATATACTGAATATATGCTTCTCGTTCTTCTTTAGTTTTTGTAAAGCAAATATCATACATATTAAAACTTAATGATTTCGTTAAGTTATTAAAACCGTATAGTTGAAAATTATTTGACGATGAAATATTCATCTATTTTCCTCCTAGTTTTACAAAGTAAAAATATACGTACGAAAAGTAAAAACGACCTTGCAGGTAATCGCTTTTGTAACTAGTCAATATGTATTGTTTGTTTTTGAATTATTCATTATTCACTCAAAGTTGATGATTAAAGATATACTTGAAGATTAAACCACTTTTCGTTTAATTTTAAATATTCAGAAAAAAGAAAGCCTAAAAATTTATCAGGCTTTCTTTGATAATAGAATTGGGGGCTGTGGTGAAATAATCATTTCAAACTCCATTACTAATTTATTGAAAATACTATTCCAGTCTTGTGTTAGCGCATAATCCCTTGCCTTTTTTGACATATGCTTTAACAGTTCAGTGCCTTGTAAGCAACCCTCAATTGCATTGCAAAAAGACGATAAATTTTGAGGTTCACAAAGAATACCAGTTGAATAATCTCGAATTATATTTTTTACTCCACCTGCATTAGCTCCAATTACTGGGGTACCGCATGCCATTGCTTCGAGCACTACATTTCCAAAGGTTTCTGTATCAGATGGAAAGACCATTAAATCACACATGCCGTATATTTCAACTAATTCACTTTTTTGAAGATAGCCAGTGTAAATGATGTGCTCGGTACCCGTTTTTTTAATCATTTCTTCTTTTTTTGGGCCGTCTCCTACGATTAACCATGTTAAATTATGTCCAAATCGTTGTTTCGTATAACTAATGATTTTAGATAAAGTTTCTAAATCTTTTTCAGGTGCAATTCTTCCAACAAAACAAATCGTATATTTTGAAGTAATATTATATTTTTGTTTAATTTCATTCTGATTAGTATTAGGGCGAAATATGGAACAATCCACACCATGAGTCCAAAGTGAGAGATTATTAAACCCTTTTGTAACTAGATGGGTTAGAGTATCTTTTGAAGGAACAAATATTTTTTGTGATGGTTTATGAAACCAATCTAAATACTTCCATAGAATATTCTCTAAAAACGTTAAATTATAATATTGGAGATAATGATCAAAATTTGTATGATATGAAGCAACTAAAGGAAGTTTCATTTTTTTTGCAATATATAGGCCACTTAATCCTATTGTAAATGGTGTAGCTATATGAATAATATCAGGTTTAAATTCCTTAAGCGTTTTTTTTATTTTAGAAAGATTAGGAAATGAAATCTTGCATTCAGGATAAATTTTAAGCGGTACTGATTTTAGTCTTGTCACATCCTCAGTAGACGGTAAATCGAAAACTTGAGGGGAAAATACATGGTAAGAATGCCCATTTTCTTTTAAATAATTAGTAAAACGATTTAAGGTTTTTGCAACACCATTAACTTGAGGGATATAGGTGTCTGAAAATATAGCTACTCTCATAATGTTCCTCCTCATATATGATAGATAAAAAATTGTGTAATAAATGTAGTAATTGTTCCGAGTAATATACCGAAAAACACATCTGAAGGATAATGTAATCCAAGATAAATTCGAGAGAAAGCAACACACAATACTAAAGGGATTAAAATAATGGCTGTAATCGGTAAATAAATCATAATTGGTAACGCAATAGAAATGATTGCCGTTGTATGACCAGAAGGAAAGGAATGATCCTTTAAAGGATTTTTTGGAACAAAAGTACCTTCTAGTTTTAAATATGGTCTTTTACGAGGGTAAAAGCGTTTAAGAAAATGTACAGGAATGTGGCTAATAGTAAGGGTGCAACAACATAGAATGGCAGCTTCGTGTAATGCGCCTTTTGAATAAAGGATTAAAATAAATGCTGATGCGATTGTAAAAATAGCTCCACCTAGATGTGTAATATTACTAAAGAAAAAGTTCAAGTAACGCTTATGGAACAATGAATTAACGCGATAAAATAAAAGGCATTCATATGTGTGAATCATTTGAAGAAATGCGTTCATTTTTCATCCTCCATTTAGTGATTGTTGTAACTTCATTATAAAAAGTGTTTATGGATTTAATTAGAAGCTTTTGTAAATGAATAATTTAGATATGTAAATTTTTAATAAATGGATTGGAGTAAGGGGAGGGGGGCGTGCATGGACCTAAGTCTGGTGAATTGGTGAAAATATCCAATAAATAGAAAAAAGAGAAGAAATAAGATTCTTCTCCTTTTCGTGATTATTTTGAAAGATTTTCTTCTTCTACTTTTTTATAGTATTGACCTTTTTCAATGTATTCTCTGCGAATACGATCCATATCGATAATGTCTTCTTCTGTTAATTCACGAACTACTTTTGCAGGTCTACCAAAAGCTAAAGTGTTAGGAGGTATTACTTTTCCACCTGGAACTAAGCTACCTGCACCAATCATTGCGCCTTCGCCAATTTCAGCACCGTCTAAAACAATTGAGCCCATACCAATCAATGCATTTTTTTTAACTGTACAGCTATGTAATATAACACTATGTCCAATAGTTACGCCATCTTCAAGTATTAGAGGGCATTTTGGACTTTGGTGAAGAACAGATAAGTCTTGAACGTTTACATCATTCCCGATAATTGTATCATTTACGTCTCCACGAATTACTGCTCCAAAAAATACACTACTATTTGCTCCAATTGTGACAGAACCGGTAACAGTTGCAGTTGAAGCGATAAAAGCTGATGGTTCGATTTTGGGTTGAATCCCTTTGTATGGTAATATCATACTATACCGTTGCCAAGCATATAAAAATCATTTTGTATATAAAACTTCCTCAGCAACGAAGTTCACCTCCATAATATATACTTCAATATGAGTATAACGTATTTTAACGATATGTAATTAAAGAAAATAGGGAGGAGTGAAAAAATGTCACTACCTAAAAATCCGATTCAATTAATGCCAAAAGTTTATAAATCAGTCTTTCCTCTTGTGCATCAAGAATTAGACTACTGGAGAGATTTTGCAACGAATATCCCAGATCCCGAACTTAGAAAACAAGCGTTAATGAGTATCGATACAAAAACATTTCATTGTGAAGGTGGTGCAATTTTAGCATTACTTTCTGAAAAAAATCTAAAACCAGTCATTGAGTTTATCGTTGCGTACCAAACAATTAGTGATTACTTAGACAATCTATGTGACCGTAGTACTTCACTTGATCCAGTTGATTTTGAAGCATTGCATGAGTCGATGATTGATGCTGTGAAATGTCAAAAATCTGATCAATTATATTATCGCTATAGAGAAGAGCAAGATGATGGTGGCTATCTTAAAGCACTAGTTGCAAAATGTCATAGTAGTTTAAAGCAATCTAAGCATTACGATGGAATTAAAGATTATTTAGTTCAACTTGCTGATTACTATTGTAAATTACAAATACATAAGCACGTCAAACTAGAAGAGCGAGTTCCTAGATTAACGAATTGGTTTGAAAAATACCAGCCAGAGCTTTCTGATTTAGAATGGTATGAATTCTCTGCTTGTGCAGGTTCAACTTTAGGCATCTTTTGTTTAGTGTCCTATTCGTTTAATGAACCAATCTCCAAGAATTTATTTGAACAAGTTTATAAGAGCTATTTTCCATATGTTCAGGGCCTTCATATATTACTAGATTATGTAATTGATCAAAAGGAAGACGAAGAAGGCGGAGACTTAAATTTTTGCAGTTATTATCCATCTAAAGAGGTTATGTTAAAGCGAATTGAGTATTTTTCAACTAAAAGTAATCAAGCATTAAAGGATTTAAAAGACTATCGTTTTCATAGAATGATTTGTCAAGGATTACTCGGAATTTACTTGGCTGATAAAAAAATGGCAGGACCAGATGAAATGAAAAGGATTAGACGAGGGATTGTTAAGAACGGTGGTTTAACGTCATTCTTTTTCTACGGAAATGCTAAGTTATATTTTAAATTAAAAGAATTAAAAGCGGGTAGCAAAAGAGTAAAGGCATCAGTTTAAATGATAATGTTTCATTAGTTAATAAAAAGTAATGCTAAATATACAAAAAAAGCCTTAGCTTCATTTTCGAGAGCAAGGCTTTTTTTGATGTTATTACCTGTTATTTATATCTGTTCTTTAACAATGTTTTCTTCTAGTATTTCTTCTTCATCTGATTTTGTAGATAAAACTTCTTTTTTCAAAAACCAAGTTAAGACAAAGGCAATGATCGCGATGATAAATGAGAACATGTAAATATGCTGGAATGATTCAATGAATAATGTTTTAATTTGTGTTAATAGTTCAGTTGGTAACCCGTGAGGAACACCAGCACCAGCTAAACCTTTCATATTTGAAGCCATGCTTTCAGGAAGTTTATCTCCTAAGCTTTGTAATTTGGTTATAAGTGTCGATGATAGTAAATTACCAAAGAGACTTACTCCGACTGTAGCACCGATCGTTTGGAATAATGGAACAGTCGAAAGAGCAATTCCTTTATTTTCTTTTTCAACAGACTCTTGAACAATGAGGTTATCTCCACCAAATAATACTCCTAACCCAAGACCTGTTATGAAAAAGAAGATAATTATTTGAATAATAGTTGTATGAATACTCATATGAGAAAACAGGTAGAATCCGATGATCGGCATAATAAATGCAATACCAAATAGTTCTCGGTAGCGCACTTTTGTTAGTAGAAATCCACTGATCATAGCTGACCCAACTGCTCCTACCATCATTGGTAATGTCAAGTAGCCGGCCTGTGTTGGAGTAAGTCCTAGCACGTTTTGTGCAAAATATGGGAAGGAAGAAAATGATCCCATTAAGCCGATTCCAACTGTAAAGACAATTAAAGATAATACAAGTATGTTACGGTTTTTAAACAAATGCAGTGGAACAATTGGTTCTTTTACTTTCGACTCGACCCAAATAAAAACGCCAATTAAAACGGCTCCTAAACAAAGAAGACCAACAATTAATGGGGACCCCCAAGTGTAACCATTATTTTCAACAAGAACTGGTGTGATTAACAATGAGACAATTGTAGCAACTAATAAAAATGCCCCGCCCCAATCAATAACGACATGTTTCTTCGTCGATGTTTCACGTAATCCACTTGCAAGAAGAAGTGCAGCTATAATACCAACAGGGATATTAACAAAGAAAATCCAATGCCAATTTACTTGATCTACGAAATATCCGCCCATTAATGGTCCTAATAACATAGGAATAAACATGATTGGTCCCATAAATCCTTGGACTTTGGCACGCTGCTCAACTGGAAATAAATCACTTGAAATGGTCATAGCAAGCGGCATTAAGCCTCCCGCACCTAAACCTTGAATTCCGCGTCCAATAAGGAGAAGTGTCATTGAATGTGAAAACCCACAGACAATTGAGCCACCTATGAAAAAGGCCATACTCATTAAATATATCTTTTTGCGCCCCATTAAATCTGCTAATTTCCCCAATATTGGCATGAATGCAGACATGGTTAACATATACACACCACCGACCCAACCATACATGGCTATTCCGCCTAGATCACGGATAATTGTCGGCATTGCTGTATTAACAACTGTTTCATCCAGTTCGGAAAAAATCAGTCCGATTATTAAACCCATCATCACCAGTATTTTACTGCTCTTATTAGCTAAAACTGGTTCATTATATTTTGAAATGCTTTCCATCTCTATCTAAATCCTTTCAACATTTGATAAGCGAATTATATAAACTGATTATGAACAAAATATGAATTTTGAAATGGAAATTTTTAAAAGTCATCTTTCTAATGAATCACGCCAAAAAAATAAAGCAATTGTATCGGAAAAATACAAACTGCTTTCATTTTTTTATTATTTTTTTTACGATTTTGTGGCTCAGGACGTTGAAACTTTATTATTTTCTGTAAAAAATAACTTCATAAGTGGTGGGGTTACAATGGTTGTGATGAGTACAACTATAACAAGAATCGCAAACATTTCTTTAGTTAACAGATTATTTGCTAAACCTGTTGATGCCATGATAAGTGCGACTTCCCCTCGCGATACCATAGCTGAACCGATTCCTAATGAATTTTTAGTTGGAAATCCAGCAAGTTTTGCGCCCAATGCTCCACCAATTAGTTTAGTTAAAAGGGCAATCATACTTAATATGATGATAGTTGGAATTGAATGACTTAATCCTGTAAATTGAACTGATACACCAATTAATGTGAAAAAGACAGGTACAAATATAGAGTATGCAATTGTTTCGACCTTTTCAAAAACTTCTTGCTTAAACTTAGTAACGGAAATCGAAATGCCCGCGATATAAGCACCAATTATTGCAGCAATACCAGTTTTGTCTGCGAAGGCTGAGAATAGGAAACAAATGATTAAAGCTGCAGAGATTAATGTTTCTGAAACATTTAGTTTAATAAATTTTTTTAAGAACCATGGTACAATCTTCCAACCAATTAAGATGGCAAATGTAAAAAATATAAACTTTTTAAATAGAAGAATTGGTAGGCTAACTGCACTCCCGCTGAAACTCATGACAAACGCTAATGCAATAATGACAACTATATCGTCGATTACGGCGGCACCTAAAATTGTTGCTCCTTCTTTTGTCTTTAGTTTCCCTATTTCTTTTAGTGTAGCTACTGAAATACTTACACTTGTTGCAGAAAGAATCAGACCTAAAAAAATAGCTTCAAATTGGCTTAAATTAATAGCAATTCCATAAAGATAACCTGAAAATAACGGGAAAATTATGCCTAAAAATCCTACTAAAGAAGAGGCTTTACCAGTTCTTTTAAATTCATTTATATCAGTTTCTAAACCAGCAATGAACATGAGTAGAATAACGCCAATTTCACTCATTTCATGCAATGTTTCCGTTTCTGTAATAATACCAAGAACAGCTGGACCAAGGATGATCCCTATTAACAGCTTACCTAGTACTGCAGGTTGACCAAGTTTAGTACTTAAATCCCCAAAAATTTTAGAGGCAATCAAAATTATCGCCAGTTGCACATAAAGCATATTTCCATCTCCCATCTGATCGCATAAAAAAAAGAACCTGCCACAATAGGGTATGTAAATAAAGTACATACTAATCCCTATAGTGACAGGCTCCTCCGAACGATGCATTTAATTACTATAAGTATAAACCGAAATTAAATACGAAAACAAGCTAAAGTAAGTAAATGGTAACAATTTAAGTAGAAACTTAGTTTAATAGAATCAATAAAGTAAGCGAGATAAAATAAGTAAAGTGTAGGAGTATAAATGAAATTGCGCTTTTAATTTTTCGTAAGCATAACATATATTTCATCACGAAATTATGTAGAAAAATTAAGATCATACTCCCAAAGAAACCGTAAAAATAGCCATAAATTACCCACAGTGTCATCTGATTTACTTGTGAAGATTCCGTATGAAATCCTCTAAATAATGAAATTAGATAAAAAACTGACCAGTAATTGATTATAGCGATTAATCCTATTAATAATAATACCCAATTCGAATTTCTAACAATGAATTGAAATGTATTCCGAAATATTTTATTTAAATTGTTTAGATTTGTAGTCAACTCCTCACGCCCCTGAGTTGGATGATATCTTTCAACTACTTTGTGGTCTGGCTTAACACATTTTTTCTTTACATAATATTCAGTTGTTGTCTTTAATAAGCCGTAAATAGATAATTATTAATAATTTTTTGTTAATAAAGCTTAGATTCGTCATAAATTTTATGTTTTAGAATAAAAAACTTGATGAAACAAATATTGAATCTTTTAGTAAAGAGAAGGTTTCAAGGAGGGAATAGAGTATAAAAAAGCAGTTAAAAGGGTGCCCATATAAGTAAATAGACTTAAATGGCACCCTGATATAAATTTTAATTAGTTAGCTGGTTTAATTTGAGAAAATAAATCTTGATGAACTCTCTTCATTTCTTCAAAGAATTGCTCACGTTTAATATTATTATTATCTAATATATCCTTAAACGAATTAGTTTTACCTTTTTGAGCGATGATATTTTCTAATGGTTTATTTGAAAGTTTTGCTACAACTGCTATAAAAATTAATTTTTTCATTTCTAGTTTATGTTGCTCAACTGCTTTATTAATATTAGCTTCAGGTTGTTTTATATAGTTAGAAACATATTTAACAACCTCTTTTTTGTGGTTTTCTAACATTTTATTTGCTTTTTTATCGTGGTGATGGTGGTGTCTATGGTGTTCACCATCATTTGTTGTAGCATCATGGTCATGTTGTGGATGAACATAATAATTTGCTGCTTCAATTTTTTGGGCATTTACAGAAAGTGTACTAAGTGCGAAAACACTAACTACTGCACCTGCAAAAATAGCTTTTTTCATTTTCAAAACTCCTTTTCTTTTTGATTTTTTTATGGTTACCAATTATTCAAGAAAAATTTACCATTAATGAAAATTTATTGAAATCTTAATCGAATTTTAATGTTTGTGGCATGGAGTATGAACTGTTTTTTCTGTGGTTAGTAATTTTGCAATAAAAAAAACTGTCCAAAGTTAGACAGTTTTTTAACCCCTTTTTTCGATTGCTAATATGAAGGGGGGATTATTTGCTTGGTTTATAAACCGATAAGTTAATACATGTGCAAGGTCTTGTGGGATGTTTTGAGCAAAGTTCATCAATGCATCTTTTTCAATATCTCCACCTTCATGACCGTGATAAATGACAACTACAACAATTCCCTCAGGTGCCATTATTTCAATCAATTGTTCAATTGCTGAAATTGTTGACGAGGGTACTGTTACGATTTGTTTATCACTGCCAGGTAAGTAGCCAAGATTAAAAATTGCACCTTTTAACCTGCCGTGTAATGAAACTGGAATTACATCTTTTATATCCGCGTGACTTCTTTGTACAAGTGTAACTTGTTTGCTTACATTTTCATTGGCTATTTTTTCAGTTGTCTTTTGGATCGCTACATCTTGAATATCGAATCCATATACATGTCCATTTTCGCCAACTATTTTTGCTAAAAAAACGGTATCATGACCATTACCAACTGTAGCATCAACGGTAATATCGCCTTCTTTTACAGCTGCCTGTAGGAGTTTTCTAGCATAAGGTAAAATACGCTCTAGAATCATGTTAATTGTACTCGATTTTTTGCAAATTTACCTTGCCAGCTATTTCTACGTTCGAACTCTCGATCAATTGCATTCAATACTTCCCATTTTTTTAGGCTCCACATAGGTCCAATTAGTAAGTCTGGTGGACCGTCACCTGTTATACGATGAACAATTACATCACTTGGAATGATTTCAAGCTGATCAACTACTAAGTTAATATAAGCATCAAAATCCATGAATTCAACAAGTCCTTTTTCATACTGCTTCATCATTGCAGTACCTTTTAGAAGGTGGAGTAAATGGATTTTAATTCCTTGAATATCAAGTTTAGCAACTTCCATTGCAGTTTCCATCATCATTTCCGGTGTTTCAAGAGGTAACCCGTTAATTATATGTGAACAAATACGAATATTGTGCTTTCTTAGCTTTTCAACGCCTTCTACATATGTTTTATAATCGTGTGCACGATTAATAATATTTGCAGTTTTCTCATGAACAGTCTGTAATCCTAATTCAACCCATAAGTAAGTTCGTTTATTTAAATCCGCAAGATATTCTACAACATCATCCGGTAAGCAATCTGGTCTTGTCGCAATTGATAAACCAACAACACCTTCTTGTTCTAAAATAGGCTCGAACTTTTGCTTTAATACTTCTACTGGTGCATGTGTATTTGTATAGGCTTGAAAATAACCTAAGTACTTTCCGTTTTGCCATTTTTCATGCATTTTGTCTTTTATTTTGTGAAACTGAGTTACAACATCCTCAGCACGGTCGCCAGCAAAATCACCTGAACCTGAAGCGCTACAAAAAGTACATCCTCCAAACGCAACTGTACCATCTCGATTAGGACAATCAAATCCAGCATCAATTGAAACTTTAAAAACCTTCCCGCCGAATTCTTGTCTTAAGTGGTAATTCCACGAATGATATCTTTTATGATCTATTGTATATGGAAAAGGATTGTTTTTCGTCATTCCTCATCCCTCCCTTAATTTAAGTCACTATTCTCGATTTTATCATGCTATATAAAGAAAACCAAATGGAAAAACCTTTCTTATTTGTAAAGAAATAAAAGTACTTTCAGGTGAAGGTTCGGAAATACTATCCTTGAGGTAGCCTACATATCGGATACTTCATTAAAGTCTGAAGGAGGTATTTTCTTGGGAATAACAGATCGCGCATTCGGACAAGACCAAGTACAAAAAGCAAAAGAGGCGTATGATTACGCAGTAGCACAATTAGAAATTGGTATGAGACAAGAGCATTATAATGATATTGAATATTCACAAGCACAAGCTGGGATTGAAGAAGCACTTATGGAACTAGAAAAAGTTGCAAATCTTGCAAATGCTGAAAATAAGGATGAGTTCTATCGCTTACGCAGACAATTAACACAATTACAACATCAAATGATTATTACTCCGCACTAAAGGAGATCAAAAATATGCAAGAATACGTTCAAGAATATGCAATCCTTGGGAGGAAACCAAAAGTGGTAAAGAAGAAATCAAAAAGTAATAATCCTGAACAAACAACAAAGAACAAAACAAATACAGAATTCTCGAATGAACTTTCAGCAGTAGATCAAGTAAAAATGAACAACGCTAAAAAAGGTCAACCACAGAGATCCCAGCAGGGCTAAGCGTGTATTAAAGGTAAAGGGAATAAGATGAGTAAGAAAAGAGGGTGTGCCAAAATTGGCACATCTTTCTTTTTTGAATAGGCTTTTTATAGTACTTTTTCTATAATTTCTTTGCCATTTTCTTTTACCAATTTCTACACTTGAAGCATGCCTCTTGAAACTAGGTAGATTCTCCTCTACAATTAATGAGTTAACGAGATAAAAATAGATAAAAAGGGACAGCTTTGAGGGGAGTATGGGATGCCAAAAAAACTATGGTTTTTGTTAATCGGTATGATTTTAAATGTAACAGGTAATTCTTTTTTATGGCCATTCAATACAGTATATATCCATACGTATTTAGGAAAGTCCTTGTCTGTTGCAGGGCTTATTTTAATGTTTAATTCATTGGCTGGTGTATTTGGAAATATGCTCGGTGGCTGGCTATTTGATAAATTTGGGGGATATAGGTCAATCCTAACTGGTATTAGTATTACATTTTTGTCGATCTTAGGTTTGGTTATTAATCATTCTTGGACATTTTATAGTTGTTTCTTTGTAGTATTAGGGTTTGGAGTTGGAATTGTATTTCCTTCAATGTACGCGATGGTTGGAGCAGCATGGCCAGAAGGTGGTCGTAAAGCTTTTAATGCAATCTATGTAGCTCAAAATCTTGGTGTTGCGATTGGGACGGCTTTAGGTGGAATGGTTGCAGACTTTAATATTAATTATATTTTCTCCGCTAATTTGCTATTATATATTGTTTTCTTTCTAGTCGCTTTATTTGGATTTAGAGATATTGGAGTTCCTAAAGTCGTAAATGAAATCCAAGTTGCTCAGTCCGAAAAACAAAAATTTTCATTTACTCCTTCAGTGAAGGCTTTAATGATTGTTTGTTGTGCGTACGTATTATGTTGGTTAGTTTATGTTCAATGGCAAACTACTATTGCTTCTGAAATGCAAAACCTACACATAGGATTAAAGAAATATAGTCTGTTATGGACTATAAATGGCGCGCTTATTGTTGTAGCTCAACCAATTATTTCAAGTGCTATTCGTAAATATAAGTTAAGTATGAGAAAGCAAATGCTATTTGGGATTGGATTCTTTATTGCATCAACGATTTTTGTGAGTACAGCTCATCAGTTCTCAATGTTTATGACTGGTATGATTATTTTAACAATTGGGGAAATGTTTGTTTGGCCAGCGGTTCCAACGATCGCTAATATGCTTGCACCAAAAGATCGTGTTGGAATGTATCAAGGAATTGTGAATAGCGCAGCAACTGTAGGGAGAATGTTAGGACCTGTAATAGGTGGAGCAGTTGTTGATACATTTAATATGAGAGTATTATTTATTGTATTAGTTGTCTTTTTAGGTATTAGTATGATTTTCTCTGTTCTTTATGAAAGACTAGCAAAAAAGGTAGTAAAAGCTGAAAATCAAACTTTTGCTTCTTAAAAATAGGCGATGTATAATTGACCTTTTTCTTTGGTTATAATAAAATGGTATAAATTAAATCTAAATGATCGGCAATGATTGGGAATAGTAGTGAATGTGAAGAGGTTTAGAGAGTTGACGGCTGGTGAAAGTCAATCCATTCTATTCATGAACTCGCCCATAAGCCACATTTGTGAACGGTTATTACCAAGTAATAAATGTCGTGTTCCACGTTACGGAAACAAGTGAATGTATTTTTACATTAATTTGGGTGGTACCGCGGGAAATCCTCTCGTCCCTTTTGGGATGGGGGGATTTTTTTATTTTTTAAAGCGCGAGCCACAGCCGAGCCATTTATATGAAATAAGGAGGCTATAATATGAGTTTTAATCATCGTTCTATTGAACAAAAATGGCAATCGTATTGGTTAGAAAATAAAACGTTTAAAACAACTGACGATACAAGCAAGCCGAAATTTTATGCACTTGATATGTTCCCTTATCCATCTGGAGCGGGATTACATGTTGGTCATCCTGAAGGTTATACTGCTACTGATATTCTTTCAAGAATGAAAAGAATGCAAGGCTATAATGTACTTCATCCAATGGGTTGGGATGCGTTTGGTCTACCTGCAGAGCAATACGCTTTAGATACAGGTAATGATCCAGCTGAGTTTACTGAAAAGAATATTAATACGTTCCGTAACCAAATTCAGGCACTAGGATTCTCATATGATTGGGATCGTGAAATTAATACAACTGATCCTAACTATTACAAATGGACTCAATGGATTTTCCTAAGAATGGTTGAAAAAGGATTAGCTTATGTTGATGAAATTCCAGTTAACTGGTGTCCAGCACTTGGTACAGTTTTAGCGAACGAAGAAGTAATCAATGGAAGAAGTGAGCGCGGGGGACATCCGGTTGAGCGTCGTCCAATGAAACAATGGATCTTAAAAATCACAGCATATGCTGACCGTTTATTAGAAGATCTAGAAGAATTAGATTGGCCTGAAAGCTTAAAAGAAATGCAACGTAACTGGATTGGACGTTCTGAAGGTGCTGAAGTTTACTTTAATATTGATGGATTCGATGAAAAAGTAACTGTATTTACAACTCGTCCTGATACATTATTCGGTGCAACTTATGTTGTATTAGCTCCAGAACATGATTTAGTAAGTAAAATTACTACAGCTGATCAAAAAGAAGCTGTTGAAGCATATATCGATTCAGTTAAATCGAAAAGTGATTTAGAGCGTACTGATTTAGCGAAAGATAAATCAGGTGTATTCACAGGTGCTTATGCAGTTAATCCTGTAAATAACGAAAAGCTTCCAATTTGGATTGCTGATTATGTACTTGCAAGCTATGGAACTGGTGCAGTTATGGCAGTACCTGCACATGACGAGCGCGATCACGAATTCGCAGTTAAATTTGAATTACCAATCGTTGAAGTTGTTGAAGGTGGAGACGTTCAAAAAGAAGCTTACGCTGGCGATGGTAAACATGTTAACTCTGATTTCTTAAATGGATTAAATAAAGAAGAAGCACTTACAAAAGTGATCGAATGGTTAGATTCTTCAAAAGCAGGGGAGAAAAAAGTTACGTATCGTCTACGTGATTGGTTATTCTCTCGTCAAAGATATTGGGGAGAACCAATTCCAGTAATTTTCTGGGAAGATGGTACGATGACAGTTGTTCCTGATGAGGAGCTACCATTAATTCTTCCGCAAACTGAAGACATCCGTCCAAGTGGTACTGGTGAGTCACCATTAGCAAATATTGCTGATTGGGTTAACGTAGTAGATCCAGTAACAGGTAAAAAAGGAAGACGTGAAACAAATACAATGCCACAATGGGGCGGAAGCTGCTGGTATTACTTACGTTATATTGATCCAACTAATAACGAAGCAATCGCAGATACTGAATTACTAAAGCATTGGCTACCAGTTGATGTATATATTGGTGGAGCAGAGCATGCAGTTCTTCACTTACTTTACGCTCGTTTCTGGCATAAATTCCTTTACGATTTAGGAGTAGTTCCTACTAAAGAGCCATTCCAAAAACTTTTCAACCAAGGAATGATCTTAGGGGAAAATAATGAAAAAATGTCTAAGTCAAAAGGGAATGTTGTAAATCCTGATGACATCGTAGCGAGCCATGGTGCCGATACTTTACGCTTATACGAAATGTTCATGGGCCCATTAGATGCATCAATCGCTTGGTCAGAAAATGGATTAGATGGTTCTCGTCGTTTCTTAGACCGAGTATGGCGTTTATTTATCACGGATAACGAAGAGCTATCAGATAAAATCGTTGAAGGTGTAACTTCAAGCAGTCTTGATAAAACATACCACCAAACAGTGAAGAAAGTAACAGAGGACTTTGAAGGCCTACGCTTTAATACTGCTATTTCTCAAATGATGGTGTTTATCAATGAAGCATATAAAGCGGAACAATTACCAAAAGAAATGGTTGAAGGTTTCGCTAAACTATTAGCACCAGTAGCTCCGCATATTGGTGAAGAACTTTGGAGTAAATTAGGTCATAATGATTCAATTTCATATGCTACATGGCCAGCATACGATGAAGCTAAGCTTGTAGAAGATGAAATTGAAATCGTAGTACAAATTAACGGTAAAGTAAAAGCAAAATTACTTGTTGCTAAAGATGCTTCTCGTGAGCAAATGGAGCAAATTGCATTATCAGACGATGCAGTTAAGGAACAAGTTGAAGGAAAAACTGTTCGAAAAATTATTGCTGTACCAGGTAAATTAGTTAATATTGTTGCTAACTAAATAAAACAAAATGTGAGGGTCCCGAAAGTATAACTTTCTATAGGGACCCTCTATTTTTGTAGATAAAAATTGAAAAGCTACTTTTAAAATGTAGAGCATCGTAAATCAAGGGGAGAATCGTAAATAAAATTAGGAAATCGCAATTAAATTAGTGGAATCGCAATTAAAAAGTGGAATCGCAAATAAATTAGTGGAATCGCAATTAAAAGTGTGAAATCGCAAATAAATTAGTGGAATCGTAATTAAAAAGTGGAATCGCAAATAAAATTAGAAAATCGCAAATAAAAAAGTGGAATCGCAAATAAAATTAGGAAATCGCAATTAAATCTAGCATAATCGCAAATAAAATGAAAAATTACCCATACCCGTTTAGGTATTACCATACAAAAATTGTCTAGATGGAACTTTCTTCAACTGAAAAATTATAATTAACGATATTACTGTCTCAAATGATGCAAAATAAGATTAAAATTAGCTATTTATTAATAAAATAGGCTTCAATTGAAAGAACTCTGTTAAGATACCCCCTACAATTGGGGATTCTAAAAGCATTTGTGATCTGTAAGAAGGGTTTGAACAAAGTCATGCAAATTACGTCTTTTCCACAGGGTTTTCCAATTAGACGTACTTTTTGCATAGATCTTAATTAGTTGTTAAGATGTTGCTATATAGAGAGGATGTGCAATTATGAATTCAATTACAGCAAATGAAGTTAAAGAGCGTTTAGACGCAGGTGAAACGCTATTTTTAGTAGATGTACGTGAGGATTATGAGGTTGAGTACGGTAAAATTCCGGAAGCAGTACATATACCAATGGGGCAAATTCCTAGTAAATTAGATGTTTTTAATAAAGAGTTTGAATACATTTTCATTTGTAAGGCAGGCGTTCGTAGTGAGAATGTTTGTGAGTATTTAAATGAGCTAGGTTATAAGGCGACTAATATGGAAGGCGGTATGATGGCCTGGGAAGGCGAAGTTGAATAAATAATTTTTTTACTTTGTCTACTGCACTAAAATCCAACGATTTCGTTGGTTTTTTTTATTTGTCATGATTAAATGGGCTAATGTTTTTTTGAGTTAGGTATATTAACCATGTAGTTGTGACATATATTAAAGTAGAACCTCATATATTTTTTCATTGAGGCCTTGCTTGTTAGAAAGGAGGGGGTTGATTTGCCTAAAACATTGAAAATTGATATTACTGATAAAGTAATAGGTAAATTTAAAGATGGGCATATGGAATTGTATTCATCAAAGTATTTAATAGGTAAGTTTTTCTTTAAAGATTTAAACCAAACTTTTCAATTGGCAGATGGTTATGTTGAAGAGGATGGGCGATTTTATTTATTAGTGAATTTGCATCACGAACAATCGAGTGCTCGCCTTTGACCTTAAATTAGGGACGGTGGATTTGTGCCAAAGAAAAATATATTAGACGAAAAGCATAAGAAAAATTTAGAAAAACAGTTCGATCGCTTTTTGAATAAGGGCATGATCATTCGTTTTAGAAATAACAGATTTGTATTTAATAAGTTTATTAATAAACAAATCTTATGCTTTTCTATATGTAATGAAAATAGGACCTAGCGAAAAAAAGTATTCGTTCGGTCCTTTGTTTATATTAGAAAATTGTTTTTGAATACTCGGCAGCTGAAGCTCCTGCTAGTCTACCCGTTACAAACGCAGCAGTAATGTTGTATCCTCCAGTATATCCATGAACATCTAGAATTTCGCCACAAAAATATAGGCCGTTCATGATTTTAGATGACATTTCTTTTGGATGTATTTCCTTTGTAGAGACTCCTCCGCCTGTCACGAATGCTTTCTCAATTGAAAGAGTTCCGTTTACTGCAAATGTAAAGCTTTTAAATGATTGGACAAGCTCTCTTAATTTTATAGCGGCAATTTCATTACAAGGAGTGGCTTCATCAATACCACATTTTGATAGTAAAAATAATAAATATCTTTCAGGAACAAATCCTTTTAGTACATTTTTAATGGATTTTTTAGGTTCCTCTTTTAGGATATAGTTCATTTCTTGAAATAGTGTTTCTTCATTTTGGTCAGGGAAACAATCAATAGCCATCATGACATTTTTTGTTTTAAATTTTTGTTGGACTTTATAAACAAATTGGCTACATCTTAAAGCAGCAGGGCCAGAAATTCCAAAATGAGTAAATAGCATGTCCATTTTATGTGCTATAACTTTTTTACCTTTTGGGTTCAGTACACTTAATTCGATATCTCTTAAAGCAAGACCTTGTAATGATTTATTTTGAATAAAGTCTTCGCTTGAAGTGATTGGTACTTCTGTTGGAAATAGTTCTGTAATTGTATGCCCAGCTTTTTTTGCCCATGCATAACCATCGCCTGTTGAACCTGTATGAGGTACAGATTTACCGCCAACTGCAAGAACAACACTTTTTGTGTGTATAACAGTTTGGTCATCAAGTAAGATGCCGACTACTTTTCCTTCTTCATAGAGTACTTCTTTCACTTTTCGATTAATTTGTATATCAACATGATGTTTTTTTAGCTTTTGAATTAATGCATTTAATACTGATTTTGAATCATTCGAAACAGGAAACATTCTTCCGTGATCTTCTTCTTTTAAAGCGACCCCCATTTTTTCGAAAAACTGTATGATATCCTCGTTATTATAAATAGAGAATGCACTATATAAAAAACGGCCATTTCCAGGTATATGTTTAATAACTTCTTCTACTGGTAATCGATTCGTTACATTACAGCGTCCACCACCTGAAATAAGTAGTTTTTGTCCTAATTTATTTCCTTTTTCAAGTAAAAGTACTTTAGCTTTGTTTTCAGCAGCGCTAATTGCAGCCATCAGACCAGAAGTTCCGCCACCTATTACTATTACATCATAATTCATTATTTCACTACTTTCGTTAATTTTTGGATCCATTATTTGTATGAGCAAGAGAGAGCTAAAAGGCTATAAAATCCGTTTTTTGATTTTCCTGTATATCTTTAGTTTCCTGCTTTATCTGTTTTTAAATTTTAACATTATTTCATGTAAGCTCCAACTTGTTACTAATTTTTAATTTTTTCTTTTTATATGATATGGTAAGATAGATTAGTTGATTTGATCGAAATAGTAGGAGGCAGTTTATGTCAGATTCAAAATTGCTACGTGGTACCTTCATATTAACTGCTGGTACATTTTTTATAAAATTTCTTGGAATGATTTATACATTCCCTTTTTATGCGTTAGTTGGTTCAAAAGGGTCTGCATTATATAATTATGGTTACGTTCCATATACATTATTTATCAGTATAGCTACTGCAGGTGTTCCGTTAGCTGTAGCAAAGTTCGTTTCCAAATACAATGCAATCGAAGAATATGAAACAAGTAGGAGGCTGTTTCATGCAAGTCAGTTGCTCCTAATTTGTACAGGTATTCTGTCATTTTTAACACTGTATATTATTGCACCTTATATAGCACCGCTTATGATTCCAACAGATTCGAAAGGTAATAGTGTAGAAGATGTAGTATCAGTTATGAGAATAGTTAGTACTGCATTAATTTTAGTACCTTCTCAAAGTTTATATAGGGGTTTTTTCCAGGGACATCAATCAACAGGTCCAACTACTGTTTCTCAGTTAATTGAACAAATTGTTCGTATTGTATTTACTTTAGTTGGAAGTTATTTAATCCTAAAAGTATTTGGTGGAACAATAACTCAAGCAGTTGGTTTATCAACATTTGCAGCTACGATCGGTGCTGTAGGTGGAATTTTAAACTTACTTTGGTATTGGAAAAAACGAAAAGTACATTTAGATGAACTTCTCCCGAAATCAAAAGGATTAATTTATCCGACTAAAATGGTAATGTTTAAAGAATTATTTTCATATTCAATTCCGTATGTATTTGTTGGACTTGCAATCCCGTTATATCAATTAGTTGATCAATTTACTTACAATAGGGCAATGGAAGCCATTGGATTAAAAGATATTGCAGAGAATACTTATGTAATGTTTTCATACACGAGTCACAAACTAGTTATGATTCCAGTTTCTCTAGCAACAGCATTCGGTTTAACACTTGTACCTGCAATCACTGAAGCTTTCGTAAATAACAATCATAAAAAACTACAAAGTCAAATTACCCAAACCTACCAGGTTGTGTTTTTCTTAACTCTCCCTGCTGTAGTAGGTATTTCGGTATTGGCTGAACCAATTTATAGTGCTTTTTATCAAAAAAGTACACTTGGTGGAAGTATTTTAGGTTTTTATGCGCCAGTAGCATTACTTTACTCACTTTTCACAGTAAATGTGGCAATATTACAAGGTTTAGATAAACAAAAATATGCGATTATTGGATTAGTTGGCGGAGTAATTATTAAAATAGTGTTGAATGTACCACTAATTTATGCATTTAAGACATATGGTGCAGTATTAGCGACAGCATTAGGCTATTCATTTTCAATCGTATATAATTTCTATTATATCCGTAAACACGCTAATTTCTCATTCAATAGAGTGTTTAGACGAATATTCTTTATGATTATTTTATCTTTACTAATGGCTGCAGCAGTTTTTGGCGTTGAATATTTATTAGGCTTCTTTTGGACTTATAAAGATGGTCGAATTATTTCAATGTTCCTAATTATCATCGGTGCAGTGATCGGAGCGGTAGTTTATCTAGGAGTTGCATATAAATTTAATTTATTTGAAATTATATTAGGTACTCGCTTGCAGAATCGTTTTAAGTTCGGAAAAAGAGGATAAAACATATGGTGAACCGTCTTTTAGGAGTGGTTCACCTTTTTTACACATTAAGAAAGAATAAATTAACGGCAGATGAATAGTAATAGGTGCATCAAAGCTTTCGTCGTTGCCAAAGTCTTGCCAATCGGCGGGATTCTTTAATTTTTAATTAGAAAGAAAAGGTGTTAGTTAATGAGAATTGATAAAATTTTATCCAATATGGGATATGGAAGTAGGAAAGAAGTTAAATCTTTACTAAAACAAGGTGTTGTAAAAGTAGGGGACAATATTGTCAAAAGCCCAAAAGAGCATGTAGATATTGAACAACAAGTAGTAACGGTAAACGGTGAAGTAGTAGAGTATAAAGAATTTGTGTATTTAATGATGAACAAGCCTCCAGGTGTTATATCTGCTACAGAAGATTCAGAACATGAAACAGTTATCGGATTATTAGAATATGAAGATATAATTTTCGAACCATTTCCAGTTGGTCGTTTAGATAAGGATACAGAAGGTTTGTTATTAATAACGAATGATGGTCATTTGGCGCATCAACTACTTTCTCCAAAAAAACATGTACCAAAGAAGTATTACGCAACGATTGATGGAATTGTAACGGAAGACGACATTAAAGCATTTGAAAAAGGTGTAACTTTAGAAGATGGTTATTTGACGAAACCAGGTTATTTAACAATTCTTAAATCTGACGCGGAATCAGAAATAGAATTAATTATTATGGAAGGTAAGTTCCATCAAGTAAAAAGAATGTTTGAAGCAGTCGGAAAGACAGTTACTTATTTAAAAAGACTTGAGATGGGTCCTTTAAAATTAGATGAGGAATTAGAGTTAGGTGAATATAGAGAATTAACTGATGAAGAGATCGACATGTTAAAGTCTGTTAACGAAGAAAAATAATAGATGTAGGGAATGTGAGCTTTGATTGTTACATTTCCTAAATTTGTGAATAAGAATTAATGTAATGAAGACAAGAGCCAAAAGAAAAACAAAAACCCTTGATAAGACGTCAGACAAGACATCATGGGTTTTTGTTTTTCTTTTTAAGAAGAAGCTTTTACTTTTTTCCCTGTTACGGCCCATTTTCCCCTACTTGGACTATAAACTAGATTATTAAACTCTAAAATGTTTAAATCTCGTTGGATTGTTCTAGGTGTTATACCAAACTCCTCCACTAGGTCTTTTGTAGAAACGGTGCCATTTTCGCTAATATACATGTAAATGGCTTTAATTCGAGTCAGCATTCGAGAAGTTCCAGAATTCAAAAAACCACTCCTTTACCTACCGCATTGTTTCATAACAGGTTAGTTAAGTATTTTACTAGAAAGCTTATATTTTCATTTTACTCTTTTTCGGTAGTTTCATAACGAAATTTATGAAAATAATACAAAAATTTAATGAAAATTTGCGCAAACGTAATCATTTAGCAAGTTTAAGGTAATATATTCTACAAAGAGTGTCATATTCCTTCTTTTTTCGTTCCATTTATGAATAAATTATGTTTAAATTTTAAAAGATGTTAAACTATTTATATTAAAGGAGGTATTTCTATGACACAAATTAATTGGATGGAAGAAGTTTTAAAACGTAAAGAAGACTACCTTAAGCAAACGATTGAGCTTCTGAATATTGAAAGTGTATATGATGAGTCAACAATTTCAAAAGAAGCACCGATGGGCAAAGGGATTAATGAAGCACTTACATACATGTTAAATTTAGGTGAAAAAGACGGTTTTATTCCAAAAAATGTTGATGGATTTGCTGGCCACTTAGAAATGGGAAGCGGTGAAGAATTAGTAGGTATTCTTTGCCATTTGGATGTAGTACCTGCTGGTGATGGCTGGTCTCATGATCCATTTGATGCAATTATTAAAGATGGAAATATTTATGCACGAGGTGCAATTGACGATAAAGGTCCTACAATGGCTGCATATTATGCGATGAAGATTGTAAAAGAATTAGGGCTTCCTATTAATAAACGTGTACGAATGATTCTTGGAACAGATGAAGAAAGTCAATGGCGCTGTGTAGACCATTACTTTGAAAATGAAGAAATGCCAACGATGGGCTTTGCTCCAGATGCAGATTTCCCGATTATTTACGCTGAAAAGGGAATATTAGATATTAACTTCAACCAAGTACAATTATCTGAAGATAATGAGAGTGTGTATAAATTAGTATCGTTCTCTTCAGGTAGAAGAGTAAACATGGTACCTGATCATGCAAAAGCAATCGTTTCAGGACCAAGCTTTGATCAAGAAGCTTTTACAAAACACATTAGTGAATTAGGATGTATTGCTCAAATATCTGAAGAAAACGGCAACCAAGTTTTAGTTGTAGAAGGCGTTTCAGTTCATGGCATGGAGCCAGATAAAGGTAAAAATGCTGGTATTGCATTAGCAAGCTTCTTAAACCAATTTGGTTTTAATGTAAATGCTGATCGTTTCTTAAACTTTATCGTTGAAAACTTCAAAGGTGATTCACGTGGTAAAAACATGGGTGTTGCGTTTAATGATGATATTACTGGTGATTTAACAATTAATTTAGGGATCATGCAATATGAAGAAAATAAAGGTGGTACATTTGGTTTAACTTTACGTTACCCAGTGACAACTAATATTGACTTTGTTATTTCAACACTTACTGAACGTGGAAATAAGTTTAGCTTTGAATATAATGAAATTAAAAATTCAACCCCTCACCATGTACCAAAGGATCATCCTTTAATTCAAACTTTACAAAAAGTATATGAAGAGCAAACAGGTGAAGAAGCGACATTATTAACAATCGGTGGAGGTACATATGCACGCTCATTAAGCGCAGGCGTAGCTTTCGGACCGTTATTCTTAGGTAAACCAGAAGTAGCTCATCAAAAAGATGAATATGCTGAAATTGATGATTTATTAAAAGCGATTGCAATTTATGCTCAGGCGATTGCTGAATTAGTTAAATAAAATAGTAAAAGTAAGGGGAGAAAAATTCCTCCCCTTTTTTATGTAGGTTTTTAGGAGTTGAAGATTATTTTGAACACAGTACAAGCACGTAAAAATAGCATCTTACTAATTTTTAAGGGCTATTATTTTTGTTTATTTTTTGCAATAGGATCGCTAGGACCGTTACTTTCTTCATACTTTAAAAATGTGTTGGATTTGTCAACTTCACAAATTGGCATCTTAATGTCTCTTACGCCGATCGTTGCAATTTTTTCACAGCCTCTATGGGGAATGCTTAGTGACATGACGCTAAATCCTAAAAAAATGTTGCTTATAGCGCAAGTCTCCACAATTGTAATTGCACTTTTCTATTCTACAATCACTTCGTATGGCATGCTTTTATTTGTTGTCGTTTTGTTATCAATGACGCAAAGTGCTTTAATTCCTCTTTCAGATAGTATTGCACTGAATTATGTCCAAAAAATTGGTGGGAATTACGGAGCTATTCGATTATATGGCTCAATTGGATTTGCTATTGCTGTATTAGTTTCGGGAAGATTAGCTGAGTTATTTGGTTTAGCAATTATATTTTTCATATTTGCATTTTGTGTTTTAGTTGGTTTAGGCATTTCAATCTTTATTCCAAATGCTACGACCATTAGTAAAAGGGAGCCAATCTTAAAGGGTGTCCCAATTTTGCTATCTAATAAAAGATTTTTGCTATTTTTAATTTGTGCCTTTTTAGTTTTTGGACCAATTAGTGCAAATAATACTTACTTCGGTTTATATATTCAATCCTTAGGTGGAACATTAACAGGTATTGGTATTGCTTTTCTAATTTCTGCAGGAAGCGAAGCGCCTTTTTTACAAGTAGCTAAACGATTAATTAATCGTTTTGGGATATATAATATATTAATTGCAACCGCTTTAGTATCGGCTTTAAGATGGTATTTTTATTTTACAAATCCTCCGATGCCTATCTTATTTTTATCTTGTCTTACACAAGGATTATCAGTTGGATTATTTATTCCTGCGGCTCTCCAATTTGTAAGAGAACAAGCACCAGATTCTTTAAAGGCAACAGCCGTTACAATTTATTCTGGTTTAGGCTTAGGAATGGGAGAATGGTTCTGTACTTTTGTAAGTGGGTTTATATCAGAGGCATTTTCAATTAAAGCAATTTATATTTTATTTGGAACGCTTAGTATAGTTGCAGTTGGTATCATGCAATACTTAAAAAAGGATTCAAATATTAATCATAAAAAGGAGATTGCATGAGTTGAGTGAACATTATTTTCTTGCTGTTCCTTTGCCAATACAAATTAAAGAAAAATTAGATGATTTTTCACAAAAGTGGGTCGGAAAATTACCATTTAAAAAATGGACTTTTAAAGATGATTTTCATATTACTTTATCATTTTTAGGCCCAGTTACATATACCAAAAGTGTAGAACTAATGGATCAATTAAAAGAAGAGCTTGATGATTTCAAAAGCTTTAGCTTGACCGTCCAACATTTAGGGATATTTGGGAATGACGCAAAGCCACGTGTATGGTGGTTTGGTCTTGAAAATAGCATTGAATTAATCAATCTACAACATAGAATAAGTAATATATGTGAAAAAATTGGATTTTCAGTTGAAAAACGTTCTTATAATCCGCATATTACAATCGCAAAAAAATATAATGATATATTCGATAAAGAATTTAAGGTCCCATTTACCTGGGAGGAAGATCCACTAAAATTTGAAGCGGATGAAATCATTTTATATAAGATTCAACCTTCTAAGAAACCAAGTTATCAAAGTGTAGCGTCAATTAAATTGAAGTGAACAAATTGGCAAAATCTTGGGGGAATTGGTGAAATAAGACTAAGATCTTGCTTCGTTAATTGATGGATTTGAATCCATTTTACCTATTTGTGAATATACTAATCATATCGATGGAAATAACGAAAATATTAATCAGTCGTTTTTTATAGTAAAGTTTTAAATTTACAGTCTGGATGGTGAATAGCGTTGTTTCATATTAAAAGGGCTTACGAAGCTTATATAGATGGATTTCAAGAAATAACAATGATTATTCCCAAATCGAACAAACATACAGTGCATTCTTATTTTGAACTAATTTATGAGGATAATCGGAAAACTAAGCTTCCTATTGTTACACGAATAGAGTTTGAAAGGTTTATAAAATATACTGTTTTCACACCTGAGGATCTTTTATTAGAAAACAAGTATGAGATTGAAGATGAATTTGGGGTGCGTACAGATTTACAAGTTGGCGGTGTCATACGTTCAAATGATTTTGATGAAAAATATGCTTATGACGGAGAAGATTTAGGTGCGAGTTATTCAAATCATTCCACGCAATTTAAGCTATGGGCACCAACTGCATCGAAGGTTAAATTAAGAATTTATCAAAGTCATGGTGATGAAGAAAAATTTACTGAAAAGTTAATGGAACGTGACGGAAAAGGGACATGGAAAGTAATAATCGATCAAAATTGTGATGGGTTAGTTTATAACTATTTAGTATGTGTAAATCTGATTTGGCGAGAAGCAGTTGACCCTTACGCTAAAGCAGTGACTTTAAATGGTAAAAATGGTGTTGTAATTGACTTGTCTAAGGGTAGCCATGTTAGTAAGGTAAATAGTCCTCCACAAAGTAAGTATACGGATTGTATTATTTATGAAGCTAGTATAAGAGATTTTACTTCACACCCATTAAGTGGAGTTCATAAAAAAGGATCCTTCGAAGGATTTCATGAAAAAGGTACTACTTACAATGAATTATCAACAGGGTTGGATTACTTATGCCAATTAGGTGTTACACATATTGAACTTCTGCCATTCTTTGATTTTGAGGGGATAGAAGAGAATAACCCATTCCAAAGCTATAATTGGGGCTATAATCCGTTAAACTTTAATGCACCAGAAGGTAGTTATAGTTTAAAACCGGAAGAACCGATGACAAGGATCACTGAACTAAAAAGACTTATATCAGTTTATCATGAGCATGGATTACGGATTATCATGGATGTTGTTTATAATCATGTTTACGAATTACAAACTAGTAATTTTGAAAAAATTGTGCCTGGATATTATTTTAGACAGGATGAACGAGGTTTACCTTCGAATGGCACTGGAGTAGGGAATGATTTTGCATCTGAAAGATTGATGGCAAGACGTTTTATTCTTCAATCGCTCAAGTATTGGACTGAAGAATATGACATCGATGGGTTTAGGTTTGATTTAATGGGAATTTTGGATACGGATACAATGAATCAGATTGTAACTGAATTGACAATCTTAAAACCAGAAATGATTATTTTTGGAGAAGGCTGGGATTTGAATACTTCATTAAGTCCTTCATCTCGAAAAGCAACAATCAACCAAAGTCATCAATTATCAAAGATTGGATTTTTTAACGATAAATTCAGGGATGGAATAAAAGGAAGTACTTTTTCGGTTCAAGAAATAGGATTTATCCAAGGGAAACTTAATCATGATTATTTGTCCGATCTACTATTGGGTAGCGTCGGGATTAATAACCAGGTATCTTTATTTCAAGAGCCTTATCAATCAATAAATTATGTTGAATCGCATGATAATCACACTATGTGGGACCGTTTGAAGCTTTCAAATGGAAAAGATAGTGAAGAATTACTAAAGAAGAGACACATACTTGGCACTAGTATTGCCTTGTTTTCATTTGGAGTACCGTTTATTCATAGCGGGCAAGAGTTCTTTCGAACAAAGGAAGGTATAGAGAACAGTTATAATTCAGGGGACACTGTTAATAGCATTGATTGGGCTAGAGCAGAACGTGAATCGAGTTATATAAATATAGTAAAAGAGTTTATTGCAATTCGAAAGCGCTTTAATTGCCTCCGTTTTTCTTTAAAAGAAGAAATAGTAAAGCATATAAAGTCAGTCAATGTCCATCAAAATATAATTGGCTACCGCATTAGTGGTCTAGAAGAGCTTGACGGTGTTAAAGAAATAATGGTGTTATTTCATAACGGCCTAAAGGATACAACTATTGATCTCGGAAATAAAGACAATTGGGAATATGTATGGGATGGTAATAAACATTATGTTGAAAAAGGGATAAAAGCTGAATGTAATAAATTACCAATACCATTACTTTCTACTGTTGTATTAGTAAAATACTAGCAACTACTTGCAGATTCTAATTAAACGATGTAAACTTGTAAAAGGTGGCTTATTACAGCTAATTGTAATAGGCTATCTTTCTTTTTGTAATAAAATAATTTTAAAATACAAACATATATAACAACAAGGAACGGATATCAATGGATAATCATATACAAGAAATACTCGGAAAAGAATGGACAATCTCGCCAGCCGGTGGTTTCACTGGTGAAGCGTATATAGCTGAAAACAATGATAAGAGATTATTTCTTAAACGAAATTCATCTCCTTTTTTAGCAGTTTTATCAGCAGCTGGTTTTGTTCCAAAATTAGTTTGGACTAGAAGACTAGAAAATGGTGATGTACTTACTGCTCAAGAGTGGGTGATCGCACGTAGTCTTGAACCTTTCGAGATGTCTGCGAAAGGGGTTGCGCAATTCTTATATCGTATCCACTCTTCCAAAGAATTGTTATATATGTTAACGAAGCTAGGGATTAATCCATTAGAACCTCAAGATTTACTTCAAACAATTGTAGGAAATTTAACTGAGGAATTTACACAAAGCCAGATTATCGTTAAAGGCATTGAATATTTAGAAGAAAATATGCCATCTTTTGACCCAGAAGACTTAGTTGTTTGTCATAGTGATTTAAATCATCATAATTGGTTATTAACTGAGGCGAATAATTTATATTTAATCGATTGGGATGAGGCAATTATTGCTGATAAAGCATTTGATTTAGGTATGTTTTTATTTACTTATGTAGACCAAAACGACTGGGGAAAATGGTTACGTAATTATGGAATAAAATTAACAGATGAATTATTGAACCGAATGACTTGGTATGTTGTTGCTCAAACAATCATCTGGATCAAATGGTACACTTTGCGTGAAAATGAAAAGCAGACTCAAAAAATGAAGAGCCTGCTTGAGAAAATATTAGACTTTAAATAAAAATTTCCTCGGAAATTGTCATAGATTAAGAATACGTATTGAAATCCGACACCCATTGAGAGAGTTGATTTTGATGGTTGTTAATGTGCTGGTCTAAATCAGAAGAGTACTTTCCGGACTGACTGTAATAGTAAACATCATTTAGCATAGCTTTTACATCATCTGTTACTTGATCGTTTGTTAGTAAAGATTGAACAAGTCTTTCAAGTTGCTCACATTCTGATACAGTTCCACAGCAATCTGATTGGTGATTCATTAAAATATCGCGTAAAATTGTTAATTGATGCTCATGATTTAAAGGCATAAATTCACATCCTTTTTTTAATAAGTACACTTGAAATAGTTTGTGTTACACGATATGATTTTATACTTTACCTAAATAACCGAGTGCCATTATAGTGCTTGGTTTTTTTTATGAGAAGATACAAATTGCAAAATCGAGAGGGAGTAAAAAAACTTATGAGATTAAGACATAAGCCCGGCGCGGCAGATCAAATAAAGCAATATGCTCATTATGTAATTCCAAATCCGAGCGAGCAAAAAGGAAATTGGAAAGATGTATTCCAAAATGACCAACCGATTCATATTGAAGTTGGTACTGGAAGAGGCCGTTTTATGATAGGTATGGCAAAAGCCAATCCTCATATTAACTATATTGGAATTGAGAAGTATACAAGTGTAGTTTCAGATGCTTTAGATAAATTAATTGAAGCGGAAGTTCCAAATTTAAAACTTTTAAATGTAGATGCTCAAAAATTAACGGATTTCTTTGCAGACGGAGAAATAGATCGAGTTTATTTAAATTTCTCTGATCCATGGCCAAAAGTTCGTCATGAAAAGCGTCGATTAACATATAAAACGTTTTTAAGTATGTATCAACAAATTTTAAAAAATGATGGAGAAATTCATTTTAAAACAGATAATCAAAGTTTATTTGAATTTTCAATTATGAGTATGGCTAACTATGGAATGACGATGCATTTCTTAAGTTTAGACCTTCATAACAGTGAGTTCGAAGGCAATATCATGACAGAATACGAAGAAAAATTCTCGTCAAAAGGTAACCGCATTTATCGAGTAGAAGCTGCGTATAGAAAGTAAGGATAAGGAAAAGCAGGATAAGGGCTAGAGAAAGGCTTTATAAGACTTTCTTGACCTGATATCCTGCTTTTTTTATCTTCTACTGTTTGGTTGCGAGTGCGCTCCATTGATCTGTTTCAAAACTAATGATCGTCTCGTCTTCTATAATGATATTATAATAAGATCGAATATTTTCTGGAGCTTGTAGGAGCATAGACGTAACCGCCAATTTATGAGCTTCAGTTGGGGCCATTCTATCTAGCCAGGAATTAAAAGGATGTTTTTTCTTTCTTAGAATGTCTTGTTCTACTTTGAGCCCATGTTCCTCAAATAATGTTCTCCACTGGGCTTTAGTAAGACATTTGACGTGACTTGGGTCCCTAATTGCTTCAGCAAGATTGATAAAATCGGACAATGTTTTGTCATTAGGTACGATATTGTCAATTAATAGGAATCGTCCATTTGGTCGCAATACGCGTGAGACTTCCCGAATAAATGCATCTGGGTTTGGAAAATGATGGGGGGCGATACGACAAGTGACAATGTCAAATGAGTTCTTTAAAAATGGAAGTTCCTCTGCATCAGCCAATACATAGGTTACATTCTGTATGCCCTTTTCGGTCAAGTGGATACGTGTAGTTTCAAGCATTTTCTCTGTTATGTCTGTTGCAGTTACGTTTTTCACAAATGGTGCCAATGTCTTTGCTACATGTCCACCCCCAGTAGCGATATCAAGTACGACATCTTCAAGCGTGGGTTGCAAGAATGTAACTGCATTAATAAGATCCTCACCATTCGCATGACCTTCACTTAAAACGTACTTTTCTGCATTTTTACCAAATTGACCTTGAACACGCTGTTTGATGAATTCTTTGTCTGCCATTCTCTTTTCTCCTCTCATTTTGCACGTTAATTATGTTTACTCAAATCCATCTTAATCCACCTTAAACAATAAGGAAATTACCATTTGTTTATGAATGTTGATAAGTTATTCTTATGATTTACTATTTTTCATTTGACTCAAATTGCCATTTTTGATATAGATTTTGAATGTTAAATTTTAAAATTTTTAGCTAAATAAACAGAAAGCAAACTCGCTCATTCCTGAATTCACTTATCTTTTCCTTAACCCAGGCTTATAATATTCAGTAAATTTAAAAAAGTGGTATAATATTTACGTCTATTAAAATAGAAGGGGGATTAGTATGGAGCTATTAAAGATTGGAACTTGTACAATTCAGTGGCTTACTGGAGGAAACACCCAATTAGATGGTGGAGCGATGTTTGGAGTTGTTCCAAAAGCACTTTGGTCTAAAAAGTATGTTGTTAATGAAAAGAACCAAATTCCATTACGAACTGATCCAGTATTTATTCAAACAAATGGTTTAAATATTATCATTGATAGCGGAATTGGTGTGAACAAATTAAATGAAAAGCAAAAAAGAAATTTTGGGGTAACAGAGGATTCTGCAATCGAAGAATCATTAGCGAAGCATGGATTAAAGCTAGATGATATCGATTATGTCATAATGACTCATTTGCATTTTGATCATGCAAGTGGATTAACGAAATTTGAAAACGGTGAATTTAAACCTGTGTTTTCAAAGGCAAAAATTATTACTTCCGAAATCGAATGGGATGAGATGAGAAATCCTAATATCCGTTCAAATAATACATATTGGAAAGAAAATTGGGAAGCGATTCAAGATCAAATTATTACATTTGAAAATGAATATGTTCTATCAGATGAAATAACGATTATCCATACAGGTGGCCATAGCGATGGACATAGCATTATTAAAATAGAAACTGAGAATGAACTATTATTGCATATGGGGGATTTAATGCCTACACATGCGCATCAATCTCCGTTATGGGTGATGGCGTATGATGATTATCCAATGACATCAATTTATGCAAAAGAAAAATGGGTCAATTTTGGAATGCAAAAAAATTCTTGGTTTACCTTTTATCACGATGATGTGTATAGAGCAATAAAATGGAGCGCTGAAGGACAAGTATTACAGTCGATCGAACGCTCCAAATAATTTGTATATCGTTTTTAAACAATTTGAGCTGAAATTAGCTCGCCGTTTACAGCATTAATGATGAATGAATAGTTAGTAGTATCATTGTCTGATTCTACTACTGTAAAACCACCTTCATAAACATCACCTTCATAATCTGGTAAGTCAGCCCACTTTGGTTCTGAGTGAATCCAAGTTCCAGTTACATTGCCATATGAAAGAAACACTGGTTTAATTGTTTTTAATGCTTTTTCTGCTGGAATATATTGTGAAGATAATTTTTTTTGTAAATATAGACCACCAGCAACACCTAAACCTAAGCCAATTAGGACGCGTTTAAGTTTCATTTGTACCACCTCTATTTAAGTATTATGCGCTTGAATAAATATTCTACTACTTATCTTAGTCAAATAGAGGCAACTTTTCAACGTTTAGCATTGGTATTATATGTTATTTTTAGATAAAATAAAAAATGGAAGATATGTTTTGTATAGAGAGGAACGAAAATATGAATCAAGATACTCTACAGCTTTTTAAGTTTTTAACAGAATTACAAGGTGCATCAGGATTTGAGCATGAAGTTCGTCATTTTATGAGAAAAGAACTTGAGAAATATACGAATGAAATTGTACAAGATCGCCTAGGAAGTATTTTTGGAGTTAAACGTGGAACTGAAGATGGACCTACTGTAATGGTAGCGGGACATATGGATGAAGTTGGATTCATGGTTACTCAAATTACGGAAAACGGGATGTTAAGATTTCAACCACTAGGAGGTTGGTGGAGTCAAGTATTGCTTGCTCAAAGAGTTCAAATTATGACAGACCAAGGTCCGGTTATCGGAGTAATTGGTTCAATTCCTCCGCATTTATTAAGCGATGAGCTAAGAGCTAGACCAATGGACATAAAAAATATGTTAATTGATATCGGTGCAGATAACAAAGAGGATGCCTTAAATATTGGTATTCGTCCAGGTCAACAAATTGTACCTGTATGTCCTTTTACGCCTATGGCTAATGAGAAAAAAATTATGGCTAAAGCTTGGGATAACCGTTACGGTTGTGGACTTGCGATCGAATTATTAAAAGAAGTTCAAAATGAAACATTACCTAATATTTTATATTCAGGTGCTACTGTTCAAGAAGAAGTTGGACTTAGAGGCGCACAAACTGCAGCAAATATGATTAAACCTGATATTTTTTATGCACTTGATGCGAGCCCTGCAAATGATATGTCGGGTGCGAAATCTGAATTTGGTCAATTAGGTAAAGGTGTTTTACTACGAATTTTAGACCGTACGATGGTTACACATAAAGGAATTCGTGAATTTATTTTAGATACTGCAGAAACGAATAATATACCTTATCAATACTTTGTATCACAAGGTGGAACAGATGCTGGACGAGTACATGTTTCAAACGATGGTGTACCTTCTGCTGTAATTGGTATTTGTTCACGCTACATTCACACAGCGGCTTCAATTATTCATGTTGATGATTATTTAGCTGCGAAAGAATTACTTGTTAAACTAGTTAAAGCGACTGATAAAACTACTGTTGAAACACTGCGTAATTATTAAGCTAAGGAGCCTCAGCATTGGGGCTTCTTTTCTTTTTTGAGCAATAAAAGAGATTAGTCTAAATTGAACGGGGCGATACTCATAAAGAGAATGTGATATAAGAAATTCAAATGAGCGAGGTAATAGCAATGAAAATAACGATCGGCTCACTTAATCCTACAAAAGTAGGAGCAGTACAAATTGTATTTAAAGATTTTTCAGTATCAGGGATCAATGTTCCATCAAATGTTTCGAATCAACCTTTGACAGATCTAGAAACGATGAATGGCGCTGTAAACAGAGCGCATAACGCTCGATTGGCAGGTGGATCTGAAATTGGTATTGGATTAGAAGGTGGAGTGATTATTGAAAACGATAAACTGTTCCTTTGTAACTGGGGTGCACTTGTTTATGAAAATGATGTCGTTTTAGCAAGCGGTGCAAAGATTATACTGCCAAGCGAATTTATAAGCGAATTGCAAAACGGCACTGAATTGGCTGTTTTAATGGAACATTATACGAATGAAAAAGATATTCGTAGTAAAGAAGGGGCAGTAGGTATTTTTACAAATGGTCGAATTACAAGAACGCAAATTTTTGAACATATTTGTGAGCTATTATTAGGACAGTATGAATTCAAAAAACTTAAAGAAAAAACGATTTGAAAGCCGTCCTTTTTGCATATCGATAAAAATAAAGTAAAATAAAAGAAAACGAATTAAGCGAGGGAAACAGAATGGAAAAAATTACTTCAGTTGAGCAATTCGAACAAGCAAAACAAGGGGAAAAAGTGGTATTCCAATTTTCAGCAAATTGGTGCCCAGACTGCAGATTTTTAGATATGTTCTTCCAAGAAATAATCGATGAAAATAAAGATTTTACGTTTTATTATGTAGACCGTGATCAATTCATTGAGGTATGTCAAAACCTAGATATCTTTGGAATACCAAGCTTTGTAGCATTCAATAAAGGTGAAGAAATTGGACGATATGTAAATAAAGACCGTAAAACCAAGGAACAAGTAGAAGAGTTTCTTGAAGGATTAAGAGGTTAATAAGGTAGGTAAAACAATTGGCTAAAAAAACAACGCTAGACATAAAAAAAATGATAGAAAATCGCCTTGGAAATGAAGAATGGCGTTTTATATACGATCGTGAAAAAGAAGACCTTCGAATTGAAGGGATTGAAAGTAAAAAAGGAATGAGTGTCTCTTTAAACAGTGCAGTAGCAAAGTATGAAGCAGATGGTGAAGCGGCATTTAATGAATTAATTTACTATATAAAAGAAGCTCTTTTGGCTATGCATTCTCAAGCCGCATTCCTCAAAGAGCAGATTCGACCTGTTATTCGAGCTACTTCATTCCCAACTGAAAAGGAAGAAGGCAACTCTTTCGTAACAACTGAACATACAGCAGAAACTAGAATCTACTATGCTATTGATTCAGATAAAACATACCAATTAATCGATGAAAATTTATTAGTCAAATCTGGCTATACAAAAGAGCAGATTCATTCGATTGCTATTGTTAATTTACAAAAGATGCCTGTTCAAGTGAAAGAAGACGTTGTTGCAGATAATACTTTTTATTTTATCCGAACAAATGATGGATACGATGCAAGCAGAGTATTGAACAGTTTATTTATTAAAGAAATTCAATCGAAAATTAAAGGTGAATTATTAGTAGGAATCCCTCATGGAGACGTGCTAATCCTTGCTGACATTCGAAATAACATAGGTTATGATATAATGGCGCAAATGAATATGAGTTTCTTTGCAAGTGGGAAAATACCAATTACATCATTATCGTTTGCTTACGAAAACGATAAATTAATGCCAGTATTTATTTTAGGGAAACAAAAGAAGCAATAGAGAGGAAGAAATCTGTGAATATTTTTTATAACAAAGAAGGAATTGGCGATACGCTTTTAATCACATTAAAACAAATTCCATCAGAAGATCGCCAAGTTGAACGAAAAGGGAATATTGCACGTGTTTATAGTGTAGTTACAAATGAAACTGTTGCAATTAACGTATTTGAAGCATCAACATATGTAGATGTTCAAGAAAACGGTGTTGTGACAATCACTGAACATATTGTAAATACAATAAATGAATTATTAGAAAAAGAAGGGTTTGAAGATAAACTAGTATTAGACCTTTCTCCTAAATTTGTCATCGGATATGTAATCGAAAAAGAAAAACATCCAAATGCTGATAAATTAAACATTTGTAAAGTAGATGTTGGTACTGAAGAATTACAAATTGTTTGTGGCGCACCGAATGTTGATCAAGGACAAAAAGTTGTCGTTGCAAAGGTTGGTGCAGTAATGCCATCAGGTTTAGTTATTAAAGATGCTAATTTACGTGGAGTTGATTCATTCGGAATGATCTGTTCGGCACGTGAGCTTGACTTACCAGACGCTCCACAAGAAAAAGGCATTTTAGTTTTAGAAGCTGATGCAGAAATTGGGAAAGCTTTTTTTAACTAATTAAATAACAAATAAATGCTAGACCATAACTTGGTTCTAGCATTTTTTTTTATTGGAGCTATGTTTAATAAAGCATTGAAATGTTTTAAGTTTCTAGATAGGCATCGCTCACTCTGCTTAATGTCATACAGTAATAAAACAAGTGAATGAATGATGAAGGCGAGCATTTGTCAACGGTCTGACATACTAGATATCGAAATATGTTTGTAATAGCACAAAATGTAATAATAATGTGTTTTTTGTCACTATGTCACATGGTAAAATAAAAGGTACGAATAGAAATAGAGAGAGTGAGAAAAATGAAAAATTGGTTAAAAAGCCTTTTTAAGGCAAATAGCCTTAATGAGATTGAAGAAGAGATTAAAGATGAGCCTGTTGAGGAGAAAGTATATCAATCACACTCTATCGAAAGAAATAGAAACGCTTTTCTTGAGCGTCCGAAATTTAGATTTCCAATCGAATTAGATGAAGAATTAACGAAGACAAATCCTATAAAAGAAACAAAAGTTGAGCCAGTTTCAGTATCTCGACAAGAAAGACAAGATGATTTTTGGCAAAAATTACAGCAAACGACAAATACAATAAAACGAGAAAATAATCAACCTACATATAATCAAAAGAATAGTTTTGGCAGTAGTCATTATGAACATAGTAATTTAACTAGTCGAAATGAACATAGTAATTTAACTAGTCGAAATGAACATAGTAATTTAACTAGCCGAAATGAACATAGTAATTTAACTAGTCGGAATGAACATAGTAATTTAACTAGTCGACTTAATAAAAATTCAACTGTAATTAACAATGAAGAACCATCAATGGAAGAAAAAGAAGAAAAGGTTGATATTGTCTTTAAACCGAAAAGAAAAACACCATTTCGTCCAAGTGAATATATTTCACCAATTTATGGGTATCAAAAACCAACCATAAAAGAAGAGAAAGAAACAGTAAATGAAACTTCGACAGAAAAAGAAGAAGTAGTACAAAATAATATGATTATGGAAGAGCTTAGTGATTCCTTTAACAGTCAAAATAGTGATTTAAGTGAGAAAACAGAAGACATAAATGAAACGTTAAACGTTGCTGAAAAAGAAGAAATTAAAGAGGAACAACTAGAAACAATTGAAAATGTACTAGAAGTGAAAAACGAAGAGGAACCACTTGATCTACTTCAAACTTCAACAGAAAAAGAAGAAGTAGTACAAAATAATATGGTTATGGAAGAGCTTAGTCTTAGTGATTCCTTTAACAGTCAAAATAGTGATTTAAGTGAGAAAACAGAAGACATAAATGAAACGTTAAACGTTGCTGAAAAAGAAGAAATTAAAGAGGAACAACTAGAAACAATTGAAAATGTATTAGAAGTGAAAAACGAAGAGGAACCACTTGATCTACTTCAAAGTGAAACTGAATATACAGATGAAGTTAAAGGCGGAATAACTGAAACTCATCAAAATGAAGTGGTACAATTTGAGTCACTGCAAAATGAAATAGTAAATAAAGAAGAAGTTAAACAGATTGAGACTCCACAAATTGAACCGATGGTAGTACAATCTAATCCACCTACTTTTGAAATAGAGGATGAAGAAGAGATAAAAGAGACAGTCCTAACTTCTAATGAGAATGAAATAGTACATCAAGATACTACTAGTCTACTTTTTGATGAAGTGGATGATTCAAACGAACAAGAAGTCGAAAGTATGGTCAAGATTGATGAAAATGAAGTCGAAAACATTGAATTAAATCATCATACTGAAGAGTTTACGAACGAAAATAGCATGTCTGATGTAAATGAGCAGAAGACAGAAAATGTAGCTACTACCCAAATCATTGAATTAGATCAACATACTGAAGAGATTACGATTGAAAATAGCATGTCTGATGTAAATGAGCAGCAAACAGAAAATGTAGCTACTACCCAATCCATTGAAAATATAGTAAACGAATCTCAAGAAGTAGTTGAATCGAATCTTGAATTTGATGATGTCAAAGAAGCGGTAGTACAGCAAGAAACTTCAGATGAAGTACTTTCAAGCAATGTAGAGAGTCCAGTTGAAACTCAAAGTTCAATTTCTCATTCAACTGATGAAGTAAAAGCTAGTACAGTTGAAAAACGCGAGAAAAAACGTCATTTTCCTTTTAATGTCATGATGCTTCGTAGTGATGTTGAAGCAACGAGAAAAGCAAAAATAATGAAACAGCTTCGTGAGTTACAGAATGAATCTGCTGCAACGATTGAAAAGATTAGTGATGAAGTCGATTCAAAGCAAAATGACCAAGTGATTGAGAATGCTAGCAAGAATGAACAAACTGAAATTTTACCTTCACAGACTGAAGTTCAACAAAGTGAAGAAATTGTTGAAGTAATTGTTAATGAAGAAGTTCAGCCTAGGCAAGAACTTGAAGTTGGCAGTGAAAAAAGTGAAATCGAAATAAGCTTAAAAGTAGAGTCTGTAGAAAATAATGAAGAAAAAATATTAATTGAAGAGTTACCAAGTATGCCACCGGTACTATACCAATTACCAGAGTTAGATTTATTAATCGAACCTCCAATGGAACAATTTAATGATGGAGATTGGGTTGAAGACCAAAAACAGTTACTACAAGAAACACTACACAATTTTAATGTAGGAGCTAGGGTAATTGCTGCAACTCAAGGTCCAACAGTAACCCGATTCGAAGTACAGCCCGAACCTGGTGTTAAAGTTAATAAAATAACAAACTTACAAGATGATATTAAATTAAGCTTAGCGGCTAGGGATATTCGAATTGAGGCGCCAATTCCTGGGCGAAGTGCTATTGGAATAGAAGTACCAAATAAAGAGAGCAAGCCTGTGTATTTAAGGGAATTGGTAAGCCAGGAGAAATTTTTGCAAAGCGAATCGCCTTTAACTGTTGCTCTTGGTCTAGATATAGGCGGTGAGCCTGTCTATGCCGATATTTCAAAAATGCCACACGGTCTAATTGCAGGTGCCACTGGTTCAGGAAAGAGTGTATGTATTAATTCAATTCTAGTAAGCATTTTATATAAGGCGAAACCTCATGAAGTGAAATTAATATTAATTGACCCAAAAATGGTTGAGCTTGCACCATACAATCATATTCCACATTTAATTTCTCCAGTCATTACTGATGCTAGAGCAGCGACTGCAGCTTTAAAGTGGGCTTGTGAAGAAATGGATCGCCGTTATGATTTATTTGCTCATGCTGGCGCAAGGGATATAAAACGATTCAACGATTTGGCGAAGAAAAAAGGTGCTTATAATGATGAGTTACCGTACTTAGTCATTATTATAGACGAGCTAGCAGATTTAATGATGGTATCTCCTGGAGATGTAGAAACTTATATTTGCCGTATTGCTCAAAAAGCTAGAGCTTGCGGAATTCATTTGCTCGTTGCGACTCAACGTCCTTCAGTTGACGTTATTACAGGGATTATTAAATCAAATATACCGACACGTATTGCATTTACGGTATCCTCACAAGTAGATTCTAGAACAATTATCGATATTGGCGGAGCTGAAAAGTTACTTGGGCGAGGAGATATGTTATTCTTAGATAATGGAAAATCTCAAGCAATTCGATTACAAGGAGTTTATGTATCAGATGATGAAATCGAACATGTTGTAGAGATTGTAAAAGACCAACAAAAACCGAATTACTTATTTAACCAAGAGGAGCTTGTTGCAAAGGCGGACGCACAGGATGTCGATGATGAACTTTTTGATGAAGCAGTTGAGTTTGTAATTGATCAAAAAGGTGCTTCTGTTTCAATGCTACAAAGACGTTACCGAATTGGATATAACCGTGCAGCTAGATTAATTGACCTAATGTTTGATCATGGAATTGTATCAAGTCAAAATGGTAGTAAACCACGTGATGTGCTAATTACACTTGAGGAGTTTCGTTCCGAGTAAATCATTAGAAAAGCGGTAAAATTTAAGTAACGAATTTTAAAGTTTTTTTAACCCATACTAGAAAAAAAGAACGATACTTTTCAGCAGGTGAAGATTCATGGAAAAAGAATTAGATTTAAAATTACAAGGTAAAATAAACCGATTAACGAACCAAACGTTTAAATTTGACGATCGAATCGGTGAAGGCTGGTTTTCAGCTGTATACTTTTTAAAAACTAGAGAAATTATTCGACATAAAAAGCCAGACACGGAAGTAACGATGCAATTTTTCCAGAGAGAAAGTGCAGTACTTTGTGGGACTGATGAGGCAATTGCTATTTTACAAACTTTTGCAGACAATCCGGAAAAACTTATTGTCCATTCATTAAAGGATGGAGATAAGATTGAACCGTTTGAGACTGTATTAACGATTACCGGTAAATATGCTGATTTCGGCTATTTAGAAGGAATAATTGATGGTATTTTGGCTCGCCGTACATCTGTAGCAACAAATGTATACAACGTAAAACATTCAGCTAAATCTGCAGGCATTAAAAAGCCTATTATTTTCATGGGTGATCGCGATGATCATTTTACGACCCAAGCAGGTGACGGTTATGCGGCATTTATTGGTGGATCTACTGCGCAAGCAACCCATGCGATGAATGAGTGGTGGGGCAATGAAGGTATGGGTACAATGCCTCATGCTCTAATTCAAATGTATAATGGTGATATTGTGGAGGCTGCTCGTGCTTATACAGAGGTGTATCCACAAGATGATTTAATTGTCCTAGTAGATTATAATAATGATGTGATAAATGATGCACTAAAAGTCGCGCGTGAATTTGGTAGTAAATTAAAAGCCGTTCGTGTAGATACTTCTAAAACAATGATTGATCAATATTTTATTGGTAATCCTGATTTGTTAGGAAGCTTCGATCCGAGGGGGGTAAATCCACCATTAATTTTCGCTTTACGAAATGCTCTTGATCAAGAAGGGTATCATCATGTACAGATTGTCGTAAGCGGTGGATTTACAGTTGAAAGAATTCTAGCATTTGAAAAACAAGGTGTACCAGTAGATTTATATGGTGTCGGCGGAAGTTTATTAAAGGTTAACATAGGCTTTACAGGTGATAATGTCGCGCTAAATGGTATTATGCAAGCAAAAGCAGGAAGAAAGCTTCGTGAAAACCCACGACTAGAAACAGTAGAAATGAGCCCTAGATTATAAAGGGGTTAAGTAGTTTTAATTAAAAACTTATAATATTTTAATATAAATAGATGGCTTAAAGTAATTAACTTTCCATCTATTTCCTTATTGTGCGACTTAAAATAAATAGTCCTATGAGGGTTAAAGTGATATAATACTAATTGCGTAAAAATTTAAGTTAGTTATCATTTAAATAATAACTAGACTCGGCAAAGTAATAACGCATCAAAATTATAAAATATTGATGCCATTTCTTTTATTCACACATATACTGTCTAAGAGATAGGCCGTTGTATTAGTGATCGATTTTGGAGGTTCTTTTAATATGACAGTTTACCATTTTGTAGGAATCAAAGGTACTGGAATGAGTGCTTTGGCACAAATTTTACATGATTCTGGTTTAACCGTTCAGGGATCAGATTATGAAAAGCACTTTTTCACTGAAAATGAATTACGAAAAAAAAATATTACGATTTTACCATTTGATAAAGAAAATATTAAAGAAGGCCAATTTGTAATAGCAGGTAATGCATTTCCTGACACTCATGAAGAAATTGCAGCTGCTATTGAAAAAGGAATCCCGATGGCACGCTATCATAAATTCTTAGGTGAATATATGAATAAATTTACTAGCGTTGCTATTACTGGAGCACATGGCAAAACCTCAACTACAGGTTTACTTGCTCATGTCGTTTCAGGTGCGCGTCCAACTTCTTTTTTAATTGGGGATGGTACTGGTAAAGGCGAAAAAGACAGCGAGTATTTTGTATTTGAAGCTTGTGAATACCGTCGTCATTTTCTATCATACTTTCCAGACTATTGCATCATGACAAATATTGATTTTGATCACCCAGATTATTATAAGAGTGTAGACGATGTATTCGATGCTTTCCAACAAATGGCTGATCAAGTTAAAAAGGGTATCATTGCATGCGGAGATGACGAACATCTTCAACGTATTTATGCAAAAGTACCTGTAATGTATTATGGATTTAACGAGGACAATGATTTCCAAGCTCGTAATATCGAAAAGCATACAAATGGTACAACATTTGATGTATTCGTCCGTAATACGTATTATGCTACTTTTGAAATTACAGGATATGGTGATCATAGTATTTTAAATGCTTTAGCAGTAATTGCGCTTTGCCATTATGAAGAAATCGATGCAGAGATTATTAAAGCAAGATTATTAACATATGGTGGCGTTAAACGTCGTTTCAGTGAGAAGCGCTTTGGAGATCAGGTGTTAATCGATGACTATGCTCATCATCCAACTGAAATCCAAGCTACGATTCAAGCTGCACGTCAAAAATATCCTGAACGTGAAATTGTAGCTGTTTTCCAACCGCATACATTTACACGAACAAGTAAATTTTTAGATGAGTTTGCTAGTACATTAGAAAAAGCAGATAAAGTTTACTTATGTGATATTTTTGGATCTGCAAGAGAAGAAAAGGGTACATTAACAATTAGTGACCTTTCTTGCAAAATCGCAGGTGCAGAATTATTAACTGATGACAATATCAGCAATTTACAAAACCATAAAAATAGTGTTCTAATTTTTATGGGTGCTGGTGATATTCAAAAATATCAAGCAGCTTACGAAAAACTTTAAAAAACTGTAAACCCGTCTATGAGGTATTCATAGACGGGTTTTTTATTTGGAATTCAGTAAAATTGATATCATACCCAAACTCCTCCTCCTAAAAAGAAGGTATATCATAATAGTAAAAAGAATATGTCAAACGAGCGAAACAAGTAAAGGAGTAAAATAATGAATAAACACTATGAAGTAATCATTGTTGGAGCAGGTTCGATGGGAATGGCAGCAGGGTACTATTTGTCAAAAAGAAATCAAAATACACTATTGATAGATGCCTTTGATCCACCACATAGCTTTGGTAGCCACCATGGAGATACAAGAATCATTCGCCATGCATACGGAGAAAGTAGAGAATACGTACCATTAGCATTACGGGCACAAAAGTTATGGGAAGAGTTAGAACAAATTTCTGGAAGACAATTATTTTCCAAAACAGGAGTTTTATGCGCAGGAGCACCCGGTTCTACCTTTACACAAGAAGTAATAAAAAGTGCAGAAGAATTTTCATTGCCACTAGAAATACTTGATGGCAGTGAGATAAATGCTAGATGGCCTGGTATGAATTTGCCAGAAGAGTTTATAGGCTGCTTAGAAACATCGTCAGGAATCCTTTTTAGTGAGGATTGTATTAGAGCATATAGAGAGTTATATATTCAGGAAGGTAATACGCTTAAAACAAACACGCCAGTTGTGGATATTGAAATTGATTCAAATATAGCCATTGTACGTACAGAGGATGCTATATACACAGCAGATAAACTTGTCGTATGTGCAGGTGCTTGGTCTGGGAAAATACTTGATAAGACTGGCTTACATATTCCGCTAATGCCTACCCGTAAAACAGTTGGTTGGTTTGAATGCGATAAAAAGCTTTATGATTCTAATTCGCTACCAGCATTCACGATTGATCTAATTGATGAGCACTACTACGGTTTTCCGAATCTTCATAACAGCGGACTGAAAATTGGACGACATGATGGAGGACATAATGTCGATCCAAATCAATTTAACAGGGAATTCGGGGAATACAAAGAAGATGAGGCTGACTTACGAAGTTTTTTAAGTCAGTATATGCCTTACGCCAATGGCAAACTATTGAAAGGGAAAACATGCTTATACACAATGACTCCAGACGAGCATTTTATCATTGATCAGCATCCTGAAAATAAAAATATAATCATTGCCACAGGCTTCTCTGGACACGGCTTTAAATTTGCAAGCGTCGTAGGAGAAATCACCGCTGACCTAGTAACAAAACAAAAATCTGCCTTTGATTTGAGCATGTTTTCTTTAGATCGTTTTTGAGATAGCTAATAGGTTATCTCTTTATTTATTGAAAAGGTTAATATTATTGAGGTCGAGGGACGTGCAAATAAATATGGCAAAACTGCAATTAAAAAAGCGAAAACTCCAATAAAAATCAGGGAAACTGCAAATAAATCTGGGCTAGTGCAAATAAAAATTGATAAACTGCAAATAAATTTGGTATATCTGCAAATAAAAAAGTCAAATCTGCAATAAAAAATGGCAAAACTACAATAAGTCGATGAATCACGTTGAAAAGGAGTGAGTGAAAGGCAATAAAACTAATTGATCAGCAACCTTAACAATGTAAATACTAATAAAATAGTAAAAATCTCAAAAAGTCTGTTCAATTAATCATCAAAAAACGATCTGTCCGTTAAATTATTATTGATAGCACATTTTCATGACAAAGAACTCCGCTATATTTACAAAATCCCGGAAATATCACAAAGCTCCACGTTAGAACAACGAAGAATTCCGCAATATCAACAAAGTTCCACGTTAGATCAACGAAGAATTCTACTATATCAACAAAAATTCCCATTATATCAACAAAAACTCCAACTATATCAACAAATTTCACAACTATATCAATAAAGTTCAAAAAGTGTTCTTATTTTCTAAAATTGGCTAAGCTATATTTCAACACGATCAGAACTAAGAACGCTGATTCATAGATCTGATTGTACACAAAATAGCAATCTATTAAATTTCCCCTATGCCCATGCCGTCATCCTTCTACCAAAACAGACCCATATACCAATTTCAGCAATATTGTGCTAGTAATCCGAAACTTTATCTAGAGATAATTTTATGAGTAATTATTATAATTTATTAAATATAAAGAATATTTTGTAAGCGCTTTATGAACATAAAGTAAGTAGTTATTTATTACTTACTATTTTTTAAGACTTAATTTTATCTAAATAGTTAAATAAGGGGGTATTTTTTTGAAGGAAAAAACATTTATGATGGATGATGCACCGCTTAATAAATTTCATATTCGGATTACTGCGCTTACGTTTGGATCGAATTTTTCAGACGGCTATGCATTAGGAATTATAGGCATGGCACTTTCGCTACTTGGCCCACAAATGAAGTTAAATTCAGTTTGGGAAGGGTTAATCGGTAGTTCTGCTTTAATCGGACTTTTTTTCGGTAGTTTGTTTTTAGGCGGATTATCAGATCGCATTGGTAGGCAGAAAATATATTTAGCAAACTTTGTGATTATTACAATCGCATCAGCCCTGCAGTTTTTTGTTCACGATCCATATACGCTCTTTGCATTAAGGATTTTAATAGGTGTAGCACTTGGTGGGGATTATGCTGTAGGATCAACTTTACTTGCGGAGTTTGCACCTAGAAAGTATAGAGGGATGCTATTATCTTCATTAAACGTTTTATGGACAGTTGGATATGTAGCCTCAAATCTAGTAGGCTATTACTTAGAAAAAACGGGTCCAGACGCATGGCGTTGGATGCTAGTAAGTGCTGCACTTCCTGGTTTGATTGTCTTACTGTTACGTTTTGGTACACCGGAGTCTCCACTTTGGTTATTAAAAATGGGTCGTGTTGAAGAAGCACGTGCCATCGTTCGGAAGTATATTGGTGAAAATGCTATAATGGATGAAACAGTTGGTACTCATTCTAAACAAGCATACAAAGTTACGGATTTATTTAATAAACAGCTTTGGAAACGTACGACATTCGGATCGCTTTTTTATATGTGTCAAGTAGTTCCTTATTTTGCAATCTATACGTTTCTACCAACTATTTTAAGTAAGTTGGGATTTGAAGAAACATTTGGTGTAGATATGGTACTGAACTTGTTCCTTTTAGTAGGGGCGGTTGCTGGTGTTTGGTGCACTGAAAAATTAACTCGTAGAGGATTTACAATTAATACATTTATTATTTTAACGATTTCATTATTTGCTTTAACAGTTTTACCGCCAGGACTACATACAATCGCAATCATTGTCTTTGCAATCTTTACTTTTGTAATGTCTGCAGCATCTAATTTAACGTTAGTTTATCCTGCTGAATTATTTCCTACAGAGGTTCGTGGAACTGGAGTTGGATTGACAACAGCAGTTAGTAGAATTGGGTCAGCTATTGGGACTTTCTTATTACCTATAAGTGTTAGTTCAATGGGAATGGCACCTTCAATGATTGGTATGTCTATCATTTTATTTATTGGTACGATTGTTTCAATCGCTTGGGCACCTGAGACAAAATCACTATCATTAAATGAAGCTAGTAATCCTTTACTTGAAGAGGATTTAGTTGAAACGAATAAACAATCAGTATCGATCCATTAAACAAAGATATTCATTATTAAGAGGTGTAAGTGATGGCCAAGAACGATTTTATTCATCCAAAAAATATTAAAGAGGTTATTCTTGGAGATCATGAGTTGTCGATAAACGAAGTGATTGCAGTTGCAAGATATGGAGCAAAAGTATCATTCACAGAAAACTACATTCTAAGAATAAATCATTCTCGTAATTTAATTGAAAAGTTCCTTGAAGAAGAACGAGCAGTTTATGGAGTAACTACTGGCTTTGGAAGCAATGTTACAGAAGTGATTTCTAAGGAAGATGCACATACTCTTCAACGTAATATCGTCCGATCTCATGCTGTTTCTGTAGGTGAGCCACTTGAAAAAGAAGTAGTAAGAGCTATTCAATTAATGATTTTAAATAACATAGGACATGGCTATTCAGGAGTTCGAATAGAAGTTTTAGAGTTAATTGCTTCACTGCTGAACAATGATATATTGCCTTTTGTTCCCGGTGATGGTTCAGTTGCATATTTATCTCCTGAGGCACATATGGCATTAGTTTTAATGGGTGAAGGAAAAGCGTGGTATAAAGGCGAGTTACTGAGTGGTATTGAAGCATTGGAGAGGACTGAACTAAGCCCAGTCACTTTAGAATGCAAAGAAGGATTAGCGCTTTTAAGTGGTACTACTTCAGTAACGGCATTTGCAATACTTTCTAACTATAATGCAATTCAAGCTGTAAAAACAGCAGATGTCGCAGGAGCCTTGTCATTAGAAGCACTTAAAGGCACGATAAATGCTTTAGATCCGCGTCTTCACTCGGTAAAAAAACATAAAGAACAAGCAAATACTGCTCGAATCATTTCTAAGATTTTAAATGATAGTGAGATCGCAAAGCAGTATAAAGACTATCGATTACAAGATGCACTTAGTTTAAGATGTATACCACAAGTTCATGGTGCAGTTAAAAAAGTATTTAAAAATACTTTGGAAAATATAAAAAATGAAATGTTTTCTTCAAGTGATAATCCGATTATATGGCCGGAGGAAGAAGACGGCATTGCATTAATGGGCGGGAATTTTGACGCCTCTTATATAGGAATTGATGCTGATACGATGTGTATAGCAATGGCAAATCTAGCCAAAATTACTGAGCGTCGTATCGATCGACTAGTAAATTATCATGTAAGTGAACTTCCAAGTTTTTTAGTTGCCAATCCTGGTTTAAACAGTGGCTATATGATTCCGCAATATACTGTGGCGGGGCTGCTTAATGAAATAAGAGTTCTTTCGCATCCAGCAACAATTGATAATACACCTACATGTGCTAATCAAGAAGATGTTGTTAGCTTTGCATACTATGCTACTAGAAAAGCATATCAGATTTCTAAAAAACTTGAGCATATTTTAGCAATCGAGCTGATGGTTGCGTCACAGGCTCTAGATTTCCATGATGCATTAAAACCATCAACAGTAACGGCAAGTATTCACCAGTTAATTAGAAATCAAGTTCCAACAGTCGAAGAGGACCGATATTTTTATTCGGATATTGAGATAATTTGTCATCTGATTCATGAAGGTGAAATTATTTCACTTGTTGAAGAGAAAATAGGTGTCATGGAATTATGAAAATGTTAAAGAAGCAGTTATACTCTAGAGTACAACTGCTTCTTTTTTTTCATTTATTCAAAGTTCAAATTTACTAATAATCGCTCAACTAAGACACTAAAAAATAGTTAAAAAAGGGGAATGAAAATGAATCGAAATGCCACACAATCAGCTTTTTCAAATTTGTTACTCTCTGGCACACTTGTCCATGTAGGAACTTTTGATGAGGTTCAAAAAAGATGTGGCATTAATACTTGTCCGAATGTTGTAATGGTGATTTCTATTGATCGTTATCCTGATTTAGTATTAGAAAGCCCAGTGCAATGGAAAAAAGATATTGGCCATAAGCTCATTAATCAACTTGAGAAAACGGTAGAAATTCCTTATTTATGGAATTGGATAGAAGAAGGGGTAATTGCTCTTTTAATTGAACTGGAAGAGAATGATAGTGAGTTAGAATTCAATAAAAAGATTTATAGTATGGCAGAATCTATTCAAAATTCGTTAGAATCTATTCAGATTACGGTTTCTATTGGTATTGGTAAAAAATACAGTGATCCGCATCTTTTATTCCATTCATTTGAAGAGGCAAGGAAATCGATGTCAGGTCGTTTTTTCCAAGGGAACAAGCTGATTTTTCATAGTGGAATTAGACCTGTGGAGGAAAATAGATTAAGGGCACTTTCAACCGAAGACCGAATTGAATTACTAGCACTTGTTCGAATGGGTGACGAAGATGGGGTCGTAAAACAGTTAAATACTTTTCTTGATAAAGTAGCGAATGCATGTAGATTAAATGAAGATGTATTTAAGACTGAAGTAGTCGATTTAATCATGTTAATTTCAAGAGTTGTTGTAGAGTCCGGGGTGAGTGCAACACTCATAATGTCGAAAAACGCACAAATAATTCAAGAACTGTATCATATTATTCGTTATGATAAATTCGTTACTAAGGTTTGTGAATATGCCTATTGGTTAACAGTCCAAATATTTAACTCCTTTAATAATCAAATGACACCGATCATTAAAAAAGCAACTAAATATATTATGGAAAATCATCAATCAAGTATCACACTTGAGGAAATTGCACAATATTGTTGTTTAAGTAAGTATCATTTTAGTCATCTGTTCAAAAAAGAAATGGGAACAAGTGTAATCGATTTCTTAAATAGACTTAGAATCGAAAAATCGATTTTTTATTTAGAAATGACTGATTTAAACATGCAAGAAATTGCGACCCGAATTGGTTTTCAAGATTCAAATTACTTTAGTCGTATATTTAAAAAATATATAAAAAGTAGCCCTACAGAATACAGGGCTACTAAATATCCACATTTAATAGGGCAAGGGGTAGGGAATACGTGAGAACTAAGGGTTTCCCTATTTCCTCTTATTCTGTTCTTTCTAGCCTTGAAGCATAAGGGTAGAGCGGATCTAATAATTGGAATTCATATGTAATTCCATCAACCTTTCCTACTACCTTTTCACTGTCATACAGGTCCAACATGAAACCAGCCATTTCTTTGGCAGTATGATATTTTGGTAGAACGCCCTCAAATTTGATGTTTTCTTCTAAATCATATGATACTTTCGCAAATTCCGTTTCAGTGGCTGCAGGTGCTAAAACTTTTGCTTTCATTTTTGCACCTTGCTCTTTTAATTCATGGGCAAGTCCTTCTGTAAAAGCACTAACATAAAATTTAGTTGCGCAATATGTGATGGCATTTCCAATAATCGTGTATCCACCACCTGATGAAATATTAATTACTTGTGTGCCTTCTACTGTTGAATAATCACGTACATATAGTGAAGTTAAAATCGTTAAGGATTCAATATTCAAATTAAGCATGTTCTCAATCTTTGATAAATTTTGTTCTCCAACTGATGCAAAATTCCCAAAACCTGCGTTATTAATCCAAGTTTCAATTTGATATTCTTTAAGCCCTTCATATAACTCATACGCGTTTTTAACAACAGACAAATCAGCGGTTTTAATCACAACATCGAGATCAGCATTTAATTTTACGATTTCAGATTTTAACTTTTCAAGCTCTTCCGTTCTACGTGCAACAACGATTAAATTTTTACCACGAGCAGCGAATGCAAGTGCCGATTCATATCCAATTCCTGAACTCGCTCCTGTAATAACAGTATATTTTTTCATTTTAATTCCTCCTCATAAACTTGTTTATACTAAAATTAAATTAGTTGTGTTACATTTACAGATTCATTATACTGGTTAGAGTAAACTCTAAGTCAAACTGTTTTTTACTTAAATATTATTGCTATAACTGGAGGTCTCTATGTACTCAATTGGAGAAGTTGCTAAGGCGTTAGGAATAAGCACTCATACATTACGATATTATGAAAAAGAAAATATCATACTTCCAGATCGAACTACTAATGGTGAACGATTATATTCCGAATCACACATTAAGTGGTTAAGATTTGTCCTAAAGTTAAAAGAAACACAAATGCCCATTAATAAAATTAAAGAATATGCACATTTATATACAGAAGGTGATCACACCTCACTAGCTAGATTAGAATTATTGGAGGAGCATAAACAGTCAATCGAAAATCAGTTAAAAACGTTAAATGAAACGAACCAAATGTTAGAGCAAAAAATTAAATCTTATAAAGATTTTATTCATAAGAATAGCGAAGTCGAAAAATAAAACCTTAGTCGGGCTATCCGATAAGGTTTTATTTTTTACACTTTTTTTTGAGCTAAGAAATCAAAATTCGCATTTTAAGATTATTTTGTGCATCAAATTCTAGAATATTGTTGGTAATTAAGTCCATTTACATTAACTCATTTGTTTAGTAAAAGCAGTTGCTTTATACCAATTAAAACAAAGTACAATTATTATTAGCAAATCGATAAAGTCTCCTCCGTAGTACATTAACACTGCTCCAGATTGAACATCATAAAAAGAATGATCTAGCCCGTTCGAAAAAAGTAATTTCGATAAAATATCATGACCAGCTAATGCAATGACCATAATCAATGAACGAAAAATAAAGCTGTATTTATGGGAGGTTGGTTCGATTGAAATAATTGAAGTTGTAAACAAATATCCCGCTAAAAACAAATGAATATGTAAAAGTACTAACAGAGTTAGATTGTTATGAATTAAATAAAAAGCTTGAGAAGTGTAAAGAACCCAGAGACCTCCAATGTTTAAAATTAAAGTACTAACAGGATTAGTTAATAGTTGGACTGGAGTACTTCTCAAAACTCGCGATAAACGCCTAGCATGTTTAATTGGTAGTGATATAAGTAATAATGTGATTGGCCGAGATAAAGCTATAAAAAAGGGTGCCAACATTCCTAATAATAAGTGCATAATCATATGGAAAACAAATAGATGATGACTTAAGTTTGCTATAGGTCCAATAACAGAAACTAATATACAAAGCATTCCTGTTACCCATAATATAGAACGAGTTTTCGGCCAATCATTTTTTTTATTATTCGTTGCAGCTAATAAATAACTAAAAATTAAAAGTGTTATTAACAAGATAATAAAGAATTCAAATGCATTCAAATGAAAGTAATGAAAAAATTTATTGTTCAAATTGACCACTTCTGTTTCGCGTTTTAAATAGTAGAATGATACCGATCAAAGTCATAACAGTGGCAGTAATATTCCAAGTTAAATCGTAAGGAAGAGGATCAACATTATATCTGATTTGGTGAAGTTTCAACCATTTATGCTGAACGGTTCCATCATAAAGCTGGAAAATTCCTGCTCCAAGTAACAAACCTCCAAACCATCTTTTAAGATAGAGTGCTTTTTTTCTTCTTAAATTTGCAAACAAAAATAAAGATGCAATTGTTGCAAACCAACTAAAAGCATGAAATAGCCCATCTGAAACTAACCCTACACTAGTAGTTGACTTATCGTAAAAGTGGTGCCAGTGAAGAAGTTGATGAAAAACCACCTCATCAAAAAATGCCACCAACCCAAGCCCGAATAAAACGCCTGAATATAGATTTAGATGTAAATAATGATTTGAAGTATTAGTTTGAATTGTCATAAATAATTGCTCACTTTCTAAAATGGTATTTTTTACATTTTACCCTTTCATTTACTTATCAAATCGTAATTAGTAAAAATTACAATCGAACGAAATACAATACTTGGGGAAAATGAAGATTGTGATTGTTTTTAGTTTCTTAATTGCGGAGGTTGTATGAATAAAACACAAAAGCGGAGTTTATGGGCTCTATCTACAGTACCTCTAGTAATGACTTTAGGTAATTCAATGTTGATTCCCGTACTACCAAAATTAGAACAACAACTAAATATATCAGGATTCAAAGTATCGATGATTATTACTGTTTATTCAGTCTTCGCGATTATTCTTATTCCTATAGCAGGGTATTTATCAGATCTTTTTGGACGGAAAAAGGTTATTATTCCAAGTTTAATTATTGCTGGAATTGGTGGGACTATTGCTGGTTGGGTATGCTGGAAATTAGAAAATCCATATATGTGGTTGATCGTTGGGAGAATTGTTCAAGGGATCGGCTCAGCAGGGGCAATGCCAGTAGTTATTCCATGTGTAGGGGATATGTTTAAAGATGAAAAAGAAGTTAGTAAAGGGCTAGGTTTAGTTGAGACATCCAATACTTTTGGGAAAGTACTAAGTCCAATACTTGGGTCAGTATTAGCAGCAGTCATTTGGTTTTTGCCATTTTTAACAATTCCGTTGCTATGCCTTATTTCAATTATTTTAATTTTATTATTTGTAAAACCTCCAAAACAACAACCAAAAGGAAAAAAAGATAAGAAAAAGTTAAAATTATTTATAAGATCAATCCGGAGAATATTTCGTAATAATGGTAAATGGCTTTATACAACATTTATTTTAGGTGCCATCATTATGTTCGTTTTATTTGGAATGCTTTTTTATCTATCGTCAATTTTAGAGAAGCGTTATCAAATTATTGGTATTTTAAAAGGCTGCGTATTGGCAATTCCTTTGGCAGCATTATCATACACATCATATAAGACAGGTAAAAAAATTGGAAACCAAAAAGAGGCAATGAAAAAGTGTATCGTCATTGGTTTCATTCTTATTAGCCTTTCTTTTGTAATTCCTATTTTTATGAAAAGCATTTATATGATTATTACGAGCTTATTAATAAGTGGAGTGGGAATTGGATTGTCACTACCAAGCTTAGATGCATTAATAACAGAGGGAATTGAAAAAGAAGAAAGAGGAACTATTACGTCTTTATATAGTTCTTTACGATTCGTAGGTGTAGCTGCAGGACCGCCAACCTTTGCATTTTTAATGAAAAAGCCAGACAACTATATGTTATTTTTATCAATTATTTTAGCTGTAATTGGCGTTATTTTAGCGATAAAATTTATTAAACCAAAACAAGAACCAGAACCAGTGACACAAGGTAACAAGTAGAGTTCACATACTTATATGTAAAAATCTAGTTTTGAGTACTTAGTCTACACAATAGAGTTCACTTATTTTTAGTGAACTTTATTCTTTTGTATTGAGATAAAATTCAATATTGAAAATTGAAATTACTGATAAGGGGTTCATGAGTAAGTAAAAAGGTAGAGATTTGAAAAAGAGTTACTCATAAAGGGTTCATGAGTAATTAAAAAGTTAGAGATTTGAAAAAGAGTTACTCATAGAGGGTTCATGAGTAAGTAAAAAGGTAGAAATCTTAAATTTAGATACTCATAAAGGGTTCATGAGTAACAAAAAAGGTAGAAAACTGAAAAAGAGTTTCTCATAGAGGGTTCATGAGTAACAAAAAAGGCAGAAATATGAAAAAGAGTTACTCATAAAGGGTTCATGAGTAAGTAAAAAGGTAGAAAACTGAAAAAGAGTTACTCATAGAGGCTTCATGAGTAAGTGAAAGAGCATAAATCAGAAAAAATATTACTCATAAAGGTTTAATAAGTAAGTTCACTTATTTATAGTGATATTTTTTAACTTCTAATTTTATCTAGTTTAAAAGAATTGCTAAATAGAGCTACTTGAATTAAACCTTTTCTTTTAACAAAAGCTATTCTTAAAAATGATAAAGGTAGTGAAAGTATGCATACAGTTTGGAAGGGTACGATCAGTATGGGATTAGTAACGATTCCTGTTAAATTATTTTCTGCTGTTGAAGACAAGGATATTAAGTTTCGCCAATACCATAAGGATTGTAAATCGCCGATTTCATATAAAAAAGTGGCTAGTTGTGATGAGGAAGTAACTCAGGAAGAAATTATTAAAGTTTTTGAAACACCGAATGGTCGGGTAGTAGAAATAACTGAAGAGGAAATTAATAAGTTAAAGGAAGAATTTGAGCTGAAAACTGTATCAATAATTGATTTTGTTAAGCTTGCAGAAATCGATCCTGTGTATTTCGATAAAACATATTATATTGGTCCAGATGCTGGGGGAACAAAGGCCTATGCGTTGCTTTCAGAAATATTGAAGAAAAGTAAAAAAATCGGTCTTGCAAAAATAACAATTCGAAGCAAACAGCATTTAGCTGCGATTCGACCTTATAAAAACGCAATTATACTAGAGACTTTACATTTTCCAGATGAGATTAGAGCAATCGAAAGCCTTCCTGGCGGTGTTCCTGAAAAAGCTGGATTGGCAGAGCGCGAGTTACAGGCTGGAATGATGCTAGTTGAACAATTAACGACAACTTTTAGCCCAGAAAACTATACAGATACATATCGTACGGCGTTGGAGCAATTAATTTCTGAAAAAGTTAATAAAAATGATTATATAGCAACGGGTCAAGAGCAACCAGCTGAACAAAAAAATGTTGTTGATTTAATGTCGGCATTACAAGCTAGTATTGATCGAACAAAAGGACAGGCAACACCACCGAAAAAGTCTAAGACAAGAGCTCCCAAAAAGGCAACGAGTTAAATAGGAGGCAATAATGGAGCTGAATCCAATTTTTCCTTTTGAACCAATTGGCACTAATTCAGTTCCAGCCGGTCCTGAATGGATCTCACAAATAAAATGGGACGGAGTAAGGATCCTAACATATTTTGATGGGACGGAAGCTAAATTATTTAATCGCAAATTAAATGATCGTACAAACATATTTCCAGAACTAACGAATCTAAAATCTTATACTGCTGCTCAGTCAATCATTCTAGATGGAGAAGTCATTGCATTAGATCAAAACGGCAATCCATCTTTTCATGAGGTTATGCGTAGAGATGGAATTCGACGTCTGGACCGTATCGATTCAGCTATTGAAGCCGTACCAATCTTCTATATGATATTTGATATTCTTTTTTACAATGGTGAATGGGTAACTGATCTGCCATTACAAGAAAGACAAGGGCTATTATCAGATGTAATTAAGCCAAACAAGCACATACAAGTAGTTCCAAGCAATACAGATGGAGTTGCATTATTTGATGTTGCGAAACAACATGGTTTAGAAGGAATTGTATGTAAAAAACTCACGAGCAAGTATTTAATTAACGGCAAGAACGATGCTTGGCAAAAAGTAAAAAATTATAAAGATATTATTGCTGTCATTGGCGGGGTAACATACCGGTCAGGTGTTGTTAACTCAGTTTTAGTTGGGCTTTATAATGAGAAAAATGAGTTCGTCTATATTGGACATGTTGGAACAGGAAAATTAACGAATTCAGACTGGAAAGATCTTACGACGGTAATTGAATCAATCAAAATTGAAAAAAATCCGTTTAGTAATCAGCCAAAAAGAATAAAAGAAATTCAATGGATCCAGCAATTGTTAACGGTTAAAGTTCAATTTATTGAATGGACTGAAGGTCATTCATTAAGACAACCAAGTATTCAAGCGTTTGTTGATAAAGATCCTAAAGAATGTACTTTTTTAGATTAGAGGGCAAGGAATGAAAAAATCCGTATTTAGTAAACGAGATCGAAATTATATAGGTCTTTTCTTTATTTTAGGATTTGATTTAAAGCTAGAGAAATTCTTAGTTGGAATCATAAAAGGAAATGATATTGTCCAAATTGGCTCTTTCTCAAAAGGAATTAGTGAGGATGAAAAGAGCATTTTGATTCAAGCTATAGAAGCTAATAAAAAGGGGACAGATAATAATTTAATTTCGGTGGTTCCTGGGATTTGTATTGAATTGGAGTTTCAAAGCATTGTAAATGAAAAATTAAAAAATGCAAAATTTTTATCATTCCAGTTACAGCAAGCATGGAAAGAATGTACTTGGGATGGCCTGTTGTTAACTAATCTAATTGTAGAGCAAGAACTAACACTCACAAGTCCGGAAAAGGTAATTTGGAAAAGTCCCTATATAAATAAGGAGAGTTTTTTATCCTATTTAGCCCAAATAGCTATTTACATGCTTCCATTTCTGAAAAATCGTTTATTAACAACGATTCGTTTTCCTAATGGAATAGAAGGTGAATCTTTTTTTCAAAAAAATTGTCCAGATTATGCCCCAAGTTTTATTAAAACTGAAGAACAAGAAGGAAACAATTTTATCATTTGTAATGATGTATCAACCTTACTCTGGTTAGGCAATCAATTGGCAATTGAGTACCATATCCCTTTTCAAACATATGATGCGGAGAATCCGAATGAAATCGTATTTGATTTGGATCCACCTAATACGGATGCTTTTTCATTAGCTATAAAAGCCGCATTGGAAATGAAAAAAATTTTTGACTCTTTTCAAATTAAAAGCTATCCAAAAGTGTCCGGAAGTAAGGGGATTCAAGTTCATATTCCAATTAAAGAAAATTCACTAACCTATGATGATACAAGAGTATTTACATCTTTTATTGCGCATTATTTAATTGAGAAATTTCCAGATGATTTTACAATAGAAAGGTTAAAGAAAAATCGAAACAACCGTCTTTATATTGATTATGTACAGCATGCAAAAGGAAAAACAATTATTTGCCCATATTCAACGAGGGGGAAGGAGAGACCGACAGTTGCAGCTCCTCTTTTTTGGGATGAGGTAAATGATGAATTAAAAATTGAAACTTTTACAATTCCTTTTGTCTTAAATCGATTAGAAAATAGCCCTTGCCCAATGGAAGACTTTTTTGAGCAAGAAAATATTTCTTTAGTGAATTTAATTTCTAAAATTAAAGAAAGCCAATTAAAGTAAAAACTCCCTAAATAAAATGTGTAGGGAGTTTTTTTGATTTTATATTTCAATTATAATCGGCAAGATCATTGGTTTTCTCTTTGTTTTAGTAAATAAAAATTGCCCAAGGGATTTTTTAATATTTTGCTTCATAACGCCCCATTGGAGTTTGTTTTCATCAAGTAATTCTTTTACAGAAGATATGGCGATTTTATTTACTTCCTTTAGTAAGCTTTCAGAATCGCGAGCATAAACAAATCCTCTTGAAATTGTATCAGGGCCAGAGATTATTTTTCGTTCAGCCTTATTAATCGTAATGACGATTACAAGCATGCCATCTTCAGCAAGTTGTTTTCGATCTCTTAATACGATGTTACCAACATCACCAATTCCCATTCCGTCTACGTAAATATTTCCTGCTGGTATTCTTCGGCTTTGAATTGCCTCTGATTGTAAAATATCGACAACATCGCCGTTTTTAATGATGAAGATATTTTTGCGTGCTACTCCGACCGATTCGGCAAGTGCGCGATGATGATGAAGCATTCTATATTCGCCATGAATTGGAATAAAGTATTTTGGTTTCATTAATGTTAGCATGAGTTTAAGCTCTTCTTGATAAGCATGTCCGGATACATGCATTCCTGTAGAACTTCCTGAGCCATATATGACATTTGCTCCGAGATTGTAAAAATTATCGATAATTCGCGAAACGCTTCGTTCATTACCAGGTATTGGTGATGCAGCAAATATCACCGTATCACCAGGATAAACATCAACACCTCTAAAGCTAGAGCTAGCTAATCGAGCAAGAGCGGCAAGAGGCTCTCCTTGGCTACCTGTACATAAAATTGTAATGGCTTCAGGTGCAAAATTATTAATTTCATGAGTATCAATCAACAGACCCTCTGGAACGGTTAAGTAGCCTTGCTCCATAGCAACTTGAACTACGTTAACCATACTTCTTCCAAGTAAAGCTAACTTACGATTTGTGATTATCGATGCATCAACAATTTGTTGAACTCTATGTACATTCGAGGCGAAAGTTGAAATAATAACTCGCTGTTTTGCTTTCATAAAAGCATCAATTATATGTTCGCCAACAATCCGTTCAGATGGTGTGGAGCCTGGCCGTTCAGCATTTGTACTCTCTGATAATAGTAATAAAACACCTTTACTACCGATTTCAGCCATTTTATGAATATCTGGATATTGATTATTTACAGGAGTTAAATCAAACTTAAAATCCCCGGTGTGTACAACTGTACCTTCAGGCGTTTCAAATGCAATCCCTAAGCAATCGGGTATACTATGATTCGTTTTAAAAAATGAAGTTGAAAAGTGTTCAAATTTAATAATTGAATCGGAGTCTATTAAAATTAGTTCTGTTTCAGCAAGTAGTCCATGTTCCTTCAATTTTAGTTCAATTAATCCTAGTGTTAATCTAGAAGCATAAACTGGAATATTTAGTTGCTTTAAAAGGTATGGGATTCCGCCGATATGATCCTCGTGACCATGCGTAACAAATAAGCCTTTAATTTTCTCTTGGTTTTCTTTTAGGTAAGTTATATCTGGAATGATCAAGTCAACACCCAATAAACTCTCGTCCGGAAATTTCGAACCACAGTCTATTAGAATGATTTCTTTTAAATATTGAATGGCATACATATTCTTTCCAATTTCATTGATACCGCCCAGGGCAAAGACTGATAGCATACTTTTTGTTGGACTCAAAATCTTATTCCTCCTAGTACTTTGAGAAGTAGTAACATTTTCCCTCTAGAAATTGCCATATTTTTCTTAGTATGTACGGAAGAATTAAAATCATTCAAGTGATGGTATGTGCACAAAAAAATGAGTCGTTGCAAACCGACTCACTTTTCGTATTACTCTTCAAAATAATTTTTAAATGGTTTTTTAGGTGTATGCGTTTCGTTTCGATAATAAGGATTATCTTCAGTAGAATCTTTTGGATCTAAATTCGTTTTTATGACTAATGTCGGTCCAGTTGTACCATGCTCAGCAATAATTCGATCATTTAATTCGTTGAAATCGGGAAGTTTTTTATTCCCTGGTTGTATTGGTTCGGACATTTTTAAACACCTCCTGACAATAGGATGGTTTCTTCATTAGAAATTATGTATTTAGTATTTTAGTCAATAAACTTATATCGTGTACTGACTTGAGCCAATGTACATAATGATAAATACTAATTATAGAAATAGTTTAACTTGAAAGGTGGAAGATATATGACAGTTATAGAGAAATTAGCAAGTTCTTTAGACCGAAGAGATGAAGAACCAAACATAGAATTAGCGATTCAAGTTGCGGATCATAACGATGAAGATGCTGTAAAAGAGTTAATTGAAAACCTTTCAAACAAAAATAAAAACATCCAAAATGATTGTATAAAAGTTTTATATGAAATCGGTGATCGTCAACCTTCTTTATTAAGTGATTATACAAATGAATTTTTTTCACTATTAAATAGTAAAAACAATAGACTTCAATGGGGAGCAATGACCGCGATAAATAGTATGACAAATGATGTCCCTGAAATAATATTTTCTAATATAGAACAAATCATTCAAGCGGGTGACAACGGGTCAGTCATTACGAAAGATCAAGTTGTAAATATTCTTATTAAACTATGTTCAATTAAGACGTATGAAGAAGTGACATTTAAGCTATTAATTGATCAATTAGTTAAAAGTCCAACAAACCAGCTTCCGATGTATGCAGAGAGATCAATGGACATTATTAATGAAGAAAATAAACATTTATTTATTGAGGCCCTTAATTCTAGGTTGGACGATATTGAAAAAGAGACGAAACGAAAACGAGTTGAAAAGGTTATTAAAAAACTGCTTAAAAAATAGTGTGATCTGAGCATCGGCGAAAGACTTAAAAAGTTGTAGGGCGTATGTAAGAAGTAAACTCTAAAACTAACTTTAATATTTGATTTATAGAAAAAACAAACGGATTAATGTAGTGCGATCCGTTTGTTTTTTTGTTCTTTTTTGAAGAATTGAAGACTTATAAAATTTTCCTATTCTATCAACCCTGCAGTATTTATAGGTTTTCCTGTTCTTTTTTGTTGAAAATGTTCGAATTATAAAAAAATTTGAATTTGATGTAATTTATTAAAAATAAAATTCTGTCAAATCTCATTATAATAAAGCTATAAATAGAGGGGGGAAAGAAAAAGATGAAAAAGAAAATGAAAAAAAATGTTACAACGCTTGCAATCACAACAGGTCTTGTAGCTAGCGTATTTACTCCAATGCATATTACACAAAATGTTCATGCACAATCAGTTTCAAAAGTAGAACAAGTTTTATCAGCACTTACACCTGCACAACGTGAGGCTATTAAACAATTAAAAGTTAGTGACAAAACAGGACTTCAAGTTTCTCCTGAAGTAGATTTAACAAGCGATGCTACAACTTCTGTTATCGTAGAATTTAAAGACAAGCCAGCTAATACAGCAGTTATGGTAGCAGAATCAGATGGAACTACTCTTTCTAAAGCAGACGCACAAGAAAAAGTAGACGTTTCACATGAATCGTTTGATCAAGATTTAAAAACGATGTTTAGTAAAGAGTTAAAAGAGAAGAAAAATCCTTATAAAATTAAGCGCTCTTATAAAAAAGCATTTAATGGTGTTGCAATGACACTTCCTGCTAACAAAGTAAAAGCATTGCTTAAATCTAGTGCAGTTCAAACAGTATGGAGTGATTTACAAGTTCAGCTTGATGACCCAACAACAAAAGAACTTGGGACATCTGAACAACAAGCTTCTACACATACGATGGTAACATTCCCTGGAGTTGAAAAACTTCATGAAGAAGGTTATACAGGTAAAGGCGTTAAAGTTGGTATTATTGATACAGGTATCGACTATAATCATCCAGATTTAAAAGGTGCTTACAAGGGTGGGTATGATTTCGTTGATAATGACAATGATCCGATGGAGACAACATATGCGGATTGGCAGAAGTCTGGACAAGCTGAATCAAATGGTGAGGCTTATTATACTGAACATGGAACGCATGTAGCTGGAATTATTGCTGGGCAAGGTAAAAACACTGATGCAGATAATTCGGTAACAGGGGTTGCACCAGATGCTGATATTTATGCTTATCGAGTTCTTGGCCCATATGGGTCTGGTGCAACTTCAGCAATATTAGCAGGTATTGACAAAGCAGTTTCAGATGGAATGGACATCATTAGTATGTCACTAGGAGCGAACTATAACGATCCATTATACCCTACTGCAATTGCAGTAAATAATGCTGTATTAACAGGGGTTACAGCAGTTGTTGCGGCAGGAAACTCTGGAAATAAGATGTATACATTAGGAACTCCAGGGAATTCACCATTAGCAATCACAGTTGGAGCGAGTGATACAGCTAATACAATTCCAAATTATTCAGCAACTGCAAAACCATCAACTGGTGATGTACTACCAGCTGATTTAAAACTAGCTGCTCAAGGGCTTTCTGATAATGTAGCGGATTTTCAAGGGAAAACGTACAAAATGATTAATGTGGCTCAAGGAACGGAAAATGCTTACTATAAAAGAGATGCAAACGGTAACTATACAATTCCAATCGATGTAACAGGAAAAATTGTCCTTGCACAACGTGGTAGCTTAGGTATAGAAGAAATTGTTAAAAGAGCTAAATCACATGGAGCAAAAGCTGTTGTTTTAATGAATACATCAGGAGATACATTACCAGATGTTTATTTAGGGAATGTTTATGGATATATTCCAACATTTTTATTAAATAGTGCGCAAGGTTTTAATATTCAAATTAAAATCCCATCAAGTGAAGCAATGAAAGGAAATACCGTCGATTTTACATTCGGAAATATGAGCCAAACTTTAACGACTGGTAATAAATTAGCAGATTTTAGCTCAAGAGGTCCATCACGTGTATTATATGATATTAAACCAGAGGTCACTGCACCAGGTGTATCTGTATACTCAACTGTACCATCCTTTATGCATAAAGACGATAATGGAAATCCATTAACTGATTATAAATATGCATATGAACGCTTATCTGGTACATCGATGGCTACACCAAATGTTTCAGGGGTTGCAGCATTATTGAAGCAAGCTCACCCAGACATGACACCAGCTGACATTAAAGCAACACTTATGAATACAGCTGATCCATTGAACGATAAATATAGTGTTTATGAAGTTGGAGCAGGTCTTGTTAATCCATACAAAGCTGTTCATTCACAAACAGAAATTCAAGTCAAAGACAAAACTAAGACATTAAGTAGCGATGCTAATAATTCAGATAGTACGATTACTCTTGCAAGCAAGGGAATCAAAACAATTAAGAATATTACTGGAGCATTAAGCTTTGGCGAACAGGCTGCTAATGGTAAAGCTATTACAGATCAACGCTCGATGACTTTATTTAATAAAAGCTCTGAAGATAAAACATACGATGTAAAAGTTCAATTCCAAACATTAGACGCACGCTTCACAAATGACTCTAGAGCAGACCAAGATGCTGCAGCTAATGGCGTTACATTAGATGTGAAATCATCTATAAAAGTGAAACGATATAGCAGTGCGAATATGGATGCTACGATCAATGTTCCTAAAACTGCAAAACTTGGAACGTATGAAGGGTATGTTATCTATACAAATCAAAAGAACCCTGACGAAACGTATAAAATTCCGTTTGCAATTCATACAGTTGATGAAGGAATTGATTATGTACAAGGAGACCCAGCAGCTTTCACCCTACCGTATGAAGCAGGTAGCAATGCAACAAAGTGGTCAGTTGGTGTGGACTTTAAAGTGAAATCTCATATGCGTACGTTTGACTTCTTCCTTGTAGATCCGAAAACAAACGAAGAAATCGGTTATCTTGGTACAGCAGATGGAATGGGTGCAGAAGAAGGGATTCAATATTATTTCCGTGGCGTATTGAACAATGGACAATATTATCCATTAACAGGAAATCCTGATAGCCCAATTACGTTTGATTATAAGGAAATTGACCCAGGATTATGGAAAATTAGAATGGTTGGTACAAATGATAAAGGTGCAACCTTCACTAGTGATGCTCCAATTTTTTACGGAGAGAAAGAACCAAAAGTTACGATGAACTACAATGCAGGTCAAATCGTTGAAACTGCTAATGCAACAGATAAAACTGTTACTGTAACAGGAAATGCATTTGATAAAAACATAGCTGAAATGCAAGCAGCTGGTATTACTGCTTCACAAGGCGACAATCACATGTATTATTATAATCCAAATAATTCTGCTGAAATTAATATTCCAGTAGATCAAAATGGAAATTTCAATTCGACAATTCCATTAGCTACAGCTGGTCCAAACACATTACCAATTACAGAGTATGATTTCTATGACAGAGATAAATCAACTGTAGAAAACTATGGAAGCTTTAGAGACGTATACTTTATTAAAAAAGGAACGTCTTATACAACGGCAATTTCTGAAAAACAAAGAATCAACATGGGAGAATCTACAACAGTAACGTTCTCAACGAAAAATATCGCAACACCAGTAAAAAAAGCTGAATACTCATTCTTATATCCAAATACGTACCTAGACGTTATGAATGTAAAGCCACATGGATCGTATGATGGAAAATTAGATGTTAAATACACAACTACACCTTTTAACCGTACGTACAATGTTATGACGATCACGGCAACAGCTCTTGGAGACCTTGCGACGACAGGTATTACTGGAGATACTTCTTTAGTAGACTTAACTTTCAAAGCAAAAGACCAATTCTACAAAGGTGGAATGCAGTTCGAAGATCCAACTGGTACATCTAGATTCTTTAAAGCTGTTTATACGAATGTGGATAATACTAGTGTAACAACACAAGGCGTTCAACCTTATTTCTATATCACTCCGACTTATTCTCTAATGAGAGGTGCGGTTCAAGCAGAAGGATTAGCTTCAGGGTTTGATAATTTAGGGAATCCAGTAATGAATACTAAGATTGACTATAATAAAGCTGGTTCAAAAATTAGTGTAAAAGATTCAAATGGAAAAGAATACGGAGTAGCAGATCCTTTAGGTTATAGTGTATCTGCTCCACAAGGTTTCACATCTAGATTACCTATTACAGATAAACCATTCACATTATCAATTGACGTACCAGGACATTTCACATTCACGAAAGACTTTACAGTTGGTTTAAAAGAAGACGGTAAAGTTACTGCAGGATCTAAACCAGTTGATTATAGCTATATCCCTGGTGGCGATGTGAATAAAGATAATGTAATCGACGTGAAAGATGCTCTATACATCCAGACATATTGGGGCACAAATAAACGTGATGCAGATATTAACTATGATGGTGTAGTTGATGAGAAAGATATGCAATATGTAATTTATAACTACCAAATGCAAAATCCATGGAATGACAATTCACCTAAGGCAGCTAAGAAATATAAAGGTAAAACTTTAGATGATGTTTTAACGGATCTTGGATTAGAGTAATTGGATAATAGATTTATATTAAAATCGGTGACGGCAATATGTCGTTACCGATTTTTTTTAATAGTCAAAAAAGCTATCATTCTATTAAATAGGAATGATAGCTTTTTTAGATTTTATTGAAGTACAGTAACTTTTATAGGTGTAGATGAAACTTTAAATCCGTCCTTCGAAACAACATCAGCTGAGATGTAGTACGTGCCATTTGGAAGATCAGATTTCGGTACCCATTTTGTATGAATCTCTTTTTCGTTTTTAAATGAAATAGTATCAACAATATTACCAGTTGCATCTTTTACATTGAATGTCCAGTCGCTTCTGTTTTGAGCAAAGTAATTAATTCCTGCAAGTCTATCTTTATTTATATTAGTAGAAGGATAAACACTACCGTTTGAAAGAACCATCCATTCGCTCATATATTTTGGACTTGGATCTCCCCATACTGTGTATGAATGATTAAATGCATTGTCAGCACCAACTACAACAATACTTTTCGGTTCTGAGTTTACTAATAATGTTTGTGCTGAGCCCGGTGTATAGTTAGTACCGTTAACCCAGACAGATGAAGCAACATAGCCACTTCCATTTACATTATCAGTGCCCTTCCAAGAAATCTCGTATTTCCCATTCGTTGGCGTTACTTTAATATCTGTAACACTAGGTAAAACAGAATCTACTTTTACTGGCATTTTTACTTCCTGTGGCTTTGCACCTGGATAATCTAGAGTTGTTCTGATGACATATTGGTAAGTTCCATCAGGTACAAGATTTCCAGATTGATCTGTCATATTCCAATAATAGCTATCTGAGTAGCCATAATCTCCGTAAGACATAATATTTTTTCTAAATTTCCATGGTGTTCCTGTATACTCACTAAAGTCTCCTAAGTAATTCACCATTTTGCCTTTTGAGTTTTCAATAAACATCTCAGTTTTCTGTAAATTACGTAATGCTGTGAATCCTGCATATATACCATGTAAATAGTAGTTCGGTGAAATTGCAATTTTGTTTAAATTAAATGTTCCAGTCTTTGCATCAAAACCTTTTGGTGCACTGCCAGAATATTCATCCCAAAGTGCCGTATAGCCTAAAAATGCATCTTTATCCCAAGCTGGAGCATCAATGTTTCTTGGTTCATCCCAGCTTCCATTGAAGCCCATGTATGGAATTGATAATGGTACAGCTTTCATTGAGTCCTTTGGTACAAGACGTACAAATCCTTCAACAAATGCATTTTTTCTTAATGTTCTTGGCAAACGAATTTCTACATTTAAGTTCTTCTCTTGTCCCGGTTTAATTTTAAATGTAGTACCATCTGTGCTAGATATCTTTTCATCATTTACATAGATTGAAGCACCTTCAATTTGTTTGCTACTTAAAGTTAAATAATCTTTTGAATCTAATGTGCCATCACCATCTAAGTCAAATTGCTTCGTTTCAGTTGCATCTGTTAATAAGTCTACATTAACTGTATACTCATATTCTTGTTTTGGATTCTTTGCTTCAAGTGATTGTACGTTTAATTTAAAAGTCGCACGATCATTTTTAATTTCTTTTAATGCTACTGCGCTAGCTTGCTCAAGTGGAGTATCTTTTCTTGTTACAATAACAGGCGTATTAATCGCATTTTGAATTTGCATTAATCCAGAACCTTGAACACGAGGTGAATAAGGAACTTCACTATTTGTTCTTGGATCCATAACGACTTTAGATGTATTCATTAACGCAATTTTAGCTTTTAATGCTGTATCTTCTGAATGTTGTAGTCCTTTTTCATAAAGAGACTGTAACACCAATGCTGAACCACCTACAACATGAGGAGTTGCCATCGATGTACCGCTCATTACTTCATAATCATTTCCAGGTACTGTCGAATAAATATTTCCACCAGGAGCAGAAATTTCAGGTTTAAAATCTAATGTCGATGGCGTGCCATATGATGAAAAACTAGACATTTTGTTTTTATTAACATTATCAATCCACGTGCCGCCAGCTAATTTCATTTTTACGATTTGTCCACTTGTTAGTTTGTTAATTAGCTCCTGTCCGACAGCTTTACCTGTTGTTGCGGCTGGTATTGAATATTGACTAAAGCCTAAGTATGGATAGTCATTTAATACATCAGGTGGAACTACGATAACTGCTTTTGCTTTATATTTTGCCGCATTAAACTGAGCAAAAGAATAAGAAGTATATTGATTATTCATTTTTACAACAACGATTTTTCCTTCTACGTTCTTATTAGTAAAATCAGTTGGTTTTGAACCTTCACCTGCATATACCATTTCATACTCTTGATCTAATGTTAAGTTTTTAGAAAGCTTAAAATTCACACTTGGAGCAAACATTGTTTGGTCTTGGAAAGGTAGTTTAAAACCGTTTGCATCTGCCAGTGTATTTAAATGCATTTGCGTATTTTCATAGGATGCGACCGATAAAGCAAAAGGACTAACACCTGGTGCACCTACTGTCCCAATATCAGGATCTTCTGCATATGGTTGTTGTGCAGAAGGGTACGGTAATGGAAACTCAGAACTATATGCCGAATTACCTGCTGCCACGACAACTAGTGTACCTTGTTCTGTTGCAACACGAATTGCTTTTTGAATAGGATCATCATCTTCACTTACTGTTCCTGCGTCTACACCTAAACTCATATTGATTACATCTGCACCCATCGTAACAGCATGTTCAATACCAGCGATAATATCGTCCTCATAGGCACCTGTATCATTATCCGAGAATACCTTTTCAGCTAATAACTGTGTACCAGGAGCTATACCTTGAACTCCATCTTTTGATTCGTCACCATTTGCACCAATGATACCTGAAACATGTGTACCGTGCGGACTACCATCACCTCTAGGAATAACATCAGTATCATGGTCAGCCCAGTCATATCCAGTAGGAACTTTATCCGTATACCAAACATCACCTACAGCTGTAGCATCTAATTTACTTTGAATGCCACTTTTCGTTAATTTTTCTTTTTGTTTACCTTTTTCTGTAATTGTCATGTCTTTATGTGTGTAGTCGATACCAGAATCAACTACCGCCACAAGTAATCCTTCACCTTGATAACCGTTTTGATTCCACACTTTTTGAGCTTGTACTAATTCTTTACTAGCTGCCATCGTTTCGTGGTATGTTCTTGCAATATGTACGCCAATTACACCTGGAGCTTTCTTAATCTCATTCAAGTTTTGATACTCTGTCTCAACGCTGAATCCGTTGAATCCTTCATAAAAGCGCTGTTTTAACTTTGGAGAAATTGATTTAGCTTTATTATTCTTTTGGATTACATCCAATACTTTGTCTTGCTTTTCTTTAAATAATGCTCTCTTTTGAGTTTGAGAAACAGTAGAAGAAGATGGCTCTGCAACTTCTACGATAAAACGTACTTTGTCAGTTGGCTTGTAATCCTTTGCTGCATTTTTAGCATTATTATATAGATTTTCTTTCCCTTTTTGGGCCGTAGTAAGTAATTGTGGCTTTTGAACGGCTAGATGTTTAGATAGGGGTGTCGATTCTTTGCCGTAAGCGAGAGAAGTATAAGATGAAAAAATTAATGAAGATATAGCAGCCGTAGTCATTACTTTAAACGCACTCATTTTACTGATTTTCATTAAAACTCTCCTATTCATTATTAAAATTATGTAAGAACTATGATTCTTTAACGCCTTAATAAGAGATTGCTAGTTACGAAAAACTAACTCTTATTAAAGTAACTAAATCATTACAATATTTACTATATAACCCGTATATTTTTTAGTAAATTGGGGAAATTAGGAATATTTTAACTATTTTAACTTGAAATTAATAGACAAAATAAGACAATGTTCTATTTCAATATGTCAATTTAAGTGAACTTTTTAATGAATTTTGTTAGATATTGATGAATAATGATTATTTTATAGGTTCATAGTTTGGGGAAATTTAGATAAAACTAATTATTTTTAAAGGAATTAAAAGGAAATTTTAGAGTTTTTTAAGAAAAAGCATTAACGAATAATATAGGTTTATTTAAAAGAACTTTAGGCACATTATTAGGCTATCATTCATACAACTACTATAAAGGCTTCTTATAGCAGATTGGTGGTTAAAATGGGAGGCGAATCAAAAGCAATAGTTGGATCTGTGATAGTATCCATTGGAACAATAACAGCTGCAATTGGTTCTACGCCTACCAATTATTTAAATACTAGTGTGCGTGATGACTTAACTCTAATTGGAAATGTATTACAGGCTACTGGAAATGGAATCGATGCAGATGCAGATGGCACCATACTTAGAGCAGTTGGAAAAGAAATTACAGCAAGTGGAAATGTTGTTGTTTTTTCAGGACTTATTTTGGACCTTCGAAAAGAATCTTCTTATAAATTATTCGTTGTAGGTAATTTGTTACAGGCTTTAGGGTTAGGAGTTAATGTTGGAGAAGCGGTTGAACTCACACCATTTCCTGGTCAGTCAGAAAACATTGTAGGAGGCATAACACAAATTGTAGGCAATACAATGCAGGCAATAGGGTGGTCAGAGGCATTAGGAAGTATAAGAGAGAATGAAAATAAACAAAAAAAATTTGGTTATTTTTATGATGATCATCTTGAGAGTAGTGATGACCAATCTGATTCCGAATTATTGGTTGCAACAGGTAGCTGGATCCAAGCGATTGGTTCTGTTATTTCAGTGATTGGAGCAATAAAAGAAGGAACAGAAGCTAATTAAACTAATAAGTAAGCAACTAAGTCCTGCGTGAAAAAATTGCCAAAAGCGGAGATAATAGTCTCACGCTTTTTTACATTATTAAAAATGACCTTAATTATGTTAAAATGCTTTAAAGTAAAAAATAAAGATAAATATAGAAGAGTTTTGATTACTATTACATAAATTAAATAAAAAAACTTTTTGACCCCGTAACTTTTTAAACTTCTTTTACGTTTATAAGGTAGAGAGTGTTAATAAAGGAGTGAACACATATGACTAGTAAGCTTAGACTGCATAGTATTGAACAGGGAAATCAGGAACAGAGGTCAGATGAATTTTATTGGAAGGAGTATTATCCGAAGCTGCAACGCTATTGTCATTTTTTATCTCAAAATGAATGGGATGGCGACGATATTGCTCAGGAAGCCTTTTTTAAAGCAGTAAAATACTATAGTGTTGAAAAATTAAGCTCAGCTTTATTAAATAAAATAGCTTACAATCTTTGGATTGATACTTTACGAAAAAGAAATGAAGAAACAGTTTGTCCTGACTTTGACCTTTCCCATATTGCAGATCATCATTCAGTTGATCATAAAATCAACTGTGTGGAGCACTTACTAAAGTATTTTACTCCAAAACAAGCAGTTATCTTTTTTCTTAAAGAAGCTTTTCAATACAAATTCAAAGAAATTGCAGAAATAATTGGCACAACAGAAATAGCGATCAAATCTAGTCATCATCGAGCAAAAAAGCGTCTAGATAAGACGAATAGCGAAGAAGAATTCTATTCAGTTGAACAATATTGGAATGAAGAAGAAAGAAAAGAGCTTGAGGACCTTTTTAATATAGCGTTAGAAGTTCAAGATCCTTCTAACCTTATTCAAGCTATTCCTTCCATTGATAGTATAACTGAAGGACCTAAAATGCTATTCTGTAATTTCGGCGTATCTAAAACTAAATCTCCTTCAAGCACTCTCTGCATGGCGGCATAGCCAATTAACGCTTTTAAGGAGGATTTTTAAATGACGACAATTCCTTATGTAATTGAACAATCTAATCGTGGTGAACGTTCATACGATATTTATTCCCGTTTGTTAAAGGATCGAATTATTATTATAGGTGACGAGATCAATGACCATGTTGCAAACAGTGTAGTTGCACAATTATTATTTTTGGCAGCAGATGCACCAGATAAAGAAATTTCACTTTATATAAATAGCCCTGGTGGGTCGACTTCAGCGGGCTTTGCTATATACGATACAATGCAATTTATTAAGCCCGATGTTAGAACAATTTGTACAGGAATGGCAGCGTCCTTTGGCGCAATGCTTTTACTAGCTGGAACAAAGGGTAAGCGTTCTGCACTTCCAAATAGCGAAATCATGATCCACCAGCCATTAGGAGGGGCAAAAGGCCAGGCAACAGAAATTGAAATCTCTGCTCGCAGAATATTAAAATTACGCGAACATATTAATCAAATAATTGCCGACCGAACAGGGCAATCTGTTGAAAAAGTTTCAAAAGACACAGATCGAGACTATTTTATGAGTGCAGAAGAAGCGAAAGAATATGGAATCATTGATGAGATTCTCTACCCTAAAAATTAAAATTTTACTAAAGGAAAAGGTTAGCCGTGCTAGCCTTTTTTTATTGTGGAAACGAAAATTCTAGGCTAGGTCTAGGGTTACAAAAAGCTTACAGCGTGGTATTAAAAAATTTCCTAAACTATTTTTTGTTCGCCAGCCAAAATAGCAGCATGTAGAGGAATTTTTATGTCAAAAGACAGTAATAGGCTAGAACATACAACAGACCGTAATCAACGACTGACATAATTCCCATGTTTTTCATTGAATTGCTATCATAATTCAGCGTGGAAAGGCCTTTATGAACAAAAGTCTGTGGTTTATGAACGAAATCCACCAGTTTATGCACAAAACTCGCTGGTTTATGAACAAAAGTCACCTATTTATGCACAAATAGGAGATGTAGTGGCGAAACAGTTTAACATGATGGAATACATAGATCCATTTTAAATAAATACGAATAAATTATGAGACTTATAGAATATATGTTTACAGTGATATACCTAAAGACTTTTAAACTATTCAAAAGGAGATTGAAAAAATGACTTTTGAACAAAAAAGTATTGCAGGTTTCATGCATCGTAAAATCACAGAAGACAATACCTACTTCTTTTTAAATGATTTTACTTCCATATTAGTTAGCGGAGAGGATACAAACAGGGCATTTTGCGTCCTTCATTGTAATGGGAAAAAAGATGGCGGACCACCTCTTCACATTCATGAATTAGAAGATGAAACGTTTTATGTATTAGAAGGAGAGATTGCTTTTTTCATAGGTGATCAGAAAATTTCTGCAAAAGCTGGAGACTATGTATTTGCCCCGCGAAGGATTCCTCATACATTTAAGGTGCTCTCAGAAGAAACGAAATTCATTGTAACTGCATATCCATCTGGATTTGATGAATTTGTAAAAGAATTATCTGTACCGTTTCAAAAAGGATTCATAAAGCCTGAAGGTCCACCTTCAAATGAAAAAATTCAGAAGTTGATTGAGGTGTCAAAAAAGTATAAAATTTCTTATCCGGGTTTATAAATTGAATCGTATATTAGTAGGGAAAGAAGTAAAGAAGAGGAGCAAAGGATGGAATCTACAAATAAACTAAATCCAATTGAAGCAGCACATCAATTTATTAATAAACATTTTCCAAACTGTAAAGGTGCATTATTAGCTGGGAGTGTAGTTAGAGGTGGGGCAACGGAAACATCAGATCTTGATATTGTTATTTTCGATCAAAATCTACAGTCATCATATAGAGAGTCACTAATTGAATTTGGTTGGGATATTGAAGTTTTTGTTCATAATTTATCGTCCTATAAAGCTTATTTTGAAAGTGACTATGAAAGAGCGAGACCTTCATTGCCAAGAATGGTATCAGAGGGAATTGTATTAAAAGACGAAGGTATAATGAAAGATATTAAGAAAGAAGCAAATGATCTTTTAAAGAAGGGACCAGAAAAATGGTCAGAAGAAACGATAAAACTAAAGCGGTATTTTATTACAGATGCATTAAATGACTTTATAGGTTCTTCTAATAGAGGTGAAGAATTATTTATTGCAAATACACTAGCTGAATTAGTAAGTGAATTCGTATTAAGAACAAATCGAAAATGGATTGGATCTTCAAAGTGGATTGTACGGGCATTAAAGCAATATGACGAAGATTTTGCGAGTAGGTTTATAGAAGCTTTTGATTTATTTTACACGACTGGGAACAAAAATCGTATTATTGATATAGTTAATGGCGTATTGGGTCCTTTTGGTGGCCAGTTATTTGAAGGTTTTTCATTAGGTAAATTGTAAAAAATATATATTTAAGGTAATTTTGATTAAGACGTATGAACTGAGTTAGATCAGTGCATACGTCTTTTTTATTTGAAAATAACCTTTTATAAATTTATAAAAATATGAACCATTTTCGTATATACATTTGATCAATTGAATAGATTTTTCGATAGTATTTGTCGTTTTTTATGGGTGTTTTATCCTGTTTTTTCGTCAAACTTGGATAAAATTAAATTAATTTATCGGTGATTTCGTTAAATTTTTCCCAATTTTCAGTTTAATTATTTCTATCAAAAATAAAAAAATCGACAAAAAAACTAATAATCTTCCAATAAAAAGCATATTTATCAAGTTTATTTGACAAATCTAAGTACTATTTGATGAAAAATGCTGTAGAACAATTGATGGGAATTCCCCCAATATACGTTCAATTATTTGGGATGTAAAATTTAACTGTATTTATAAATGGCCACGAAATAGGTGAATAGTAAATTCATTATATTTAACTATTAATCTCTTTGGAAGCAAAGTGGATTTAAATAAATACTAGATTATATTTAGGAGAGTTGTTAATGAAAAACGGGAAATTGAAAGCGTTTAAAGTTTTGTCTACTGCGGCATTAACATCATTACTTTTCACATCTTTTACAGCTTTTGCTGAAAAAAACAATATTACATTTTCTTCATCGGACGAACAAGTTAAACCAATGTTAGTTAAGAGAGCTGAGCCAGCTCAAAAAGATTCGATTTATGATGCTGCTAAAAAGAATGAGCAATTAGGCAACCATAAACCAGATGATCTTGTTCATTTAATTGTAGAAGTTGATCAACCAAGTGATAGTGAAGTAACAAAACAAAATAAAAGAACATTATTTAAAGAAAAACAAGATAAAGTAATCGATAAAATTTCAAAATTAAAAACGACTAAATCTAATGAAACGTTTAAGCTTAAACACCGTTATTTTGAAGGATTTAACGGATTCAGTGTTGAGACAAAATTTAAGAATTTGAAAGATGTCGAGTCACTACCAGGTGTTACACATGTAGAGGTTGCTAGAACATTCCACGAAACGATGGCAGCAAGTAAAGAATTAGTACAGGCTCAAAAGGTTTGGGAGCAATATGGTTATAAAGGCGAAGGCCTATTAGTAGGTGTTGTAGATTCCGGTATTGATTGGAAGCATAAAGACATGACACTACCAGATGAGGCTAAAGCGAAAGAAAAATGGACAAAAGATAAATTTGAAAAGTTTGCTGATACAACTTCTGTAAACGAAACTTGGTATTCAGATAAAGTACCTTCTGGATATGACTGGGCAGACAATGATACGGATGTTATACCTGGAGCGAAGGGTAGTCCACATGGTACTCACGTTTCAGGAACAATTGGAGCAAATGGCGACGACGCAAATGGTGGAGTTGCTGGTATTGCACCTGGAGTACAGCTTTTAGCAGAAAAAGTATTTTCTGATAATGGCGGCGGGGCTATGGAAGACGATATTATCGCAGGAATTGAGCACGCGGTTACTATGGGTGCAGACGTTATTAATATGAGTTTAGGCTCTGATGCAGGCTATGTAGATGAAAATTATGATCCGATTCAAAAGGCAATTCGTATGGCAACTGAACAGGGTACATTAGTAGTTGTAGCAGCTGGAAATTCTTCTTATAGTTCGAGGGCTTTACTTGTTCCTTCAACACTACAGCCGTATGCGGAAGATCCAGATATTGGAACAGTTGGTTCACCAGGGGTAAGCCCGTACGCTATATCAGTTGCGTCATATGAAAATACTAAAATCCATATGAATGCAATTTCTGATGGTAGTTTAACAGTACCATTCAAAGATCATTCTCAATATGGGCCAACATATAATTTTGAAGTATCTAAAAACTTATTACCAAATACTAGCTATGATTTAGTAAACGTAGGTGAAGGGAAAACAGCTGCTAATTATCCAAAAGGTAAAACGAACTATATTGCAGTTGTTAAACTTTTAAATTCATATAGTACTGTTTCATCTATTCAGTTTACTGCTAAGGAAGCAGGAGCAAAGGCTATTATTATGATTCCTCCAGCAAATATGCCAGATTATGCATCACAGCCAGTAACACCAACTGCAACACCAACTGCAGAAACTAGTAAAGCAATTGGTGATGCCTTACTAGATAAAATGAGCAAGATGCCTGTTGGTCAATATTTAAGTATGAAAAATGTAGGCGATTACTGGGTAGATAACCCTGATAAAGGCACGATGTCTTATTTTTCATCAATGGGTACAACACCAACATTAGACTTCAAACCTGAAATTTCTGCACCAGGTGGAAATATTTATTCAACGATACCAGGAAATAGCTATGAAGTGATGAGTGGTACATCAATGGCGACACCTCACGTTGCAGGTGGATCAGCTTTAGTATTACAATCGCTTTATGAAAAAGGATTACAGCATTCAGAAGATACTGTTTTAAAAGCTAAAGTTGCATTAATGAATACATCTAAAATCATTATGGATCCTAGAACAAATAGTCAAGTTCCTTATTCTCCACGCGTTCAAGGATCTGGCTTAATGCAAATTCAAAATGCAATTAATACGCCAGTTATCGTAACAAGAAAAGATACTCCACTTGAGCAAGCTGGCGCAGTAGCATTAAAAGAAATTAAAAATGACAGAGCGATCTTTAACTTAAACGTACAGTCTCTTGAAGCAAAGAATCCAAAACAAGAATATGAGTATACAGTTAATGTAGACTTATTAACAGATGGTACTCAAACGAAGAAATTTGACCTAGATGGTGATGGAACGCTAGATTCAAAAGATTATTTAACATTAAGTAGTAAACAAATTGAAGGTGCTTCAGTTTATGTAAATGGGGAAAAGGTATCTAGTACAGATGGTACTTCATTTAAAATTAAACCAGGACAAGAGAAGAATTTAAATGTAGAAATTCGTCTGCCTAGAACGTTAAGAGATAACGCGTTTGTTGAAGGTTTTGTCCGACTTGTTCCAAAGGATCCAACAAAAGCGGTACCATTATCAATTCCTTATATGGGCTTTAATGGGAAATGGGATGCACCAAGAAATATCGATGCTCCAGCATGGGATAAAGATGCATTTGCAGGTTATACTGCTCTTTGGAATGATAGTTCAGAAAGTACACCATTAGGATTCAACGGCTTAAACTTTGATTTAAACCATATTGCTTTTTCTCCAAACTACATTGATAAAGGAATCTATGGTTCAATGGCTGTTTTACGTAATTTAGATAAAGCAGAAGTATCGATTGAAAATTCAAAAGGAAAACAACTTAGATATCTAGGTGATTATAGTGAATACACTGGAACGGGACAACCATGGAGATTTAATAAAAACATGATGTTTAATCAAGACTATGGATATAATTTATATCAATGGGATATGAAAGACGCATCAGGGAATATTGTTCCAGACGGTACTTACTATTACGTAATTAAAACAACATTAGCTTATCCAAATGCTAAACCACAAACTGTTAAAATGCCAATGATCGTGGATTCAGTTGCACCAAAAATTTCCGATATTAAGGTAACACCAAACAACGGTAAATATGATATTACATTTAATGCGACAGATAATGCAACTGACTTTAACTTTGCTGATATTTATGTAAACGGAACATTTTATGAGCTACAACCTGGCGTAACGAAACTAACGGTTAATACAGAACCAAAAGGTATGGTATTCAGATATAATGATTATGCAGGAAACATGGCTTGGACAACATGGGGAGACCAAAGTTATAATAAGCAAAGTATGGCGATGGTAACTTGGGGTATTTCTCCATCTACTGGTGTAAGTGCATCTAAGCCTGCAAGAATTTCTCTATATGGATATAGCAGAGTAGACTGGACGATTAATATTAAAGATGCTAAAGGGAACCTCGTAGATTCATCTACATTCGAAAATGAGCATACTTTTAGCACACAATGGGCACCAGAAAAAGATCTTCCAAGTGGCACATATACGGTTACAGTAGATGTTGTTACGAAAGATGGTTTTAAAGTTACAACAACACCTAAAACTATAACAGTTACACAATAATATCAAATTTGCAAAGTATAAAATAAAACAAAAAGGCTCTGGTGAAAACCGGAGCCTTTTTATATTACCTAATAATGTGCAAAATAGTGTGCAAAATAGTGTGGAATAATTTTATTTATTATTTAAGTCTTTTTACTTTTTAATTTCCCTTGTAATAGTAGAATGAATAATAAACTAACTGGAATAACGATTTGAAGTGGGATGTGAAGTAAATATGGTACTAAATGGATTCCCTCATCATGCTGTTCAAGAATACTAGTCGCTATCCATAATGAACAAATGACAGTAATAATTCCAAATGGATAGACTAGCTGATCACTTTTCTTTATATTAAATAAATCTGCGGCCCCAGATACTGCGCAATAAAAATAGATTGTAATTTTTACAAAGGCATTACAAACTGCAATGACAACGATAAAAGTATCTAATCTTTGCACGAAGTCAGCAATATTAATATAACTAACAGCTGTTAGAAGTGGATAGGTTGTTCTTTCAATAACTGCTGGTCCTAATATTGCAGTATTTAAGACTGCAAATAAAGTTAATATGCAACCTGAAAATAATAATGCTGGGATTCCTACTTTTATTGCAGTATCCTTCTTGTTTAAATGCGGCATAATCATCGTAAACGTAAGTACTTCTCCAAATGGAATAGTCATTGAAATTGGAAAAGCAGATTTCCAAATTGGTTTCCATCCATTTTCTAATACAGGTCTTAAATTATCTAGCTTAATTAATTTAGAAATGATTTCAAAGCCAATAAAAATAATAACAAGAAACATAATCATTATAAAGATAAATTCATTTGCCCGTGCGAATGTTTCAAGTCCTTTAGACATTGCATACATGATTAATAACATCATAACTATTCCGAGTGAAAGTAGTGAAGAAGCATTATATAAGGTAATTTTAAGTAAATCTTCGAAATCGCGTAAATCACGTGCAGCAATATAAATAAAATATAATATATAAATTAATGCTAGTATTTTTCCAACATATTTACCTAAAATAATTTGAATATATTTTGTAAATAGTAGGTCTGGAAATAAAGAGTATAACTTAATATACACAGCGAATAGTAAACAAGCTAAAAAAAGTCCTATTAATAAACTAATCCATCCATCCTGCTTAGCCTTCATATATATTTCAACTGGTGGTGAAGCACCTACTCCAAATATAAAAATCATACAAAAAAATTGAAACCCAGTTATACTTAATTTACGATTCATTTAAATTCCTTCTTTTACCCTTAATTAATTCGTAGTTTTTTTATTTTTTCCATAAAATTCTATTTTATGAAAATCCAACTTCTTCATTTTTATCGATTAAAAAAATGAAGTAGACTGACAATTTAGTATAATATTAATGACAAGGGGGGATTTACGTGGAAATTAAAGTAGATGATTTAAAAGGACATGAAATTGCTGGACTAATTAATGAACATCTTCAAGGGATGACCCAACACTCTCCAGCAGAAAGCATTCATGCACTAAACCTTGAAGGATTAAAGAAGCCAGAAATTACGTTTTGGAGTGTCTGGGATCAAGATAAATTAGTTGGTTGTGGTGCATTAAAAGAACTCGATTCTTTGCATGGAGAAGTTAAATCAATGAGAACATCTTCTGCACATTTAAGAAAAGGTGTAGCAAGAAGAATGCTCCAACATATTATCACCGAGGCGAAGAATAGAGGGTATAAGAGACTAAGTTTGGAAACAGGTTCTATGGAAGCATTTAATCCAGCTAAAAAATTATATGAATTAACTGGTTTTAAATATTGTAGTCCATTTGCTGATTATAAAGAGGATCCGAATAGTGTTTTTATGACATTGGAATTGTAAGCTTTTGAAAAAGTTGCTGTTGAAAGCAATTTTTTTTTGCCTAAATTAATCATCTCAGTACTATTAGTTAGTGCTGTCTTTTTAAAAATGGTTCAGTTAAATTTAAACGTTGATTTTTGAGCTAAAAAAAGGATGTCTAATTAGACATCCTTAGGAACTCTTATGTAACTAAAGTATTAGTTAGTTGAACAAAATTAATGATATTGAAACTAAGGAGTCCATCCTTAATTTTTGTCTTTTAAAGCCACATTTACGACTTGTGTTCTTATGTAAATAATGCAAGCGTTAGTTGCATAAAACTTAAATTTTCAACTCTTTTTGGAATGTAATCAAACAGCTTTAAAACTTTATATTTAATAGATTTTTTAACTCAGTAAGTAATTCAGGATGTTTTTCTTTTGACCAATACATCATATCTTGCCCTTTGCCATTTGAACTTACTTTCTTTCCATTAGGCTTCTGAAAAATTATCCTTCCATCTTTAAAAAAATTCATTATATATACTTTGTTGTCCATTGATTCCTTATCCGACAATATAAAGAAGTAATACCCTTTATTATTTAACTCTTTGGATTTCTCCATTAATTCATCTTTTGAAGGTTGAACCACTTCCATTTTGTTTACTTTTTCGATAAACTCTTCAATTTTTTTATTATTCTTTATAGTCATTGTTGTTGCTTCAGAGGCTACCCCTTTATCAACACCTTGAACCCTTAAGATTACATATTCACTTGTATTTGGAATTTCTAAAATTTTTGTCTTCATTTGAACATCACCAGACTTTGACTGACACCCACATAATAATATTATAATCAAAATAATTACAGAAACTCTTTGTATATATTTCATTGTATCTAGCCTCCTATACTTTACATTCATATTCGACAAAAAAATAAAATTACCTTTTTTTACCATTTAACCTTATTCGACTAACCTACCATTCGTTACATAAGATAATCAACACTCTAATTTAACAGAGCCTTAAGAATAAAAAATTTTTAAATAAAATTAGTACCTAGTATTAATATCTGGTGTTATAATCTTGGTAAGCTATAAATAAATTTGAATGAGGTGACATTAATGCACAAATCGCAAGCACGTATCACAGCAATTGGATCTTATGTACCAGAAAAAATAGTAACAAATAAGGACTTAGAAAAAATAGTAGAAACAAATGATGAGTGGATTGTAAAACGTACTGGAATTAAAGAGAGAAGAATGACAAAAGAAGATGAGCATACAAGTGATTTAAGCTTTATGGCAGTAAAAAACTTAATGGAAAAATACAATAAGTCAGTTGAAGATGTTGATATGATTATCGTTTGTACATTAACACCAGATTTTAAAACGCCAAGTGTTGCTTCAATCGTTCAGGCAAAGCTAGGGATAAAAAATGCTGGGGCAATCGATTTAAACGCTGCTTGCGCGGGATTTACTTATGGGTTGTATATGGCAAATGGATTAATAACATCTGGATTAAATAAAAAAATCTTAGTTGTTGGTGCAGAGACTTTATCAAAAATAACGGATTTCGAAGATCGCACTACTTGCATTTTATTTGGAGATGGTGCCGGTGCAGCCCTAGTAGAGTACGATGAAGAGCAACCTAGTTTTATTTCTTCATATTTAGGTTCAGAAGGTGAAAAAGGTAAACACTTATATTGCTCAAATTTATCGAACCAAATGTTCGGTGAGGATATTATGAACAACAATTATATTGTTCAAAATGGACGCGAGGTATATAAATGGGCTGTTACAACTGTACCTAAGGGCATGCAGGCTGTACTTAATAACGGTTCGACTTTAATAAATGAAGTTGATTGGTTTGTCCCGCATAGTGCCAATCTAAGAATGATTGAATCAATCTGCGAAAGAAGTGATTTCCCAATTGAAAAAACATTGCATAGTTTAGTAGATTGCGGAAATACATCATCAGCAACAATTCCTTTATCTTTAACTAAAGGAGTGAATGATGGAAAGCTTAAAAATGGGGATAAGGTTTTATTATATGGTTTTGGTGGTGGATTAACACACGCTGGATTGTTAATTAATTGGACTATATAAAATAGGATTTTTAATAATAAGATGAAAATTTCATATTCATAGAGGGTTCATGAGTAAGCAAAAGGGCCAAATAGAGAAAAAGTGTTACTCATAGAGGGTTCATGAGTAAGAAAAAGAGCCAAAAAGAGAAAATATGTTACTCATAGAGGGTTCATGAGTAAGCAAAAGGGCCAAATAGAGCAAAAGTGTTACTCATAGAGGGTTCATGAGTAAGTAAAAGCGCAAAAAAGAGCAAAAGTGTTACTCATAGAGGGTTCATGAGTAAGTAAAAGGGCAAAAAAGAGCAAAAGTGTTACTCATAGAGGGTTCATGAGTAAGTAAAAGAGCCAAAAAGAGCAAAAGTGTTACTCATGAGGAGTTCATGAGTAAGTAAAAGAGCAAAAAACAGAAAAAATGTTACTCATAGAGGGTTCATGAGTAAGTAAAAGAGCCAAAAAGAGCAAAAGTGTTACTCATTAGGAGTTCATGAGTAAGTAAAAGTGCAAAAAAGAGCAAAAGTGTTACTCATAGAAGGTTCATGAGTAAGAAAAAAGACCAAAACAGAAAAAATCTAACTCGAGCATCTTGTTACTCTTTATTAAGTTTTGGAAGGAAGAGAATGTATGAATGTATCTGTCTTAGGCTGCGGACGTTGGGGAAGTTTTTTAGCTTGGTATGCTAATCGTACTGGTCACGAAGTTGTTATATGGGGAAGAGAAAACTCTAGTAATTATATAGGCTTAAAACAGACAAGAAAAAATGATTATTTAAGCTTACCGGACGAAATTGAGTTAACGAGTTCATTGGAAGATGCAATATCATTTGGAGATATCATTATTATTTCGATTAGTGCCCAAGAGCTAAGAACATTTGCAAAGCGTTTAAGTCAAAACAATGGAATACAAGGAAAAACTTTTATACTTTGTATGAAGGGTTTAGAATCTGCTACAGGAAAAAGACTGACAAAAGTCTTTAGTGAAGAAGTAGGGAAAAGCTGTGATGTAGCCGTTTGGGTAGGACCTGGACACGTACAAGACTTTGTAAGGAATATACCAAATTGTATGGTTATTGGCTCTGAAAATATAGAAGTAACAAAACAGATTACTAAAGCATTTAACAGTGAGTTAATAAGATTTTATTACGGGCAAGATCTAATTGGTAATGAAGTTGGAGCAGCAACTAAAAATGCCATGGGAATAGCAGCAGGAATGCTTGATGGATTGAATTATAGTAGTTTAAAGGGTTCTTTGATGGCAAGAGGGACTAGAGAGATATCACGTTTAATAAGAGCAATGGGAGGAAATGATTTAACAATTTACGGCTTAAGTCATTTAGGAGATTATGAAGCAACATTATTTTCAATGCACAGTCATAATAGAAAATTTGGGCAAGCATTTGTCGAAGGAAAACCGTTTGATAAATTAGCGGAAGGGGTTTCTACAATTAAGGCACTAAAGCAGCTTTCTAATCAGTATGATGTTGAACTGCCAATCTGTAACGCATTGTTTGATATAATTTTTGAACATAAAAACGCTAAAGAAACTTTAGAAGAATTATTTTTAAGACCATTAAAATTCGAATTCCAATAAAGTGAAACTTTATTTCGTAGATTTTAAGAGATTGTTTAAAAACGTTATTTATTTAACTTTTTTTCTGTTTTCTCCTTCTGTATCCACTAAAATACGAACGATTTATAAAAAAAAGTTTTAAAAGTTCATATTTTATATTGAAAATATATTTCTGATTTGATATATTAGCATTGTAATCATTCATAAAACATTACTCGTATATGCTCAGTAATATGGTCTGAGCGTCTCTACCTGGTTCCCAATGGAAGAACTGGACTACGAGTTAAAGTAATATTGGTAATCATTTTATGTAGCCGATAATTAGTGTCAAGCATTTAAGTTTTATTAATTGCTTACCTATACTTTAACTTACGTAGGTCTAGAGGGTAGAGATTGTTCTGCATTTTCTAGACCATTTTTTTTGGGCCAAAGCATCGGGTGTGATACATCAAGGGGGAAAAATTATGTTAAAAAAGTACGGTTTATTAGGAATTGCTAGTGCGTTATTAATCTCTGTATCTGTAGGTAATAACTTTAAATCAAATATTGCAGAAGCAAAAACTAAGGAATTAAGACCAATTATAATTGAAGGTCCAATGCCAATAGAGGCTGAAAAATTTGCAAGTAAGTTAAAAAATGTAAAAGTAGAAAAATCAGGTAGCTTCGTGTTTTACAAAGGTACTTTAGATAAATATCCAGTTATCGTAGCAAAGACAGGTAAAGGTATGGAAAATACAGCAGCTGCTACTGCAATTGCTATTGAAAAATATAAACCAATCGCAATTATTAACCAAGGTACATCTGGTGGCCACGATCCAAAATTAAACGTTTTTGATATTGTATTAGGTCAAAAAACAACTAATATTGGTTCTTTAAAAACTGAAACGAAAGACGAAAACCAAGGAATTGATGCAACTCTTTGGAAACCAATGGACTTAATGGCTTCAGAAGGTAGCGCTGGTGAAGATCCAAATGCTGAAAAACCACGCTTTTACGATGGTAATAAAGATTTATTAGCGGCTGCTAATGCAGTAAAAAATAAATACACTAAAGGTAAAGTTGTAGAAGGTACTATCGGTTCTGCAGACGTATGGAATAATGAAGTTGATCGCATTAAATGGTTCCATACTAATTATGGTACTTCAGTAGAAGAGATGGAAGGTGCTGCTGCAGCTCAAATCGCTCAAGCTTATAATGTACCATTCTTAGGAATTCGTGTTTTATCAAACAATAAAACAAATGGTGGTCAATACAATGCAACGACTGCTGAAGCATGCCAAGAGTATGTAGTTGAAGTAGTTCAGCAATATATTTCTAAACAATCACATAAGTAATAATAAATAAAAGCACCTTTGTTATCATCTATTAAAGATGTTAGCAAGGTGCTTTTTCATTTCTATTCCCCGTCCTTACTTTAACCACCATAACTCAACAGGGTTTAATTCATATTGATTATTTTCACGGTACATAAACTGACACATGATAAGCTCTCGTCTTAACGTAGCGTAATCTTCATGAAATTCCTTTAAATATTCGTTTATTTCTTTCTCTAGATAAACCCTTCCAAATTCTAGTCCCTTAATCATATGCTCTAAAACGACGAGTTTTTTCTTTCGTTGTGCAGGGTAAACTTTAAGTTTTCCTTCTTTCGTAAAGAAATTATTAATAATGCTTGCTCGTTCACTTTCAGTAACTGACATTTCCATATTGGAATCTCCCCCTGTTCCTACAGTAAAAATAGCTTTAGCACTCATTTCTAAAATTTTTGTATTTAAAGAGAAATAAATTGTATTTTTATCACGTCTTTCTTTAACGAGCCCAACTTCTCTAAGTTTAGTCATATGGTGAGTTATTGTTGGGGGTTTAAGACCTAATTTACTTGCGATTTCTTGCCCGTTTAATTGACCTTGTTGTAATAAAGCAATAATGCGTACACGAGTAAGGTCACCTAAAGCTTTGTGGAATTCTACAATTTTATTTAACTGCACTTATTAAGCACCTACTTTTATTATTATCTAATTAGATAATAATCTAATTACTTTATTATTTCAACTATCGATTGTTGAATAAATAGCTGGTGTAGAAGATTACTCTCTTTTTTATAGGAGAAAAGTTTGATTGTTTGATATTGGCATACTCAAAAATTACTGATATTCTAATTTAGTGAAAAGTTTAAAAAAAGGGAATTTTCATGCGAATAATTTTTATGCCTGAATATAGACCTAAAAGCAGTACAACAAAAGCTCTTTTATTGGGGAAAGAAAGGTTGAATAAGTATGGGGATACTTAAGTTTCACAAAAATATAAAAATTCGATTACTCGAATCTTTTTTAAGTTCATCGATCGGAAGTATGATCTTCCCATTTATGGCGATTTATTTATCAAAGCATTTTGGTGTAAAACAAGCGGGTTTGCTTTTACTTGTAAATGTATTTATTGGAATTATAATGAACTTTTTTGGGGGATATTTTTCAGATCAATTTGGTCGAAAAAAGACAATGGTGTTTGCTGAAACATTACGTTTACTAGCGTTTATTACGATGATGTTTTGTAATTCACCATGGTATACATCTCCTCATATTACATTCTTGATGATGACTTTAAATAGTATCTGTTGGGGACTAGCAGGTCCTGCGAATCAAGCGATGTTAATCGATGTAAGTAAACCGGAAGAACGAAAGCTTATGTATTCGATTATGTATTGGTCGAATAATTTATCAATTGCAATTGGTGGAATACTTGGCGGATTTTTATTTAAAACGTATTTTTTTGAATTATTATTAGCTCTTTCATTTGCCTCGCTAGTTACATGGATTTTAATTACCTTTTTTGTTGAAGAAAGTTTGGTCACTGAAAAGACAGAAACGAAGACGATTGGTCATCACGCTCATAAAATGATTTCAAATTATCGAGACGTTTTTCAAGATAGGCTCTTTATCCTTTATGTACTAGCAGGCTTACTAGTACTCTCGATGGAATTTCAATTAACAAATTATATTAGTATTCGATTAGCGAATGATTTCCACACACAACATTTATTCGACTGGACATTTGGTGGAATCGAGATGACTGGTTTCCTTCGCACAGAAAATACGATTCTAGTAGTTGTAATGGCACTTTTTGCGTCTAAAATAGTAAGCAAATTGGACGATCAAAAAACGCTAATCTGGAGCTGTATAGCATTTGTAAGTGGTTATGCAGTAATTTCATATAGTAATTCCATTTTGCTTTTATTTATAGTGATGTTTGTAGCAACTGTTGCCGAAGTTTTAAGAGTACCAGTACAACAAAATTACATGGCTAATTTACCAGCTGACGAAACAAGAAGTTCATATATGGCAGTTGCAGGTTTATCGTTCAATTTAGCGATGTTTATATGTTCAATGACTGTTTCACTAAGCGCGTATTTATCAAAACTTTCAACAACCATCTTTTTAACAAGCTTAGGTGTAATCGGAATTCTTATATTTATAAGAATTACACCTGCATTAGAAAGAAGAATTAAAGGAGAAGTATTACAGGAGCAAGGGCATTCAGTTGAAGTGAATTCTTGATTTGAAAAGAGGGTTTCTCATTTTGAGAGCCCTTTTTATATTATTCTTGTATAATTTTGAATGCGTAGTGAATGCTCAACTGCAGATCAGTCGAAGTGCAAATAAGAATGTAAAGTGTGCAAATAAGAAGTGAGAAACAGCAAATAAAAATAGGAAGTGTGCAAATAAGAAGTGAGATACTGCAAATAAAAGGTGAAGTGCAAATAAAAAAGTGAAAGTGCAATTAAAATTGGCAAAACAGCAAATAAAAATAGTGAAAGTGCAATTAAAATTGGCAAAACAGCAATTAAAACCCATAGAATCGCAATTAAGTTAAGAAAATACCTATACCGGCTAGGGTATTATTACTAAATATTGACTTCAAAGTAGACCTTTCAAATGGACAATTAGTAAATTTGCCCAATCCTTGCTAAATTGAATCATAAATTGATGAAATTTCCTTGTATTCTATAAATTACGACTCATAAATTCAACAATTTATGAAAAATTCTACATAGATACCCCCCACTTTAAGACAAAAAATAAGCAAAGTCCTCGATGAAAGAAAAAGTATTCTCTTCAATTTTCAGGAATGTGTTCAAGTTAAACAAATGGTTATATTTACCTAATCTGGACATCTTAATTAAAAAGGGTGGTGTTTCGATGAGCAGACATTTAACCATAGTTCTTACTAGTATTTTTACATTATTCTCATGTTCAGCTGTCAGTGCACGAGCAGCTGAGCGTGTAGTTATGAATAGTATTCCGAGTGAAGTTTGGCAGGAAAATATATATCTTATTGCTGATCGAATTGATTGGAAAGAATATCGTAATTTTGATGTCCAAATTGGTAATGAGGGAGTTTTATATCATTTTCCAGCATGGAAAAGTGGGAAGTACGGTACAAAAATGTTTAGTGAAGACTTGAACAAGGACAGACAGGATGAAATTATCATTTCGCTAGATAATTACAATGATCCTATTCATTTATTGCAAATTAGTAGTGATGGTCAAAACGAAGAATATAAGGAAGTACCAGTAGAATCAGTACCTGAGGCAGTTAAGCGACTCGTTGAAATGGAGAAAAAAGGGGATATTGTCACGATTACAACTAAGAAAAAAACATATAAAGTTAATTTGAAATCGTTAGGATTTAAAGATACTTCTTCCGACGATAGTGTATATACACACGTTCCAGTTGATTATATTGTTGAAAAGAAAAAATTAATTGCCGATGCTGTCGTCATGATTTCAACGGATGGCGGAGGAGCAATCGGGAATTTGATGTTAATTTATGATTGGAATGGAAAGAAATACGAAGTTCAGTCAGTTTCTTTTGAGAAGTATAATCGGAAGAGGTAATGAGAGCTTTGTGCTAAAGAAGATTATAAAAAGCTACCGATCATTTAAATATGATTGGTAGCTTTATATTTTTATTTTGTCATTAATTGACTCATTAGTGTTGCTGTATCAAATAATCCTCGGTGAGATAAAATTTTCCCATTTTCGATTTTAAATTCTCTAAATAAAGTAACCTTTACGGAATTTCCAGTTGGTGAGGTTCCTCTAAATAATCCGGAGTGTGTACCTGTAAATTCCAGTCTTGTAATGACAGTGTCTTCATTAGAGACGATTTCTTCAATCGTGTAATGGCTATCTGGGAAGCCTGTAAAAATTACACTAGCGAATTGCTTTAAACCTTCTGTTGAACCATAAGAGTAATCAATGTATTCAGGTGATAATAAATTGGCTGTACTGTCTAGGTTATTCTTGTTCCAAAAAACTTCAATAAATTCTTTTACTAATTCTTTATTATTTTGTTCAATTGTTTTCATTGCTAAATTCTCCTTTTTTGTTTGGCTTAAGACATATGATAGATTATAATAGTGACAAAAATTGTCATAGTTATCAAAAAAGGGGAAAATATGTCTGCTAAATCAAAACGATTAATTGAATTAATGATGCTTGTCAATCGAAAGCGCAAGTTTACGGTTAAGGAATTAGCATATGAATTTAATGTGTCACCAAGAACGATTTTAAGAGATTTGCAAGAGTTAAGTGAATTAGGGGTGCCGTTATATTCGGAAGTGGGTCCTCATGGTGGATATCAAGTGTTGAACGAAAGAGTTCTGCCACCTATTACATTTACTGAAGAAGAAGCAGTTTCATTATTTTTTGCTAGTCATGCATTGCGGCATTTTTCTACGCTTCCCTTTGAAGCAGAGTCAAAGTCAGCGTTGAAAAAGTTTTACGCCTATTTACCATCTGATGTGAAAAATCGAATTGATGAAATGAAAAATCGTTTTGACTTTATCATCCCTACAAAGCAAGCGAAATCCGAATTTCTTTCAATACTTTTAGAAACCGCTATTAGTCAAAGTGTGATTAGCATTGAATATGATTCGTATAAAGGGAGGTCGAAACGAGAAATTCAGCCAATCGGAATTTATGCGAACAATGGATTATGGTATTGTCCAGCATATTGTTTTAATAGTGATGATTATCGACTATTTAGATGCGATAAAATTCTTTCTGTTTGTCATGATGTGGAAAATGAACCGTTAAACTTGCCACATATATCGCTTGGAAAGAAATTAGCAAGTATGAAGGAAGAGAGTTTAATTAAGTTTTACGTTGAGCTAAGTAGGGACGGAGTTCAAAGATGTGAAACAATAATTGATCCAAGGTTTAAAGTACAAGTAAGAGAAGATGGAACGGGTTTTATTGAAGATTGGATTGGTCAAAATGAAATACCTTTTATCGCTCAACTATTTATTTCAATTGGAAAAGAAGCTAAAGTGAAAGAGCCAATTGAACTTTTACAAAGTATAAGAGAAAAGCTTTCCGAAGTTATGGAATGGTATGAAAATGACTGATTAAATCCAATTAAAGTTAAACGGTTACAATTTATATATAGCAACGTTTTACAATTGAAGTAGAGTTAACTAGTAAAAAAAGGTGTTGACAGAATTGTTAAATAACCTCTATAATACAAAACATATTAAAAAAAGAACCAAGTTACTAATAGTAGATTAATATAGTTTTAAGCAATGAAGGGTATTGAAGTAGTGCTTATCTCACTGTAATAGAGAGCTGATGGTTGGTGGAAATCAGTACAAAGATAAGGATGAATTACGGTCCTGGAGCTATTTTTTTCGAGGTAAAGTCGTATCTTTACTGAGGGAAAAACGGTCAATTATGATCGTTATCAAATTTTAAGAGGCAGATTAATTCTGCAACTAGGGTGGTACCGCGAACAATTCGTCCCTACTGAGTAAATCAGTAGGGACTTTTTTATTATTCAAAATTTAATATATGAACTGCAATGAAGGGAATAAAGTAATGTTTGTTTCACTGTTTAAGAGAGCTGATGGATGGTGCGAATCAGTACAAAAATAAACATGAATTACAATCCTGGAGCATCTTTTTCGAAATAAAGGTCGACATTTATTAGAGAAAGACGGTCATTGATCGTTAACTAAAACAAGAGGCAGATTTATCTGCAATTAGGGTGGTACCACGGTGTAAATCGTCCCTGTCATAAGTGACAGGGGCGATGTTTTTTTATAAATATACAGCTAGAAAGAGGAGATAGAGAGATGGAATTACAAAAAAATTTATTGCCAAGGCATATACGTTTCATGGCACTCGGCGGAGCAATTGGAACTGGTATTTTTAAAGGAACATCAGAAACTGTATCGATAGCGGGGCCAGCGGTTATTTTTTCTTATATATTTGCTGGATTATTACTTCTTGTTGTAATGAGTGCGATTGCGGAGATGGCTATTGCTTTTCCTGGTCTAAATATGAAAGGATTTATTCATAAAGCGTTTGGTACAAGAGTATCTTTTGTGATCGGTTGGTTGTACTGTTTTATGTGGTTAGTTGTTTGTGTGATTGAAGTAATTGCAGCTGGAAGCTTTTTACAATATTGGTTTCCTTCAATGTCATTATGGTCTTTAAGTTTTATTAGTGCAATTTTTATTGTGATCGTTAATTTTATGAATGTGAAACGATATGGCGAAATAGAATTCTGGTTTGCTGGAATTAAAGTTACAATGATTGTTTTATTTATTGCGTTAGGCGCAGGGATTTTATTTGGCGTAATTCCAAGTGGAAATAGTGATTATGTTCATAACTATGTTCAACATAAAGGATTTTTACCACATGGTTGGTCTGGCGTATTTTCTGCTTTATTAATAGTCATTTTTTCTTATGGTGGTTCAGAACTAATTGGATTGACTTTATCAGAAACAAAAGACGCTGAAAAAGTAATTCCAAAAGTTGTTAAAGGAGTTATTTGGAGAATTGTTTTATTCTACACTCTTCCAATTTTGATAATTTGCGGTTTAATTCCATGGAATGAAATCGGTAATCAAGAAAGTCCATTTGTTCAAGTATTATCGACAGTTGGATTTCACGGTGCAGCTCATATTATGAACTTTGTTTTAATTACGGCAGTATTATCTGCTGCCAATTCTGGTATTTATGGCTGTACACGTATGATGTATTCATTAGCAACTGAAGGGGAAGCTCCGAAAGCTTTTGCAAAAATTTCAAAAAATGGTGTTCCAGTTTATGCGGTTATTGTAAGTGCAATTATTTTAATTGGAGGCACATTCGTAGCTTATTTTTCTCCAGATCGCGTATTTGGTTATTTAATGGCGATTCCTGGGTTTACAGTATCAATAGTATGGATCAGCATTTGTTTAGCACAACTAAAGCTTCGCAAAACGTATTCTAAATTGCCACACTTTAGAGTATGGGGATTTCCATATATAACTTCTTTCACAGTCCTTGCATTAGGTGTGAGTTGTATAGCATTTGCTTTTAGTAAAGACAATAGATTAAGTATATTTGTATGCTTAGGAATTTTAATCGTATTAGTTTTATGTTCATTTATGAAAGGTAAAAACAAGCTTAATTAAATAGACAAAGGGCACCTATACAGGTGCCCTTTATTTTTTAAATTAGTTAGAATTAGCTAATGCTAAAAGCTGTGCATTTACATTTTCATTTACTACTCCGCCATGGTAACAAATAACAGTTTCGATATCATATTTAGTGAATTTCTTAATGGACTCAAGAGCTGTATCCATATCAGGTGTATTACTTGGATTTGGTCCCATGATTACACCATTTTCTGAAGTTAGCGCATCTCCTGCAATCAGAGTTTTACTTTGATGATGATATAAACTAATGTGACCAGGAGTATGTCCAGGAGTAAAGATGACAGTAATTCCTCCAACGTATGGTAATACTTCTTCATCAGTTACTGTAGTATCAACCTTTGCAGTAAGTTGTATATCGAACATCGCTTTTATTTTTTGAGCTTGTTCTTCAGGAAGTGATTCGATCATTTTTGCGATTCGTTCAGGATTCATTTTAATAAAAGTTTTGTCGCCTTCAATATAAGGTTTGTCTTCATTATGGGCTAACACTTCAATGTTTTGATCTGCAGTTTTTAAAATTGCAGTAAGGCTACCGATATGATCTATATCTTGATGTGTAAGAATGATTCTAGACAGTTTGTTAAATTCTAAACCGGCTTTCTCAATCGCTTCACGAATTTCTCCAGTTTGTCCTGGCATTCCTGTATCTACTAAGATTACTTCATGATCATCCGAAAGTAATGTTGGATGAATAATTCTTTCTGACCCCATAAAGTTCATTACTAATTCAATTGTTTCAATACCTTTATCTATTTTCATTTGTAAGGTAAAAGCGCTATGCTCTTACCGCACCTCCCTTTGATTTTATGTGAGCACTAAACTAGGTATCTTAATTTCTTAAGGTTCTTAGCTTAGTGTTCACATTTTTTATATCTCTTTAAAAACTTGAATCTATTTTTGAATTTTTGAAACGGAAGTAATAAAGTCATCAATCATAACATCAAAGCTATCATCCACATTTACCGGATGCTGAAAATATCCAAGGAAGTTCATTGAAACAAATCCGTGTAAAATGCTTCTTAAAGCTCGACCTTGATGAATTAGTAAGGTGCGGTCCGTAATATAAAATTCTAATACTTGATGAATAATTCCAGTTGTTTCTTTAGCGAGTTGTTTGACATCTTCATTTTCTGTACTTGGAATATTCATAAAAAGCCCATAACCAGTTCTATTTTCAAATGCAAAATCACGGTATACATAAGCAATTTCTCGAATTGCTTGTTCACCGCTTTTACCAACTAATCTTTGCATTAAATTCGAATTTAACTTATTTAAAAGTGAATTTGTCATCTTTAATTTTAAATCATCCATATTAGCGAAATGGTTATATAACGATGGATATTTAATATCTAGTTTCTCTGCAATTTTCGGAAAAGTAACTTGATTAAGACCAATTTCATTAGCCAATTGAAAAGCTACATCAATAATTTTTTCTTTAGTTAAATTTCTTTTTTGAACCATTTTTTCACTCCCACTTATTTTTACTAAAAATAGTTTAACACTTTAGTTAATAATTAGTAAACTATATTATATAATTTACAAACTATAAAATATAGTTTAGTCTTATATGTATCGTTAAACTAATGAGATATTGTTTATTAGTCTCATTTTCGGGACTTATTATATTGATTTATTTTTATCAAAAAGAGAGGGGGATATTATGTTATTGTGGAAAAGAAATCTAATTGTCTGTTGGTTTGGGATGTTCGTAACGAGTATTGGAATGAGCCAACTTGGTCCAGTATTACCTCTATATATTGATAAACTAGGTGTTCATAATTCTGCCCTAATTAGTCAATTTTCTGGGATAGCGTTTGGAGTAACCTTCATTATATCTGCAATATTTTCTCCAATTTGGGGTTTGGCAGCAGATAAATTTGGTCGAAAACCAATGCTACTAAGAGCAAGCCTTGGTATGTCGATTATTATTTTTTGTATGGGTTTTGCACATAATGTCTATATATTAATTGGTTTAAGACTTTTACAAGGTGTCATCACTGGTTATGGAACAGCATGTACTACTTTAATCGCTACGCAAACTGATAAAGAGCATGCTGGATCGGCTTTAGGTACACTTTCAACAGCAAGTATAGGAGGTTCATTACTTGGACCTATGATTGGTGGATACATTGGAGAGACTGTAGGTTTACAAAATGTATTTTTTGTGACAGGTGCACTTATCATGGTTGCATTCATTACAACAGCATTATTTGTAAAAGAATCCTTTACTCGCCAAGATAAAAAGGTGCTTAAAATGAAGGAAATATGGAATATTATTCCCGATAAAGGCTTAATGATCACAATGTTTATTACCTTTTTTGTTTTAACAATCGCTCTTTATTCAATCGAGCCAGTTATTACAGTCTATATTTCTCAGTTGTCTGCTCATTCTACCCATGTTGCATTATTAGCAGGTATGGCATTCTCAGCATCAGGGTTAGCAAGTATTATAGCTGCTCCAAGATTAGGGAAGATTTCAGATCGAATTGGTCCACATAAAGTTATATTTGTTGCACTGGTTGTTTCAGGTCTGATGGTTATTCCGCAAGCTTTTGTAAAAAACGCTTGGCAGTTGATGGGGCTACGATTTATTTTAGGATTAGCAACGGCAGGATTAACTCCTTCTGTTAATACATTAGTTAAACGAATCACACCAGATGCCATTACGGGTAGAGTATTTGGGTTAAATATGTCAGCTGGTTATTTAGGCGTATTTGTCGGATCGGTTTTAGGTGGCCAAATTGGAGCATATTTAGGCGTAAAATACGTATTCTTTGTAACAAGTGCACTATTATTATTTAATGCAGTGTTGGTTTACGTTAAAGTAAATAAAAAGTTGAATGTTAACGATGAATATAAGTTATCGATGTAATACATTATTTTGGGAGCTACTTAAGGAAGGTAGCTCTCTTTTTTAGTAAATTCAGACCCTACATAACTTAGCATGAAATGTCGGATATGTTATTTTTGTTAATGTTATTCTATTGATAAGGAGGTTATATAATGGATTTGCTTAAGAATATGAATGATGCACTAGTATATATTGAAGAAAATCTTACAAGTACTATTGATTATAAAGAAATTTCTAGGAGGGCTTTTTGTTCCGAGTTTCATTTTAAAAGAATGTTTTCGTTTCTTGCTGGCATTTCACTGTCGGAATATATTCGTCGTCGCCGTCTTACACTAGCAGCATTTGAACTGAAAGAACATAACACAAAAATAATTGATCTTGCTTTAAAATACGGATACAATTCTCCGGATTCGTTTACGAGAGCATTTCAAAATCTACATGGAATAACTCCTTCAGAAGCGAGAGTTAATGGCAATTCACTTAAAGCATTTCCACGAATGACCTTCCAATTATCAATTAAAGGGGGAAATGAAATGAACTATCGAATTGAAGAAAAAGAAGCGTTTCGAATCGTTGGTATAAAAAAGCGAGTTCCGATTATTTTTAATGGGGTTAATCCGGAAATTGCTTCGATGTGGAAAAGTTTAACCATGGAGAATATCACTCAATTAAAAGCACTCTCAAATGTTGACCCGAATGGCATAATAAGTGCATCAACAAACTTTTCTGAAAGTAGGATGGAAGAAAAAGGTGAACTTGACCATTATATTGGTGTTGCCACAACAAATAAATGTCCGGACGAATTCATACAACTTGAGGTAACTGCATCTACTTGGGCAGTATTCGAAGCTGTTGGAAAATTCCCAGAAGCATTACAAGAAGTATGGGGACGAATTTATTCTGAATGGTTTCCTTCATCAAATTACCAACAAGAAGAAGGCCCCGAAATTTTATGGAATGAGCATAAGGACATTACTTCACCAACTTTTAAAAGTGAGATATGGATTCCAATTTCAAAAAAATAGGCTCTTTAAATTAAATTGTTGATTTTGAACTAAAAAAGGTTGTCTAATTAGACAACCTTTGGAACTCTTATTTAACTAAAGGACTGCGTTAGTTCAATTACTCGAGTTGCTTCGGTGACTCTATTTTTGTTTCAGTATATGGCAGATTAGTTGAATTAGTATAAATGTCTCAATTAAATATTGGAAATATTTGTTAAAATTATAATTAGAGCAAGTCTTTCTCAAACAACTGAAACGAAGGAGAAAATATGCAGGATAAAAACATAGAACTAGTGGAGTTAAATTCAGAAAACTGGTATAAATGCTGTCAATTAGAGGTATCCGAAGATCAGAAGAGTTACATCGAACCAAATGCAATCTCGATTGCTCAATCGAAATTTGAATCTTCACTAAAACCATTTGCTATTCAATTTGAAGGTAATACAGTTGGATTTTTAATGTTTAATACTATTGAGGAAGAACTTGATGGCTATTGGATATATAGAATAATGGTAGATAAGAACTTTCAACAAAAAGGCATAGGTAAAATGGCAACTCAGTTAATGATCGATGAAATTGCTAAACTACCAAATGCAAAAAAAATTGTTGTAGGCTATCATCCTGAAAACTTAGGAGCACATAATTTATATTCAAGTTTAGGATTCATTGATCATGGAGATCGATTTGGAAAAGAAATGGCAGTAGTTTTAGATATTAACCATAAATAAATAATCCTTATGTAACTAACGCATTGCGTTCGCTCTCAAACAAAATTAGAAGAATAAAGAGTAATTAGAGTATTTACAAGATGGATTTTTGGAGGTTGCTATGAAAATTAAAAAGAATCCAGTTGAAAACCTCAATGATGCAGTAAACAATTCAATGTCTGGTGACTTAAATGGAATATCAAAAATAGGCTGTATTCCTATGATTATATTAGTGGTTATTATATTCTTTATATACCTTTTGATAAGATTCACAGGTAATTAACAGCCATTTTATTCCTTATTCAACTAACGCATGAGTTAGTTACATAACATTCCTTCAAAACTTTCTTTAAAATGATTCCAAATTTTGAAAAGGTCAAAGTGTGTATTATACCTTTATCAATACTCATCTTTTTTGAATCTTATACACATCCACCAATTTAGACCAAAAAATATAATAGAAAGCGGAATCGCTAATAAACCAAGAAATTTTGATTGATTATTAGATGCTTTAAATTCGTTAATCGCATCATTAAATGATAAGTAAGTAGTATTGTTTGACTTAATTGCCAAAACTGTATTTTCACCTGTGTGTTTATATACCCATAAAGTAATATGTTGACCTGACTTAACATCTTTAATAAAGGTTTTTCTCTGTAATTGATTATCACTTAGATATGGAACATCATAATTCGAACCATCTTTTAAATATATTGAATCCACATCTTTATCACTTAAGGCTTTTTGGTACCAATCAAAAACACCATTCACTACCAGTAAGTTGTTCTGCTGGGGCAATTTCTCATTACTAATATAAATAAAAAAAAGACCACCTAGGAGAGTTAAAGTTCCTAATGCAATTAGAAACTTTTTAATATCCTTTATTGAAATATCAAAAACTTTCATTTCAACACCTTCTTCTATCTGTGTCTTATACGACCATTGCATGAGTTAGTTACATAACTCTTTTAATTTTCATTACACATTCATAATCTTCATAAGTTCATCGTAAAGGATTTTTGCCACGAAAATTGGACCTTTCCTATAGACTATGAAATCCTCATATACAAGCATGTTTGCTCCAGCGACTGACATTGTTGACGGTGGGTGACTAATTCGGTATGCCTTCGCATGATGATTTTTTAAATACGGTTGATACCCTTTGTTTTCCCTTGCTTGGATCGAAACCTTCGAAGTCAATGCCGACACTGGGTGACCAGTGAAAATCAGCTTCGTTCGAATTGCAAGCGAAGGGGTTGCGTGCGGAATGTATAGAATGCAGCAACAAATTAAAATAAGTAACCAGGTTTTACGGGTCAATGAAACCCCTCCTTCTTTTTTTCTGTTTACTTAAATTATATCTACATCACGGGTATTCGTAACTTGGGGGGATTTCGCCATTTTCACATAGATTTTCAAATAATCCTTATGCAACTAATCTGCCAATTCGTTAAATAAGAAAAAGCGATCTCCTATTGAAGAATCGCATGCGTTAGTTACACAAAAATAAGTATTCTAGGTAATCAATATTATGAAAAATCTCGAATGGGCTTCCCATATCTTACTAGAACATGCCACAATAGTTTTAGCTCTTGAAGTACTTCTTTATATGTTCCCAGGTCGCTCCAAGATAAAGGATTGCGTTCTAAGCTCATTACCGCAGAACCAATCACATTTGCATCGATAATGTTATTGCATGCAATACGTTTTGCTAAGGAGGGCATAGAAGGACCTCTAAAGTCAACGGGAACCTCGTCGACAGTAAGTACAAACCCCATATGCCAATAAAGTTCAATTGAATATTTATAGCATATTTGTTCTAAGCAAATACCTACAGGTGTATTCTTGAATGATGGATCTGCTACAAGCATTTCCACGTCCTCATTAAGCGAAATATCTCCATGAACTTGAGCTTCAATATAGTGATTAAGATTGCGGTTTGCTTCCATATTTTTAGGGTCCACGAACGGTTTTTCAAGATTAACTAGCAAATGATTAATTAATTTTGAAGGGGTTAGATTTGTTTCACCGATTCCAAAATCTCTTATGTAAACCTCTTCCAAAAGAGCTGCCAAAATAAGATCAAACTCTTTATATGTGCCTTTTTCCTTTGGATCTTGGTGTGAATCCAAATACGTAAATGTGCAACGATGTGATGCCTCTGATGATAGGAGAAAATAACAAGAACCAAAACGAGGTGAAGGACCATCGGGATGTAGCATTAAATTTAATGCCCCATATTTGGGACGCTGGGTATTGGTTGCTCCTTTTTGTTGATATGCTCCTCCAAAAATCTTTTTCTCCCATAAATCACGTTCACCCCCAGGATAGGCGGACACGCTACCATTTGATATAAATGTTTCAAATTGACTTTTATAAACTCCTTGCTGAAGAATCGCTTCAGAAACATTTTTCATATTGGAAACTGGTCTATCTGGGTGAAAATGAAGAGCAACCTTAGCATGAGCCTTTAGCTTTTCGACTGCATTTTCATATAAATTACTTGAGACATTAGACATTTGAAGAATGTGCTTAATTGTTGCTTTAGCATCACTTTTAAAGTTCCTAGAATAATTAGTAATGTATTCTATTGCCGATAGCTGTGCATTAGTCAATTCCATGACTATTAACTCCTTTCATTTCAATAAGAGTACTAGTTTAAATTATATTTTTCCAACATCTTCTTATCCAAGTGCTCAAGTGCAAAGCCCCAAGCATTTTCGTGTCCATTTTTTGTTTCCTCATCTGGAAAACCCTTATGTGTGAGTCGCAATCGAGTACCGTTACCATTAGGCTCAATTTCTACTGTTACAACAGTTTCAACACCTTTTGTTCCTCCATCTCCAGTAACCCATGTCAACTCTACAAGACGATCAGGTACGAGTCTTAGAAATCTTCCGTAATGTGGATGACGTTTTCCTTCAAAATAAGTCTCGAAAAAGAAAACCGTATTGACTTCATCTGTCATTAACACTGTACCAGGAGTTGCACACCAACGATCAAACTGATCCGTCCACGCTCCATAAAGTAAATTTGGGGATGATTCCATTAATCTTTCAACGATTAAACCAAAGGGCCTAGATGAAAGGTCAGGCGTAGTAATATGATTCATATAAAATCCTCCAATACCATTATTCAGTGAAAATACACCACATACACATACAAATACTTGAAATATTTATATATTCCTCTATTTTTCCTTTATCAACTAATATGCCATTTACTTGCATAAAAAAAGCTACCGAAGCAGCTTTGTGATGTTGAACTAAAACGTGATTTAGCTGAATAAGAGCATTGCTAATAATTGCGATTTTTTATCAACCTTTATAAATATTGGATAAAAAATGTTTAAGGATTGTTTTTATTTAAAAATCACTTAAAACAAAATAACTGAACACCAAAAACCACGGAATAACAATCGTCCATTTTGAAATTTTAACATTAAATTTACCGAAAATACCCAAAAATAAATTATCACATAATATATACAAATTTATTATCAAAAACAGTATTAATAACGTAAACCATACAGAATACTTGGGACGCAGCAACTCAAGTCCAATAAACATCGTAGGTACAAAAATTATCCCAGACAGTAGTTCAGCAAGGTCATACCTTCTAGCTTTATTTTTAGAAATCCACTTTAAATATTTTTTTAGTAACAACATTTTCCTTACACCTCTATAAATATTTCATTATTAAATTAATTATATATATAAGGAATGAGTAATTGTAATTTTGGGGAAAATTGTCTTTTATACTGATAATTTATAAATCTCCTTTTACAAAGCAAAAAAAAAAAGAGCAAAATGCTCTTTAAGATTCTGAATGATTGTTAGTAAAGTTATCAAGCTTATCGGATATACTTTTAAGAATTTGATTTTTCTCCTGCTGGAGCTTTAGGAATTTTAATAAAAACCAAATAATAAAAACGATTGGTGCGACGTAAATAATAAGCGGTATGAGTGCAAAAAGAGAATAAAATGCGTCACCATGCATATTTAACTCACTCCTTTTTGGAAGATTATACCATGTTTTTAAAATTAAAACCTTCTAATTTTTTGAAAATTTTATTTTTTTATATCTAATTCTTGTTTAAGAATGACTAAACTTCAAAAGGAATATAGATATCTTTAGAGAAAGTAGTTTTTAGGAGGTAAATATGCTGATCTTATTTTGGCCATTTACAATTGTCTCTATTTTTTTATCGATAGTAGCATTAATAGTAAAGAAACCTTCTCTACTAATTATTACAACAATTTTATTCACACCAATGTCACTTTATTTAGCAGCAACACCGCTTTTTTTTATTTGGGGATTAATATTTCCGCTTCTATATTTATTGGCGGCATTTAAGATGCATAAAAAATATAAAACAAAGTATTTGCTACTTTTAATTTCACCAAATTATCTTTTAGTTGGATGGCTTGGATATGCAGTATTAAGTCAGTAATTTATCAAAAAGTATGTAAATATAATAGGAGAAAAAATGATGAAAATAGTAAAACAATGGGTGCAAGAAGATAGTGATTTTATAAGAAAAAAAGTAATTGAATATAATTCTAATAACCTACCAGTTGAGAAAAATGCGCCGTCTGAAAATGTAAGCTTTGTCATTAGAAATGATCAGGATGATATAGTAGGAGGAATTACCGGTAGAATATACTGGCATCATTTATCGATAGAATTTTTATGGGTATCAGAAGATTATAGGCACGAAGGTTTTGGTAGCAAGTTAATCAAACAAATGGAAGAATTTGCGATAGAAAAAGATTGCCGCCTTATTAAAGTGGATACTTTTAGTTTCCAAGCCCCAGAGTTTTATAAGATGCATGGATTTAAAGTTTATGGAGTGATTGAAGATCATCCAAAGGGATGTAATCAATATTATTTTGAAAAGAGACTATAAATAATAAGCCGCATAAGTGGCTTATTATTTTTTTGTTAGCTTAAATGATAATATTAATGAAAGAGATTTATGAGATGGAGGGACAATTAATGAGTGAGTTTAACTTATTGTTTCGAAAAAGAATTGGATTACAAATTCAAGAAGAACTTAATTTTAGTCAGTTAGATTTAATTCTCGAAAAGACAGCAAAAAATATTCCTTTTGAAAATCTATGTATTATGAAAAATAAAACTCAAGGAATTACACGAGAGAATTTAATAAGCAAATTATTAGTAAAAAATGAGGGCGGACTTTGCTATGAATTGAATTCTTTATTGTATTTATTTTTACTAGAAAATGGTTTTAACCTTAGGTTATCAAGAGGTGTTGTGTATGACAACGTAACTCAAAAATACCCTACATTTGGAAGAACACATGTCACAATCCTTTTGACACATAATGAAGAAACGTATTTAGTCGATACAGGATTTGGTGCAAATCTCCCTTTAAGAGCAGTACCCTTAACTGGAGAGCTGATCAGTTCAAGTAATGGTGAATTCCGAATTGAGAAAAAGGACACTGAATATGGGGATTATGTATTGTTAATAAAGCTAAAGCATAAAGATACTAATTGGAGAATTGGTTACGCCTTTGATTCAAATGACATAATTTCGGATGTATCTGAATTTAATGAAATCCAAACAATCATTGCTGAGCATGAGGAATCTCCATTCAATAAAAATCCTTTAATTACTCAACTTACAGCTGAAGGGAATAAAACATTAACAAATAGCTCATTTACTCAATGGGTTAACGGCGTAGTAACAAAAGAGGATATTGACGAAATAAGATATAAGGAATTAGCGAAACAGCATTTTGGGCTTTAAATTATAGTAGATAAATATTTGGGAACTTTATCGAGACACTTGAAAGCAGGTAAACTGCTTTTTTATTTTAAAGTGTTGAAAGTCAATATTTAAAAAGTACAATAAGTGAAATATGTGATGATTAAGTAGTAATCTTTTGATGATGTTGTATTGGTGTTTTTAACTAATCGTTTATTTATAGAATAACAACAAAATTTATGGTTTATCCTTTTCAGAATCTATGAATATTTAGTTTTTAAACTTTTGAAGAAAAAAATCAAATGATTAGATTAAATATAGAGGATCTATCGAGATTGTCAAAGATATTGAGTAATTAATTTCTATTTCTAAATTAAGAATCATAAATACGTTCTTTGATGTAAGCTTTTTTGTAGAAGAAGTTGATTGGAACGGAAGGATTCTCGACTCCTATGGGAAAAGCGGGAAGGCTGAGACCCCGCAGGCTTGCCGAGGAGGCTCAGGTCTCGCCCCATGGAAAGCGAGAATCCTGTAGTGGAAATCAATATCAAACAGCTTCCTTTACATTGAAAATATTGTTGATTAATTGACAAATTCTTTTCGCAACAGCGTGAAAGCAAGTAAAACTGCTTTTTTATTTTGCTTAAAATGACCTTTTTCAATTTTTAATTATCAAAATGAAAGCAAGTTAAATCGAGGGTTTTAACAATATTTTACAATTTTAATAAACGTTCTAATTAAAATTTTAAGTGAAATAAGTATTTTAAAGTAATATGTTCTTTTTAAAATTGCATATATATTAAGCAAAGGGGTGATAAAAAGTGGATATTTTATCAACTATATTACAAATTTTATTAGCTCTTATGTTTTTGATTGCTGGGTTTGGGAAAGTTTTTGGTTCTAGTTCTAGTGTTGAAAGCTTTAATCATTTGAAATTACCACAGTGGTTTAGAGTCATTACTGGATTAGTGGAATTGATTGGTGTAGCTTCATTAATCATTGGATTTTGGGAAGCAAGTTGGGTCCCAGCTGGTGGATTATTATTAGGAGTTGTAGCAATCGGTGGAATAATTGCACATATTCGAGTGAAAGATTCGTTTAAACAAACTTTTACAATATTATTATTAGGCATTATTGGATTTGTACTATTATGGATTAACTATTCGGATCTCTCTAATTTCCCAGGATTTAAATAATTTGTTATTCATTCTTGCAGGGATAAATAAGGCGCCGGCAGAATTAGTATTACTGTACTAAATCAATCTTATCTGTAAAAGGGAGCGATTTGAAAATGTATGAGATCGTAGTTATTGGCGCCGGACCTGCAGGAGCAAGTGCTGCTTTATTTGCAGCAAAAGCTGGTAAAAAAACTTTAGTCCTAGATAATGACAAAAGTATCACGAAAAAAGCATGGATTGAAAATCATTATGGGGTATCAGAAATTACTGGCCCAGATTTAGTCGAAACAGGAAAAAACCAAGTTAGAAAATTTGGTGCTGAAATTATTCAAGGAACTGTGCAAAACATAGTTCTGGCAGAAAATTCATTCACTATTGAAACTGAAACGGCTACTTATGAAGCGAATCAAGTTATTTTAGCTACAGGTTTAAGTGTTGAATTAGCTGAAAAAATTGGCCTAAATACAAAGACTGGTACAGAACCGCGCATTAAGACTATACTTGATGTTGATTCAACAGGTAAAACAAATATTGAGGGAGTATGGGCAGCGGGTACTGTTGCTGGCTCGAGCGTGCACACAATTATTACAGCAGGTGACGGAGCAAAAGTTGCGATTAATGTCATTAGCCAGTTAAATGGTAATCGTTACGTTGACCATGATATTTTGAAATCATAATGAATGGAAATATATTGCATTGCTTCGATTTGAAGTAATGCTTTTTTTATTGGATTTTATGGTTATTAGGAATCTAGTAGACAATTCCACTTTAATAAGGTGTATATGTAATATTTCATTTAAATATCAATATATTAGAAAGGGAAGTGAAATAGAGTTAGGAGGGGTCCTGATGTCAGATGCGTTTGTAGCGAGGTCCTTGGATGAGATACTGTTTTGGTCGAGGATCATGAAAGAGCATTCCCTTTTTCTTAAACTAGGGTTCAATTGTGATGATACAGAGTTAATCCAAGAGGCAGACCATTTTTATAATGTGTTCGATACGATTGGAAATAAAGCACAATCATTTTCAGTGCAAACGGATCCTCAGCAAATTAAACAGTTTAATAATGAGGTGCATCAGTCAGCTTCAATGATTTGGGCATATAAGAGAAAAATTCTTAATTTACTTCTTACTTGTAAAATAACTGGTAATAACTTTCCTTTATTAGTTGATCATACTAGTAGAGAAGCAGCATATTTTGCAAATCGCTTAACCGAATTGAATAATGGTCAACTTCAGCCGCTACCAGCTGCAATTATACAAGAGAATGTTTTCTTTTTAAGAATTATGGCAGACCATGCAAAATTTATCGGACATCTTTTAGATCCGTCAGAAAGAAAATTAGTTGATCAAGCTAGAGAATTTAGCCATGATTTTGACCAACTTTTATACCAGGCTGTGGACTTAGAATCAATGAGACCGCAATCGGAAACCGTTCCGATACTTGACCAATTCCTTAATGAAAACCGTGTTTCAGTTAAATCGCTTAGAGAGTTTAAGAAAACTGCTCGCGATTTAATTGAAGCTTGCCGAATTAAGAGTATTATTCATCCACTACTTGCAGATCATGTATTTAGAGAAGCGGATCGGTTTATGCATATAATTGATATGTTCGAGGCGCAGCTAACAGGAAATACCAACAGAAATGTCGTTCTGGACGACCATTAAATAAAGAAAAAAAAGGGCTATCTCTAAAGTTGATGAACTTTTGAGATAGCCTCTTTTAATATAGAAAAAATTATTTTCTTTCGCTAAAACTATTTAGTAAATCTTCAATTAAGATTCCATTTATTTTCATCCCAGTCAGTTTACAATTACTAATTTCGATATTACTCAAATCACAGTCAGTAAACTGGGTATTTGTTAGATTGCATTTTTCAAATTTAATAGAATTTGATTGATTATCATGATTAAGATCTTCAGGAACAACAATATTACGAAAGCTTGTGCCAGCTAAATGAACATGATCAATGACTAAATCTCTTAAATTACCATTTTGTATTTTCGAATTAGATAAATTGACATCTGATATTTGGGTACCAAATAAATTCACATCATTCAATTCTAAATTTCTCATATTGGCATTTGTAAATTTTGAATTAGCCAAGCTTACATTATTGAAATCTAAGTGCTCAGCTTTTACCTCTTTAAACGTCGAAAATGACATATCTGTTTTTTGTAATTCAAATAATGCAGTCTTCCAGTTAGACATGATTTCTCCTCCTAAAACATTGATTATTGAATATATTTAACTTTCATTTTAAAATCCCTTCACACATAATAATGATTGTTTCGACAAAAAACTTAGTAAATGAATCAACTTTTAATCTGCATCAAATATGATATAGATAGAAACTGATCATTCCTTATAAATAGTTTGACTTTTCAATATATTTTATATAAAATCTTTTTAAAATCTAAATATAGGCAATGAAGAGGAAAAATAAAATGAAGTTATTTTTTACAGAGAGCTTTGGTAGCTGAAAAGAAGCATGAATACTCATTTGAAAAATGGCCTCGGAGCTTCGTACTGAACGTAAACTAATTACTAGTAGGCTACGACAAGAGTTGGCACTTGTTATCAAAGTCACAGTATCAGCAACTATGCTCGTACTTGTAAAGACAATCGTATGCAAATACGTTGTGAACTAAGGTGGTACCACGTGGATTTTAAACCTCGTCCTTATCTGTTAAAGATAGGGGCGAGGTTTTTTGTATTTTATAAACATTAGGAGGAATTATATATGGATATTTTTATTGGTGGAGCTTGGCCTTATGCAAATGGTTCCTTGCATTTAGGTCATATCGCTGCTTTATTACCAGGTGATATTTTAGCTCGATATTATCGATTAAAAAAGGCGAATGTGTTGTATGTTTCAGGAAGTGACTGTAATGGAACACCAATTGCAATTAAAGCAAAACAAGAAAATGTGACTTATAAAGAAATTGCAGATCGTTACCATAATGAATTCGAAAATAATTTTAGAACATTGGGATTTACCTATGATTGTTATACAAGAACGGACGCAGAACATCATCATACAACCGTTCAAGACATTTTTCTAAATTTATTGCAAAGTGGATTAATTTATAAAAAGGAGATTGAACAATGCTATTGTGAAGAATATCAACAGTTTCTCCCAGACCGATATGTAGAAGGAACTTGTCCAAATTGTGGTCAGCATGCTCGTGGAGATCAGTGTGATTTTTGCTCTGCGATTTTAGATCCTTTAGATTTATTAAATAAAACATGCAAATTATGTGGCAATCCTCCATCTGTTAAAACGACTGAGCATTTTTATTTTTCATTAAGCAAATTACAAAATGAACTAAAGGAATATTATAATTTTTCTAAAGAAAACGGAAACTGGCGTTCAAATGCGATCCAATTAACTGAGCGATATTTAAACGAAGGACTCCATGACCGAGCCGTTTCGAGAGATTTACCAAACGGGGTAAGCGTACCAGTTAAAGGATATGAACAGAAGAAAATTTATGTGTGGATCGAAGCAGTGTCTGGATATTATTCAGCAAGTAAACAATGGGCAAGTATAACCAATAAAGTTGATGCAAACTTTTGGAATAAAGAAACAAGATCTTATTATATTCACGGAAAAGACAATATTCCATTCCATACAATCATTTGGCCATCAATTTTAATTGGTCTTAAGAAAGAGGCGCTTCCAACCCATATCGTTTCTAATGAATATCTAACACTTGAGAAGAAAAAATTATCTACTAGTAAAAACTGGGCAGTGTGGGTCCCAGATATAATCCAAAAATATCACCCAGATTCAATCCGGTATTTTTTAACAATGAAAGCACCGGAAAATCGTGACACTGATTTTTCTTGGAGGGAATTCATATACAGTCATAATAGTGAATTGCTTGGAGCATATGGTAATTTTATAAACCGCACATTAAAGTTTATTGAAAAATACTATAATGGAGAAGTCCCAGAGGGAGAAATAGACAAAACAATTCGTTTAGGGATTACAAGACTATACAAGATTGTAGGCTCACATATTGAAGCGACTAATTTCAAAAAAGCACTAGAAGAAATTTTTGAGTTTATCCGATCTGCAAACAAATACTTTGATGAAACTCAGCCTTGGAAGCAAGTCAAAGAGAGTCCTGTAGAGTGTCATAATACAATGGCGAGTTGTATATATACAATTACCAATTTAGCGCAAATTTTGCATCCATTCCTACCGTTTTCTAGTAATGAAATAAAAGATATGCTAAATATACCAAGCTTTGAATGGAATGAAATATCTTCTAATTTAATAAAACTTAACGATGTGAAACCTCTTTTTGAAAGAATTGATATTAGCAGAATAGATGAGGAACTAGAGAGACTTATAAATGAATCTACTATATGAAGGAAAAGAAGAGCAGTAATGCTCTTCTTCCAGATTAATCATTTAAAGTTTTTAATAAAGAACACTTATAAATTCAAAAGCAGTAAAAATAAATGATCCAAAAATAATTGTTGCACCAGTTGACGTAAAATATTCATCAGGGTCGACGATAATAGATGTTTTATACCAACCATCAACATCAGGTGTTACTTCACCAGTTGTGCGTGGGGCGAATTTAATATAAAGCATGATTAATAGAGAGAAAAGTCCAACAAATGGTGCTGTTGATGAGAAAGACATCTCAAAATAAAGTGCAATGATAAAAGAGACAACATAAAAAACCAAAATCGATAAACTTAACTTTAAAAATTGCTTTAACCAGTATTTTCGTCTATTAAGTGGCTGATCGCGTAATACTTCTTTCATTTTTTGAGCATCTTTGTATTTAAAATACAATCCTACAGGCCATGCAATTAAGAAGCAGATTAGCGTAAACAAAATACATGCTAGAAACTTTATACCGAAAGCTGTAATGAATAATGACATATATTCCTCCAATAGTTGTAAGTCTAATTACATTTTATCAAAATATTAACATTAAAAATATTGGGAAAATTTATAATCATAGATTTACAACTTTTTAATTTATTTTATTTGCAGTTGAACTAAACGAAGGTCATACATGCAACTAATATTTCTTTAAAAGGACTTTCTATTTTTCGATTGATGTCAGAAAATATATAATTAATGAATAATAGTAACTAATTGAGGTGGAAAAATGAAAAACATTACTGTATATCACTATGATGCCTTTAGTAAAATACCTAATAAAGGAAATCCAGCTGGGGTTGTTTTAGATGGAGATTTTTTGGCGGAGAGCGAAATGCAAGATATTGCAAAACAAGTAGGGTTTAATGAAACTTCTTTTCTCTTAAAATCGAATGTTGCTGATTTTAAAATTCGTTATTTTACGCCGGGCCATGAAATGGATTTATGTGGGCACGGAACAATGGCTGTAATATATGCCCTAGTTACAAAAGGAATAATTGAATTTAAAAATGCATTAACAATTGAAACAAGAGCTGGAATTTTACCAATTACGATTTGTCAGTCTAATAGTGAATTTTCTATTACGATGCAACAAAAAGCTCCAGAGTTTGAAGAATTTAATGGATCTTTAGATGAGTTAGCATCTTCAATCGGTATTAGTGTAGAGGAAATTGATTTAAGTTTACCAGTTTTATATGGAAGCACGGGTGCTTGGAACCTACTTTTACCAATTAAAAAATTGTCTTCGTTTGATAAAATGAAGCCTAATAATCGATTATTTCCTAGTATATTAAGTGAAATTCCGAAAGCGTCTGTACATCCTTTTTGTTTAGAAACATATGATTCAAATGCAGATTTCCATGCTCGTCATTTTTCTTCGGGATTTTCAGGAACAATGGAAGATCCAGTTACAGGAACTGCCTCTGGCATTATGGGAGCGTATTATGCTAAGTATATTAATAAAGGTGTAAATGATGAAATTGAATTAGTCGTTGAACAAGGTACAGAAATCGAGAAAGACGGACGTATAAAAGTAAAAGTTAAAAAAGTTAATTCGAATTATGAAGTAGAAATTACTGGAGATGCTGTTTACGTGAAAGAGATGCAATTTCAAATATAACCTAGAAAAGGAGAATAGAATGTTATTAAATGATGAACTTTATGGGCAATTCAAAATAGATCAAGTACTTGTGGAATTAATAAATACTAAGCCTATTCAACGATTAAAGAATATACATCAAGCTGGCGCTACTTATTTATTGGATAATCGCTTTAATGGTACTAGGTACGATCATTCAATCGGGGTGATGCTACTAATAAAAAGGCTAGGAGGTTCTGTAGAGGAACAAATAGCTGGTTTATTACATGACGTATCCCATACGGCATTTTCTCATGTTATTGATTTTGTTTTCGATATAAATGAAGAAAATTATCATGAAACAATTTTTGAAAAAGTCATTTTAAACTCTGAGATCCCTGCAATACTCCAAAAGCATGCTATTGATATTCAAGTGATTTTTGACATAGACAGATGGGAATTACTTGAAAAAGAGCTACCAAAGCTATGTGCAGATCGAATAGATTACACACTAAGAGATATGTATCATTATTTCGGAACACCTAAAAATGAAATAGAAGCATTTTTAAATTCTTTAATTATTGTAAATGGAGAAATCTGTGTAAACTCGATTGAAATGGCAGAGTGGTTTACAGAAATTTACTATAAGCTCGCTATCGATTATTTTTTAGGTCCAATCAGTATCTATTCTTACGATTCACTTGCAAAGATTATAAAGCTTGCTTTAAATAAAGCGATTATTAGTTTGGATGACTTATTATTAGACGATATGCAGTTTATAAAGTTAATTCAAGAAAGCAATGATCGTGAAATTTTAGCGTTAATCGATCGTTTAAATGCAAAAGTTGAGCTTGAAGAGAATGAACAAGATTATGACGTACATAGAAAAGGGAAAAAAAGGATAATTGATCTTACTGTTTCGCTAGACGGGAAAACTGTCCAACAATCCTCTCTTTTATCTACTAAAATTGCAAAAATGAATACAAAAGCGATTGAAAAATCGGCAAAGGGTACTTTCGTAAAAGTTAAACCGATAAAGTAACTAATTGATAAATTAGGGGGAATTCTATTGAAATCTGAGCTACATCTTATGGAAATGCATAGTAAAGTATTATTTAAACACAATGAAAAAGGTAAAATAACACATATTAATGAAGCACCATATGACATAGCGCCAAGATTTTATATAGGAAGTACAAGGGAAGGGAATGTGATCAAGTATTTAGATTGTCTAAACGAAGAGGACCTAAGTATATTGGAGAATGTCTTAAATGAAAATTCAAGTGTACCTTTCGTAAATATCCTACAAATTTTAAGTAAAAACAATCAGATAGACGATCTATGGATTGGGCCTGCATATGTATTTGAACAAGTTAGTGAAGTATCACCAAGGACAGTAAAGATTAACAATTCAAATAAACAATGTTTACTTCCAAACTTTCCTTATACATATGATGAGTTAGAATTAAAGGAACCTTGTTACGCCATTATTGAGAATAATATTGCCGTTTCAATTTGCTGCAGTGCAAGGCAAACTGACGAAGCTTCCGAGGCAAGTGTATATACACTTGAAGACTTTCGTGGAAAAGAATATGGGGTAATCGTTTCAAAAGCATGGGCTGCGGACATACAAAGTCAGGGACGAATAGCATTATATAGTACATCGTGGGATAATTACGCATCACAAGCAGTCGCAAGAAAATTAAAATTAGTGCACTATGGAACGGATATTCATTTTAGTTAAATAGTTTATAAGTTTTGAAGCATTACTTTTAAAAATGAAGTAGTGCTTTTTGGTGTATTATTATTCGAATGCTTATATAATTAATAAATCACATGTAAACAATACGTATTAAATTTATTTGAAAGAAGGATAAGAATGGATCAATATTCGGTTAAACAGGCAAGTTTTTTAATATTAGTAACTTTAGCTGGAATTATTAGTTCCGTTGTATTACATATTTCCCTAGTATTTGGAATATTACCTGGGCTAATTTATTTACTCGTTTTAAGTTTAAAAAGGGGATATAAAGTTAGACGTATAATGAGGTTAAGCTATCAAGGAGTCGGTAAAGTTAAAATAGTACTTATTATTTTATTCTTAATTAGTTTTTTGCTTCCTTCTTGGTATTTATCAGGTACGATTACTTCAATGGTTTCTATTACATTGCAAGCAATTAATCCACATCATTTTTTTGTGTTTTGTTTTCTAACGACGATGATTTTTTCAATGATTTTAGGATCATCGATTGGAACATTAAGTGCTTTAGGGGTGCCACTTATTAGTAGTGCGGTATTACTACATATACCAGTTGAGATTTCAGCAGGGGCGGTTATTTCAGGGGCATTTGTAGGTGATCGAACTTCACCATTTTCAAGTGCACATCAACTTTTAGCAAATATTCTTGAAACGACTGTAAAAAAACAAGGTAAAGCTATGCTCTTTACATCAATTACTGCCGTGATTGTCACAATCTTATTTTTTAGCATAATGGATTTACAATTTGCTAAAGGCATTACAGAAGCGCACCATGCAATCGTGAGCAATAAGAATGTATCGTTCATACAATTTATACCACCAATATTATTAGTTGTACTCGTTTTATTTAGAATTAATATTATTTATTCTTACGTGATTAGTATTTTATCAGGTAGTTTAATAGCATTATTTAATGGAATTTCGTTTAGTAAAATTGTAAATTCTTTTTGGCAAGGGATCGAAGGGCTTGGTGGAGGACTAAGTCATATGTATAGTTTATTACTATTTATTGCTATAGCAGGAGTTTATAATGCTTTATTGGAGGAACTCAATATTATTCAGCCGATGCTAGATAAATGGCTTCAAACCTCAACTTCAATGATATCTGATTCACTGAAAACGATTGGCGCAACAGCCGTCATATGTGTCATTGCAGGAAACCAAACGATGCCAATTATTTTAACGGGTCGATCTTTTTTAGGCCACTGGTCAAATAAATATAATAAAGAAGAATTGGCACGGCTAATGGCAGACACGACTCTATTATTTCCAGCGATGATTCCTTGGAATGTTCTTGCGATCATGAGCGGTACTGTCATTAATATGAAATTACATCAGTATTTACCATATGCAATCTTTTTATGGCTATTACCATGTCTAACGATCTTCACCAATTTATTTAAAAAAGTTAAGACATATGAAACTAAGTATGAGGCTAGTTCTTGATAAAAGGTTAAAAATGAGGATGTCCCAATTTTGGGCATCCTCATTTTTATATTTATAGGTGTAATTGAAAGAAGAAACGTTTATAAAAATGTTGGAGTGCAATTAAGCAGTCAGCAACTGCAAATAATGGCCGAACTGCAAATAAAATTAGTAAAACTGCAATTAAATTACCTAGAATACGAAATTAGATGGGATAATCCCTATACCGGTTAGGGGATTTATCCGTAATAATTATTCAAAAATAGCTACACAAATATGGGAATTTAATAAGTTTCCTCTATTTCTTTCTATACCGACTAAAAAAGTGAAGCTAACTACTAAATCTCTATAAATGGTGATCGTAAACTCAACATGAATTGAAATATACCCCTAATTTAAATTGATGACACTTATCCATACATCTAAAATCACTTCTTGATCTGAAAAAAGCCGCCTATTTGTCAGTTATGCTGACTAGTAGGACGGCCTTTTTTTATATTACATTCGTCGCATTTAATTCCTTTAATTGTCTAACAGTAATGCTATATTTTGTACGAATAGCTTCTAATTCCATAATCGCGACATCAATGTATTCGGTTTCGGCATAAATAAAATTGGTTTCTTTCAGTTCTAATAGTCTTTGTAAGCTTCGTAATTCATTATGTAAAAGTTGGGAAGGTGTTTCATCAATTAATTTTTTTTTCGTAAAACGTTGAAAGAATGACTTCAATTTCACATTATTTTTTTTAGTTGTTTTTTGTTCTTGAATCATTATTAATTTTGACATTCAGTTATCCTCCCTAAATATAGAAAATATCTATTATTTGAAGACATAGAGCTTGTCCAACTTAATAAAATTTAAAGAAACATCACATTAGCTTGTTCTAAATCATATTACTGTTTTGGTAAAAATATTCTTAAATTTTTTTGTTTTTTTCAATGAAATGATGTAAAAGAAAATTACTTGGTTTAAAAGTGTGAGGATTTAGAAAAGCTTTAAGTGTATTTAAAGTTTCACGTTTTGCGTCATTCTGATACACTTATGACACATAAAGATTTACTTTATGTAAAATGAATTTGAAATAAGAGAGGTAAAGATATTATGGAAAAAGTTGAAGTTGGTCAAATTCTAACACTTAGTTATGAAGAAGGAGACGAGCAAGATTACGAAGTATTAGGTTCAATTACGATTGAAGAATCAGAATACATAGCTGTAGGATTATTAGATGATGTTGAACAAGAAAGTGAAGAGGCAATGGACGTTTACTTTTTAAGAGTGGCAGAAGACGGAGAGTTTTATGACATTGAAACAGAAGAAGAGTTTGAAAAAGTTTCTGCTGCTTTTGATGAAGTTTTAAGATAATAAGGGCATGATTAGGGGGCAATTACTTAATTACACATGGATGTGAATTTTGTATTGCTTTTCGTTTGGAATAATACGCTAAAATTCATAAACCCTATAAAAAAGAACACTTGTAGAATCATACTAAGTGTTCTTTTTTGTATGTTTATGTAGTAATTTGTAGGATTTATTAAATTTATGGAGTACAAACTATCAATTTTTCGGTATACTAGGCTATAGCAATTATTTTAGGAGGAAGTTATGAGATTTTCATTTAGAAATTACGCTTTCCCTTTGATTTTACTAAGTTGTATCATCATTGGTTCAGTCATCGGTTATAAATTTCCAAGCGCAGGAGTTGCCCTTAAACCAATAGGCGATTTCTTTTTAAACTTACTATTCGTAGTCGTTGTACCGCTTGTATTTTTCTCAGTTGCATCAAGTTTTGCAAATGGTGGAGGAGAAAGATTCGGTAAGATTATTCGTAATATGTCAGGGGTATTTTTATTTACTGGTATTGTTGCTGCGATCATCATGCTTGTTGTACTGAAAATTTATCCACCTGCACATGGTGTTCATATTCCATTAGTTAAGCCAGATGCAGCTGATAAAGTATCAGTAGCAGAGCAAATTGTAAATACATTTACAGTTAATGATTTCTCTGGTTTATTTTCAAGAAGTAATATGTTAGCAATTATTGTTTTTGCTGTATTAGTTGGACTAGCTACAAATAAAGCTGGCGATAAAGCTGATATTGTAAAGAAATTATTATCAAGCGGTAATACAGTGATCATGAATATGGTTAACTACATTATGTATCTTGCACCTTTAGGACTTGGGGCATATTTTGCATATCTTGTTCCAACATATGGCGAGCAATTACTAGGTTCATATAAGAGAGTGTTTATTTTATATTATGTAACTGCTATTCTATTCTTTTTTATTTTTTATAGTATTGTTGCTTATATGGCCGGTGGTAGTAAGGGATTTAAAATTTATTGGAAAAATGTATGGCCATCAACATTTACGTCGCTAGGAACTTGTAGTAGTGCAGCAACGATTCCAACAAATTTTGAAAATGCTGAAAAAATGGGTGTATCTAAAAATGTAAGTGAAGCTGTCATTCCGATAGCTAGTGCACTTCACAAGGATGGCTCAGTTATGGGTGGCGTAGTAAAAATTGCCTTTGCCTTTGGAGTATTTGGCATGAATTTTTCAGGATTAAATATTTATCTTGTAACGATCGGTATTGCATTATTAGTTGGTATGGTAATGGGAGCAATCCCGAATGGTGGAATGATTGGAGAAATGTTAATTCTTTCATTATTTGGATTGCCAATCGAATCTTTACCAATTCTTGCCGCAATTAGTGCGCTAATTGATCCACCTGCAACTATGTTAAATGCAACAGGCGATTTATCTGTTAGTATGTTAATTGAGAGATTGACTAATGGCAAAAAAGCCGCATAATGTTTCAATGAAAAGATAGTAAGGTTAATGTCCTTATTATCTTTTTTTTCTTTTTATCAGATTAGAAAAACAACGGGCGTACCTTTATTTACAAAGGATGTAAGAGAAGTAAAAGTTGCAACTTATTTTTGGCAACTCACTGAATATAGTGAGTTGCTTTTTTTCGTTTCACATAACAAAATTCCTATTTTGGATAAGATAAAAATTAGTGCAAGTGACCTTTTAAAGCAGTTTGCTTTTCCAATAGCATCTATTCAGCTTTTACCAAAGTTTGGTAAAAATAGTCTTAACAAGATTCAAGATAATATAAAGCGCTTGCATTTTTATTTCAAAAAAAATATAATACTTGTATACAAGTACACTAGTATGGAATGAGGGTAAAAAATGAAAGATTTAGAGCAAAGTTTATATCCTACAAAATGGCTATCAAAAGCTTCAGCTGGTGATCGTGTAACGTATGAATTAAGAATGCAGATAATTTCTGGACTGATTGAAAGCGGTACCAAGTTATCGGAAAATAAATTGGCTGCTGATTTTAATGTGAGCCGTTCTCCAATTAGAGAAGCTTTAAAAACACTAGCAACAGAAAACTTGATTCGATTAGAGAGAATGGGTGCAGTTGTTGTTGGATTAACTGAAAAAGAAATAGAAGAAATTTATGATGTCCGTTTACTTATTGAAACATTTGTATTTGAACGGTTAGTAAAAATAGATACGAAAGAATTGGTTAAGGAACTGAGGAAAATTCTTGAAATGATGAAAATCGCCATTAAATTTCAAGATGCTGATGAGTTTTCACTTCAAGATGTAATATTCCATGAAACAATCATTCGAGCAATTAATCATTCATATATCATGATGATTTGGAATAATGCAAAACCGGTAATGGAAGCGTTTATTCTATTATCGATGAGAGTACGTTTCAAGGAACAGTACGAAGACTTTCCACGAATCGTTGAAAATCATCAGCTATATATCGATGCGATTGATACAAAGAATAGAGAGCTTATGATTCAATCCTTACATCAAAACTTTGATGATGTTCAAGGAAAAGTAGAGGATTTATGGAAATCTCAAGAAATGCTTTCAAAAGGAGTACAAGAATAATGACAAGCTATATGTTAGGTTTAGATATTGGTACCACAAGCACAAAAGCCGTTTTATTTAGTGAAACTGGCGAAGTTATACAGCAAGAGAATATAGGATACCCACTCTACACACCTGATATTTCAACAGCAGAACAAGACCCGGAAGAAATTTTTGCGGCTGTGGTGCAGGGGATTACAAGAATAGTGAAGCAACAGCCTCAAAAAGAGATTTTATTTATTTCTTTTAGTAGTGCAATGCATAGCTTAATTGCTATGGATGAAAATGATCAACCATTAACGGCTTGTATTACATGGGCTGATAATCGAAGTGAGTCTTGGACACGGAAAATTAATGAAGAATTAAATGGTTTAGAAGTTTATAAACGAACAGGTACTCCAATTCACCCGATGTCCCCTTTAAGCAAGATTACGTGGATTGTAAATGATCGACCAGAGATCGCTAACAAAGCGAAAAAATATATTGGGATTAAAGAATATATATTTAAAAAATTCTTTGACCAATATGTTGTAGATCATTCTCTTGCCTCAGCTATGGGAATGATGAATCTTAAAACGCTGGATTGGGATAATGAAGCGTTACAAATCGCAGGAATCACACCTGACCAATTATCTAGACTAGTACCTACTACAGAGATCTTTACAAACTGTAATCCTAATCTAGCTAAACAAATGGGGATTGATCCACAAACTCCATTTGTCATTGGGGCAAGTGATGGAGTTCTTTCGAATCTTGGGGTGAATGCGATTCGAAAAGGAGAAATTGCAGTCACAATTGGGACAAGTGGGGCGATTCGAACGATTATTGATCGTCCACAAACTGATGAAAAAGGTCGAATATTTTGCTACGCATTAACGGAAAAACATTGGGTAATTGGTGGACCAGTTAACAATGGTGGAATGGTTTTACGCTGGATTCGTGATGAGTTTGCGGCTTCAGAGGTTGAAACAGCGAAAAGACTAGGCATTGATCCATATGAAGTATTAACAAAGATTGCTGAAGGTGTAAGGCCAGGAGCAGATGGTTTGTTATTTCATCCATACTTAGCGGGTGAACGTGCACCATTATGGAATCCTGACGTTCGGGGCTCATTTTTCGGATTAACGATGGCACATAAGAAGGAACACATGATTCGAGCGGCACTTGAAGGTGTTATATACAATTTATACACAGTATTTTTAGCTTTAATTGAATGTATGGATGGACCAGTGTCACGAATCCAAGCAACTGGTGGATTCGCAAGGTCCAATGAATGGCGTCAAATGATGTCCGATATTTTTGACTTAGAAGTACTTGTACCAGAAAGCTATGAAAGTTCATGTCTAGGAGCTTGTATTTTAGGTTTATATGCAACTGGCAAAATCGAATCATTTGAAATCGTTTCTGAGATGGTTGGTAATACCCACAGACACACACCTAATGAAGATGCAGTAAAAGAATATAGAGAGTTATTGCCAATTTTCATTAGCTTATCGAGAGTATTAGAAAAAGATTATAGCAAAATTGCTAATTATCAAAGAGGATTAATTAATAAAAAAAATTAGACTAATTGGGGGAATAACAATGCCACTAGTTATAGTAGGGATAGGAATTGTAGCATTACTGATCTTAATCATGGGTTTAAGATTAAATACATTTGTTTCATTAATCATTGTTTCATTTGGCGTAGCTCTAGCCCTTGGGATGAAGTTAGATGATGTTGTTACGACAATTGAAACTGGATTAGGTGGAACACTTGGACATTTAGCATTAATCTTCGGACTAGGAGCGATGCTTGGTAAGTTGATTGCAGATTCTGGGGGAGCCCAACGTATTGCAATGACTCTTGTAGATAAATTTGGAGAAAAAAATATTCAGTGGGCAGTAGTTGCTGCTTCATTCATAATTGGTATCGCTTTATTTTTCGAAGTAGGGTTAGTACTATTAATTCCGATCGTATTTGCAATTTCAAAACAATTAAAAGTTTCTATATTGTATCTTGGAATACCGATGGCTGCAGCTCTATCAGTTACGCACGGTTTTTTACCGCCACACCCGGGTCCGACTGTAATTGCTGGCGAATATAAAGCAAATATTGGTGAAGTATTACTTTACGGAATAATCATTTCCATTCCAACTGTTTTTATCGCTGGTCCTTTATTCACAAAGATTGCTAAAAAATTGGTTCCAGCATCATTTGAGAAAACTGGGAATATTGCTTCTTTAGGTGAACAAAAAGTCTTTAAACTTGAAGAAACTCCAGGATTTGGAATTAGTGTATTTACTGCAATGCTTCCAGTAATTTTAATGTCAATTGCTACAATTATTACTTTACTTCAAAAAACAATTGGATTTGAAGATAATAAAGCACTAGCAATTATTCGCTTTATTGGTAATGCATCTCCTGCAATGGTGATTTCATTATTAGTGGCAATTTATACAATGGGATTAGCAAGGAAAATACCTATTAAAGAAGTGATGGATTCTTGTTCTACAGCAATTTCACATATTGGTATGATGCTTTTAATTATTGGAGGCGGCGGTGCCTTCAAACAAGTTCTAATTAGTGGTGGCGTAGGTGACTATGTAGCTGAATTATTCAAAGGAACATCTTTGTCACCAATTATCCTAGCTTGGCTTATTGCAGCAATTTTACGAATATCATTAGGATCGGCAACTGTTGCGGCATTAACTACTTCTGGATTAGTGATTCCAATGCTAGGTACAACTGATGTAAATCTTGCATTAGTTGTACTTGCTACAGGAGCAGGTAGCTTAATTGCATCACATGTTAACGATGCAGGTTTCTGGATGTTTAAAGAATATTTCGGATTAAGTATGAAAGAAACGTTCGCAACGTGGACATTATTAGAAACAATCATATCGGTCTGCGGATTAGGCTTTACTTTATTACTAAGCTTATTCGTCTAGTGTATGTTTCGATAAGTTAGAAGGAATTTGATTCAAGTAAAAATACAAAAAATCCACAAGGGAAGTAAATAACCTTGTGGATTTTCTGCATATTAAGAGGCTTTTAAGATTGCCACTAATTCTTATTTTAAATTTTCAGGGTTTAATCCTTGTAATTCATCGATTACGAATAGACCGTCTTTACGGATTAATACGTCGTCGAAATAGATTTCTCCTCCGCCGTATTCAGGACGTTGGATACAAACCATATCCCAGTGGATATTTGAGTTGTTGCCATTGTATGCTTCATCATAAGCTTGACCTGGCGTAAAGTGGAAGCTTCCATCGATTTTTTCATCGAATAAAATGTCTCCCATTGGGTGTAAGATGTAAGGGTTTACACCAATTGCGAATTCACCGATAAAGCGTGCACCTTCGTCTGTATCAAAGATTTTGTTGATACGCTCAGTATCATTAGCAGTTGCTTCAACAATTTTACCATCTTTGAATTTAAGTTGAACATTTTCAAATGTAAAACCATTTTGAGGAGATGGCGTGTTATAAGAAAGTGTACCATTTACTGAATCACGAACTGGTGCTGTAAATACTTCACCATCAGGAATATTCATTTCACCAGCACATTTAATGGCTGGGATATCTTTAATTGAGAATGTAAGGTCAGTTCCAGGACCTTTAAGTTGTACTTTATCAGTACGGTTCATTAAATCAACTAAAGCATCCATTGCTTTGTCCATTTTACCGTAATCTAAATTACATACGTTGAAATAGAAATCTTCAAATGCTTCAGTACTCATTTTTGCTGATTGAGCCATTGAATCAGTTGGGAAACGTAATACTACCCATTTCGTTTTTGGAACTCGAATTTCTCTATGTACTTTTTGACCTACAGTTTTACCATGGATTTTCGTTTTTTCACTAGGCACATCAGAAAGTTCGTTAATATTAACACCTGAACGTAATCCGATATAAGCATCCATATCCTTCATTACATTTGCTTCGTATTCTGCTACTTTATTAAAGTGTTCTTCAGTAGCACCCATTAATAATGCGCGATCTACTTTATGATCTTTAATTGATACGAAAGGAAAGCCGCCAGCAGCATATGCTTCTTTAACTAAAGCTGTAACTAATTCAGTTTCAAGCTTAAAGTTTTCAATTAAGATTTTTTCTCCTGGTTGTAATTTTACTGAGTAATTGATTAAATTTTTAGCTAATTTTGAAATACGTGGATCTTTCATTGAAAATTCCCTCCAATAATTATAACTATATACCTATTGTAAACTATTTAGTCAGTTTTGTTTACTATAGTATTCTTTTTTTACAAAAGAATTTGAAAACTTGTTTAACGACTAGTTTAGTGTTTGGTAAAATTTGTAGTATAATACGAAATAAGTGATGAAATTTATGGAAGTCCATGATGGAAAGGGGTTTTTCGAATGAGTATAATTTCAGTTAGTGCATTAATTGCAGCGATTGCATTTGTGATCTTAGTTGTTTTTATTAGTCGTACTTTATTCCGACTTGAAAAAGTGTTTAGAGGAGTAGAATCAACTATTTCTGAGACACAAAAAGATTTACATAATGTATGTGTAGAAGCCGTTCAATTAGTACATACTTCAAATCATTTAGCAAATGAAGCGAAAATTTTTGTGAATAATTCTAATGAACTTACGAAAGATATGCGTGAACGTGCAAAATCCCTTGATGTATTAGCTAAGTCAGTTGAAGAAGTTGGAGTTACAATTTCAGAAATGAACGAAAGAGTACGAGATACTGCTAATAATGTATCAAATACTGTAAAAGTTAGTACAGAAAAAATGTCCCAAGTTATGAACTGGGGAACAACAGCATTGGATTTATGGGAAAAGTATAAAACGAAGCGTGAGGGAAAAAAGAAAAATGGTAAATCGAATATCAACGATTCAACAATTTGATGAGCTAGTGAACAACGAAGAAAAATTTGTGTTTTTAAAGCATAGTACAACTTGCCCGATTAGTCATGCAGCTTATACTGAATTTTTAGCATTTGCTTCAGCGTATGAAAGTGTACCGCTATACTATTTACAAGTTCAAGATGACAGAGAGCTATCAAATTATATATCTGAGAAGACTGCTTTAAAACATGAGTCACCTCAATTATTTATTTTTGAAAATGGAAATGTAGTTTACAATACATCTCATTTTTCGATTAAGAAGGATGAAATTGAAAAAGCATTATTAAAAAAATAACAAAAAACTGCACCTAAATTTAAATTTAAGGTGCAGTTTTTATTTATAAATAGAACTCTTAATATGTAGTTTAGACAAATTCTCCAGTACTTTTACCGAATGGATAACTTGAAATTACTCTACATCAAATCCAGCAGCTTTCCACGCTGCAGTTCCACCATCGATATAAGCTACATCAGTGAAACCCATTTTTTTAAGTAAATATGCTCCTAATGCTGCTTGACCTCCTGCACCACATGTTACAAGAACTGGGCGATTTCGATCTGCTAATTTAGGTTCGCGTAAGTGTTCTGGTAACTCTAGGTCTGCACGGATTGGTAACATACCAAGTGAGATATTCATGCTACTTGGAATTAAACCACATGCACCTGCATCGGTAGCATCTTGTACATCAATGACAAATGTCTCTGGATTCGAATTAATTTTTTCACGAGCATCAGCTGAACTAATTCCTTGTACATTCTCACGTGCTTCTGTAACCATTTGTTTAAAAGTAATTGCCATTTTTATTCCTCCAGTATAATAAATTGGATATTCCTAAAATTGGAAATCTCAACTATACAATACAATGAAAAGGATGTGTAATTCAAATTGGGGGAGCGGATTATACGAATTCCAAAGATGAGATTGAAAAGAGAAAGGTAATTCAAAACAAGGGAAATTAAGTTATTTGCAGAAATAGTTATAGTTAAATTATTTTTACATATTTAATTAGAAAGTTGAAAGAAGGGATATTGATGCCAGAAACATATAAATTTAAAACATCTAATCAGCTTTTGCATGCTTCTTATAGTAACGAGTATGAGGCTATACAAATCATTCGTTCTGGTGATTCAATCGAGTTTGACACTATTGATATCGGATGGGGTTTTACGAATCAAAATGGTGAAAGAGTAAGTTTCGAGTCACGGGAGAATGAGAAAGACTGGGGTCACCCTATGATTGGGCCTTTTTATGTAGAGGGTGCAAAGCCAGGGATGACACTTGAAATTAGAATAAATGAATTAAAAGCTGATTGGTACGGATGGAATTGTGCTGGTGGAAAAGGAAATTGGCAAAACGATGCATTAGGTATCTCTGGAGATCCCGAAGTAACACTTAATTGGTTAATTAATAATGAAAACAATATAGCAAAGACAAAAATTAAAGACCTAGAAGTTTCAGTGCCTTTAGTTCCATTTTTAGGTGTTCTTGGCACTGCACCTTCTGAAACTGGAGTTCATTCAACAATTCCACCGAGGTATTGTGGTGGAAATATTGACTGCAAGGAGTTGGTAGAAGGAAGTATACTTTACTTACCAATCGCTGTAGAAGGTGCACTTTTTTCCGCAGGTGATGGTCACGCTGCACAGGGTGATGGAGAAGTATCAGGTCAGGCGATCGAAGCACCTTTTGAAAAAGTAAATCTTACCCTTACAGTTAGAGAAGATTTGGACATTACGATGCCACGCGCTAATACTCCAGCAGGGTGGATTACATTTGGATTTGATGAAGATTTAAATAAAGCAACCGTAACAGCATTAAATGGGATGGTCGCGTTAATTCAAGAGCTTTATGGAATCGAAAAAACCGAGGCAGTTGCATTAGCTAGCGTATGTGTTGATTTGAGAATTACTCAAATTGTTAACCATATGAAGGGTGTTCATGCCGTATTACCTCATACTATTAAAATCAGTGAAATAAACAAAAATGAATAGTTAAATTGGAGGTAAGTAAAATGCCTTTTTGTACTATTAATAATATAGACATTAACTATGAAATTAAAGGAGAAGGTAAACCAATAGTAATGATTCATGGGTTTACACCAGACCTAAGGTTAATGCAAGGTTGTATGGAACCTATTTTTAAGAAAAGAAATGGTTATAAAAGGATTTACTTTGATCTTCCAGGCATGGGGAAAACAAAGGGCGGAGTAAACGTTAATACGACAGATGATATGCTGAACATTGTATTAGAGTTTATTGACACAATAATACCGGGTCAATCTTTTTTATTAGCCGGAGAATCTTACGGGGGTTATTTAGCACGAGGAATTATTGCAAATAGAGCAGAAAAAGTAGTAGGTGCTGCATTTATTTGTCCGGTGATTATTCCAGAATTTGAAAAAAGGTTGCTTCCTAGCCACGCAATCATAGTGGAAGACAAAAATTTTATAAAGCAATTAAATGAATATGAAGTAGAGGAATTTCGTTCAAACAATGTTGTTTTAGATGAAAAAACTTGGGAGCGTTATAAAAACGAGATTGCAAGTGGGTGTTCAATTGCTGATCAGGAATTCTTATCTAAAATAAAGAATCATTACGGTTTTTCTTTCGAGATAGATAAGTATAAGTTCAATGCTCCTAGTTTATTTTTAATAGGGCTACAAGATTCAGTTGTTGGATTTAAAGACGCATTGAGTGTACTAGAAAATTATCCTAGAGCAACATTTGCGATTTTAGATAAAGCTGGCCATAATCTTCAAATCGAACAAGAAAATTTATTTAACTCTTTGATCAATGAATGGCTAGATAGAGTGCTAAACATAGAAGGGGTTATTATTACAAAGGATTAATGTGAACATACTTTTAGGAAGAGCTACGTAAATAACTCTTCCTTTTTTATTTGGATTGCTAGTATTCTCAACTAAGATACAAAATATTCATTAAAAAAACATTTTACTAAAATAATGCTCATGCTTTGATTAGCTTTCAATAAAGTGTCATAATAACAAAAGAGATAATGGTATTTGCAAGGAGGATTTAAATTGACTAAAAATGATTTAGAACAATTAAGAAGTGAAATCGACGAGATTAATCATCAAATATTTGAGTTATTAAATAGAAGAGGCGAAATCGCTAAAAAAATTGGAGTTGCTAAAATAGATCAAGGCGTTAAGCGTTATGACCCAGTCAGAGAACGAAAAATGCTTGATCATATAGCAGAAATTAATGAAGGCCCTTTTAGTACCGCAACACTCCAACACATATTTAAAGAAATTTTTAAAAGTAGTTTGGAGCTTCAAGAAGAAGATGACAAAAAAGTACTACTTGTTTCAAGAAAAAGAAAATCTGAAAACACTATTGTAAATGTAAATGGTGTCAATATTGGTGATGGAAGCCCAATTATTATTGCAGGTCCATGCGCAGTTGAAAGCTATGAACAAGTTGATTCTGTTGCTAAAGTGTTAAAAGAGCAAGGAATAAAAATTATGCGCGGTGGAGCATTCAAACCGCGAACTTCACCTTATGATTTCCAAGGACTCGGAGAAGAGGGCTTGAAGATTTTAAAAGAGGTTGGCCAAAACCATGGTTTGGCAATTATTAGTGAAATAGTAAGCCCAGAGCATATTGAAATGGCATTAGATTATGTTGATATCATTCAAATCGGCGCAAGAAATATGCAGAACTTTGAACTATTAAAAGCAGCAGGTTCTGTAAATAAACCAATTTTATTAAAAAGAGGTTTATCAGCGACAATAGAAGAATTCATTTATGCGGCTGAATATATAATGTCAGAAGGCAATCAAGAAATAATTCTATGCGAACGTGGCATAAGAACTTATGAAAAAGCTACTAGAAATACATTAGATATAACAGCTGTTCCAATTTTAAAACAAGAAACTCATCTACCAGTATTAGTGGATGTAACTCATTCAACTGGAAGAAGAGACCTACTAATACCTGCAGCGAAAGCGGGACTAGCGATTGGTGCTGATGGTATTATGGCAGAGGTTCATCCTGATCCTGCTACTGCTTTAAGTGACTCATCACAGCAAATGAATTTTGATCAATTTGACCAATTTATGTCTGAAGTTAATTCATTCATAAATCGATAATCATCATAAAAGCGCTGGCTGAACAAAATCAGTCGGCGCTTTTTGAATAATTTGTGAACGTTTGTTTTAAATTAGCAGTATATAGTGATAAACTACGAATAATTTACATTTTTTACTAATAGGTCTATTGAACGAATATTCGTTTCACTATAAGATAGAAAGAAGCACTATTTTTGTGGAATATTACGTTTTATGACTATTTTACTTAAATAAAAACAAACTACATAATAGATAGAATAAAATAGAGGAGTGATGAAAATGACGGTTACCATTTATGACGTGGCACGTGAGGCAAACGTTTCCATGGCTACAGTTTCACGAGTAGTTAATGGCAATCCAAATGTTAAGCCTACAACACGCAAAAAAGTAAATGAAGCGATCAGTCGTTTAGGATATAGACCAAATGCAGTAGCAAGAGGGCTAGCAAGTAAAAAAACAACAACAGTAGGAGTAATTATTCCAGATATTTCAAATACGTTTTATGCAGAACTTGCTCGAGGTATTGAAGATATCGCAACAATGTACAAATACAATATTATTTTAAGTAATTCAGATGAGAATATAGAAAAAGAAATTACATTAATCAATAATATGCTAGCAAAGCAAGTTGACGGAATTTTATTTATTGGTGGTACAATTACCGATATTCATAATGAAGAGTACGAAAAAGCTGGCGTTCCAATCGTATTAGCAACTACATTTGATGAAACGAATAAAATTCCATCAGTAAATATTGACTATGCACAAGGTGCTTTTGATGCAGTAGATTACTTAATTAAAAAAGGTCATCAAAAAGTAGCATTCGTAAACGGTCCAACAGAAACAAATATTATCGGACAAAGTAAGTTAGAAGGATACAAACGTGCCTTACAAGAAAATGGAATTGAATTCGATGAGGATTTAGTTACATATGGTGATAACTCATATGAATCTGGAAGTGAAGCATTTGAATCATTCCATGAACGTAACATAATTCCGAGTGCAATTTTCGTCGCATCTGATGAAATGGCAATTGGTGTAATCCACAGTGCTCAAGACCACGGTATTCTAGTTCCAAATAACCTAGAGGTGATCGGTTTTGATAACACAAGACTTGCACTAATGGTTCGACCGAAACTATCATCTGTTGCACAACCAATGTATGATATTGGTGCAGTTGCAATGAGATTATTGACGAAGTACATGAATAAAGAGACGGTGGAAGACAATACAGTTATCCTTCCTCATCATCTTCAAATTCGCCAATCAACAAAGTAAAATATTGAAAAGCTTAGGATTAAATGGTCCTGGGCTTTTTTTGTTTTTATTTGGAGTTAAATAGATGGAAATATTGAATCAGTGGAAATGAAAGAATTGTATCGTCGAATCAACTTGATGGTAATCGCAAATAAAAAAGAAGAATCGCAATTAAAATCTGGGAATCGCAAATAAAAAAGAAGAATCGCAATTAAAATCTGGGAATCGCAAATAAAAATGAGGAATCGCAATTAAAATCCGAGAATCGCAAATAAGTTAATAAAATACATATACCGATAGGGGTATTTCACGCCAATTTTAACTTAAATAGAGCATTCTTTGTATGAAACTAGCAAATTTATTCTAGTTCGATCTAAAATGAGACGGATATAAGTTAAAACTACTTAATTTCTATGAAAAATAGGTAAAGCAAATTAAGAATACTAATGATATACCCTCTGGAGCAATGTCCATAAATTAGTATGTTGTAAATAGAATTATACCGGTTAGGGTATTTCTTCCTAAAAGAAGGTCATTTTTAAATTAAAACTAGCAAATTTGCTCTTATTCTATCTAAAATTGCTCCAAATCTGCGCTGAAATCTAGTAATGAAGGAAGAAACTTCTCCTTAAAACAAAATACGCTGTCGAGATATCCCCTCCGACAGCGCGTTATATTTAAATAAATGGTTTCTTTTGTTGAATGTGTAATGGCTCAAGTGCACGGTACAATATTTGTTCGTTATATTCTTCGATTTCCTTTTTTCTTGGAATGGGTTTTACGATTGATGGGTCGTCTGACCATGTTGTGGGTAACTTAACATTAGCAATTTTCTGCCATTTTTCAAGCCAATTACCCGGTATTAGTTCGGAAGTTGGTTGCTGATTTGTCATGGCTAGCCATACTTGTGACCAGGCTCTTGGTACTACTCTCCAGTAATCGTATCCTCCGCCGGTAACTGCGATCCATCTTCCGTTGCAATATTTATGGGCGATTTCGTGCGCTATTTTTGGGATTTCTTCAAATGTTTTCATTGTTGTACAGAGATGTGTTAATGGATCGTAACAGTGTGAATCAGAGCCATTTTGTGTGAGAATAACATCTGGTTTAAAGTATTGTGCTATATCAGATAAAGCTTTTTTATAGCTTGATAGGAATGAATCGTCTTCAGTGAATGCGTCAATTGGGAGATTAAATGAGTAACCAAACCCTTGGCCTTGTCCTCTTTCGGTTACAGCACCTGTCCCAGGGAACAAATATCTACCTGTTTCATGGATGGACAATGTGCAAACAGTTGGATCATCGTAAAATGCCCATTGAACTCCATCGCCATGGTGTGCGTCTGTATCTACATATAGAACTTTTAAGCCGTACTTTTTTTGTATGTATTTAATCGCGATGGCACAATCGTTATAAACGCAAAAACCAGAGGCTTTTCGTTTAAAACCGTGATGGAGCCCGCCACCCAAATTAAAAGCATGATTAGATTTACCTTCTAAAACTGCGTCAACGGCAGTTAGTGTTCCACCAACAATTAGTGAGCTAGCTTCGTGCATATTTTTAAAAATTGGTGTATCTTCAGTGCCTAATCCAAATTGTTCAGCGATATTAGCACTAACCGGTTCGCGGCTTGCTTTTTTTACTTGTTCAATAAACTGTAAATCATGAAAAAGAAGAAGTTCTTCATCTGTTGCTAATCTGGGTGGAATAATATCGTGTTCATTTAATAGATTACTAGATTTTAATAATTCATAAACTAATTGAGAGCGAATCGGGTTAAATGGATGTTTTTCGTTGAACTGATATGCATGGTATTCTTCGCTATAAACTAAATAGGCATCCTTTTTCATCATGATTCACTCGCTTCATTTGGCCAAAGGATTTTATATCCTTCAGTTTTTAAAGTTTGAATGATTGTGATGGGATTCATTGTCTGTATTCTAAATACAAGAACTTTATGATTAGTTTCCTTTGCAGGATAGACTAGGACACTTACGATATTAATATTTTCTTTTGAAAATACCTTTACTACATCACTTAAAATACCTGGATGGTCGTGGACTAAGATCTCGATTTGGGAGCTAGGCTGATATGCTCCTGTTAAAGTTACTAATGTATGTAATACATCGATTTCAGTAACGACTCCTATTAATTTTCCGCTAGATACTACTGGTAAACAGCCTATTTTATATTGATAGAAATAGGTTGCTACTTCTTCTACAAAGTCTATTGGACTGCAATTTATGACATTAGTCGTCATAATTTTTTCAACTTGTACTTCAAGAACAGTCGAACTGGCTTGTTGAAATAATGTCGAAGGTAAAGCATCTCGGACATCACGATCAGAAATGATTCCAATTACTTGTTTGTCGTCATTAATAATTGGAATATGACGAACTTCTCCTGTCCGAAAAATCGTAACTGCATCACCGATTGTATTTTCCTTTTTTAACGTAATGTTTGAACTGCGCATGATATCTTGAATAAGCATTCGATTAAATCCTACCTTTCGAGATTAAAGTTCAATTAGTACATATATCTTTGTAAAAAGCGTAAAGCGTCAAACGCTTGAATTTGTTCAGTTGTTACTCGTTTTCCAATCCTAACCATTAAACAGTTTGCTGGATGTGAACAGATTTCAGGATCATCAGTTGCAAATTGAATCAGTCCACCCGCATTCATCATTTTTTCCATCATTTTTCGATATTCCCATACATTTAATCCTGTGCCTTTTAAATCCCAATGCCAATAGTACTCAGTTGTGATAATAATATAATCTTCCATTGCATCATCTAGCATTGATAGAATAAGCATGTTTTTGGCAACCGAAAAACCTCGGAATTCAGGTATTACCTCAATTGCTCCAAGCTCAATTAAATTTTTTAATGTAGTTTTCGACCATCTTTCTAGTGGGTCTGGATATAAATATGTTACGTATCCTACGATTGTTTGATTAAGTCTAGCAATGATTATTCTTGCTTCAGGTAAACTAGCAATTTCAACAACTGCTTTATGTTGTTGTTCGGGTTGTCTAAAAGAAGTTAAGTTTTCATGAAAACGGTATGTTTCAAGTAAGGCAGACTCGACTGGTCCTTCTATAATTAACTCACCATGCTCAGTTTGAATCGTTTTTGAAAAATATTTTTTTGGGTGATCCAATGTATCTCACTCCCTGTAGAATACACCTTTTTTTATATCATACTAAAAAATGCAGAAAAGACATACAGGAAAAAAATCAGTGGATGTCTAATAGTAAATAATGTCTAATTTATTAAAAATACTGAAAATTTAATCTTATCAATGTATAATGATAGTAGAGAATATCAAGGAGGGATTTATATGAAAGTGGAAGCGCTTCCTGTAAAAAACGGGCAATTTAATTTAAAAAACTATGAGGAAACTTATAAAAATTTTAAATGGGAAGATGTAGAAAAAGAGTTTTCTTGGTATACAACACAAAAATATAATGCAGCTTTCGAGGCGATTGACCGTCATGCAAATTCTGATCGTAAAGATAAAGTCGCATTGTATTACAAAGATGATAAGAGAAATGAAAAATATACTTTTGAAGAAATGAAAAATAATTCAAACAAAGCTGCTAATGTGTTAAAGCAATTCGGTGATGTTGAAAAAGGTGACCGAGTATTTATCTTTATGCCTCGTCAACCTGAATTATATTATGCTCTTTTAGGAGCTTTAAAATTAGGTGCTATTGTTGGACCTTTATTTGAAGCATTTATGGAAGGTGCAGTGAAGGATCGTTTAGAAGATAGTGAAGCTAAGGTATTAGTAACAACGCCTGAATTATTATCACGTGTACCAGTTAATGATTTACCTGCTTTAAAAACAATCTTCCTTATCGGTGATGATATTGAAGAAGGTGGTAAATTTGTAGATTTCAAAACTCGTTATAAAGAGGCAAAAACGGATTTTGAGATTACTTGGTTAAATCGTCATGATGGTTTAATTTTACATTATTCTTCTGGTTCAACTGGCAAACCAAAAGGAGTTCTTCATGTTCAACAAGCAATGATCCAACACTATCAAACTGGTAAATGGGTGACGGATCTACAAAATGATGATGTTTATTGGTGCACAGCGGATCCAGGTTGGGTAACTGGTACATCATACGGTATTTTTGGACCGTGGTTAAATGGTGCTTCTAACGTAATCTTAGGTGGACGCTTCAGTCCAGATGCTTGGTATGAAACAATCCAAGAATTTGGTGTAACGGTTTGGTACAGTGCTCCTACAGCATTCCGCATGCTTATGGGTGCTGGAGAAGATTCTATTAAGAAATATGATTTAAGCTCTCTTCGTCATATTTTAAGTGTTGGTGAGCCTTTAAATCCTGAGGTAGTACGTTGGGGTGCGAAAGTATTTAATTTACGAATTCATGATAACTGGTGGATGACAGAAACTGGAGCTTCACTAATCTGTAACTATCCATGTATGCCAATTCGCCCAGGTTCAATGGGTAAACCATTCCCTGGCATTGAAGCAGCAATTGTGGATAATTATGGTAATGAAGTTGCTCCATATACGATGGGAAATCTAGCAATTAAAAAGGGTTGGCCATCGATGATGAATACAATTTGGAATAATGAAGCAAAATTCCAATCATATTTCTTAAATGAAGAGTGGTATGTTTCAGGTGATTCAGCTTATATGGATGAGGATGGATATTTCTGGTTCCAAGGACGAGTAGATGATGTAATTATGACTTCTGGTGAGCGAGTAGGGCCATTTGAAGTTGAAAGTAAGCTTGTCGAGCATCCGGCGATTGCAGAAGCAGGTGTAATCGGCATTCCAGATCCAGTACGCGGTGAAATTATTAAAGCATTTGTTGCTTTAAGAGATGGATATGTTGCTTCAGATGAGTTGAAGGAAGAAATTCGTAATTTCGTTAAATTAGGTTTAGCAGCTCATGCAGCACCTAGACAAATAGAATTCCGAGATAAATTACCAAAAACTCGAAGCGGAAAAATTATGCGAAGAGTATTAAAAGCTTGGGAGTTAGACCTTCCAACAGGTGACTTATCGACTATGGAAGATTAATAAAAAAAACCATTGGAAAATTTTCCAATGGTTTTTTGTTGCTTAAAATTTTCGGTCGGAGCCACCGCCACCGGAACTTCCGCCGCCACCGCCTCTGTTGCCGCCACCGCCTGATGAATTTAAAAGAGCCGGTAATAAATTTATGATGAAGTAAGTAAGTACTCCATTGAAGAACATCATATCAATGATGATGATTACGATCACAACCGCAATGATAATGAAAACTTTTAAATTATCCCATAAAGTACTAGTTTTAGAATGACCTGTTTGATCAGAGCCTTTTAAAATAACGTTATACAATGATTTGTATGTGTTCGTTATTGCTAGAGACTCCTCACCTTTTTTTAAATATGGAATGGCACTTTGGTCGAGTATTTTTCCAGTGCGGATATCTGTTACAACGCCTTCTAAACCATACCCTACTTCAATTCTTATTTCTCTGTCTTTTTTGGCATAAAGCAGAAGAACACCATTGTTTTTCTTTTTATTACCTAATCCGTATTTTCGAAATGCTGTATTAGCATATTCTTTAATATCATTTCCCTCTAAACTTGGAATTGTTAAAACTGCCAGTTGAGCGGAAGTAGTATCTTCTAATTTTCTTCCTAATTGAATGAGCGTTTGTGTATCTTCTCTGTTAAGAACATTTGCATAATCTTGTACATAAATGTCACCTACTTGAGAGGGTACTTTAATTTCAGCACTCGCTCCAGTTGCAAAGGAAAAAAGAAATCCTATTAGGAAGATTAATGAGAGAAATTTTCTCATTTATTACCATCGCCACTAAAATCAACTTCTGGTGTAGCTTTATCTTTTTCAGATACTGCAAAGTAATCCTTCTTCTCAAAACCAAACATTCCAGCTACAAGTACACCTGGGAATTTTTTAATTTTTTGATTGTAATCAGTTACAGCGTCATTATAGTCTTTACGAGCAACAGCTAATCGATTTTCTGTTCCTTCTAAGCTATCCATTAAAGCTTGGAAATTTTGATTTGATTTTAAATCAGGATAGTTTTCTACAACTACTAATAATCTACTAAGGGCTCCAGACAATTCTTGGTCAGCTTTACTTTTTTCAGCTGTTGTTTGTGCGCCAGCTAATTTTGCACGTGCATTTGTTACAGAAGCAATCACATCTTTTTCTTGTGTTGCATATCCTTTTACTGTATTTACTAAGTTTGGTATTAAATCTGAACGACGTTTAAGTTGATTATCGACTTGAGACATTTTATTTGTTACAGTCTCTTCTTTTGTAACAAAGCCATTATAGCTACCAACACCCATAAGGACTAGAACTACTACAATTATTAAAGCAATCCACATACCTTTATTTTTCAAGTAAAAACACTCCATTTCCAAAATATGTATTTTTAAAGATGTTAATATTAATATTTAACCATATTATTTGATTTAAAGCATTTTTATTCAAAAATTGCATGACAATTTATATAAAATTAATAAATAATTAATTATCTATTTGACTAAAACGTTTTATTTATGTTATAAATGTTTCATAACATTTTAATATTGAGCGTTGAAAGGCTTAGTAGTGTGAATGTATTGGATCAGAGAGCTAATGGTTGGTGAGAATTAGCACAAACATTGACATGAATTACACCCTGGAGCATTCTTTTTCGAAATTTGTATCGATTACAAATTAGGATTAGAACGGTTAACAGCCGTTAATTGTTTGAGAGGTAGCTTAATTTTTAGCTACAACTAGGGTGGTACCGCGATTTTAATTATTCGTCCCTACTGTTTAACAGTAGGGACTTTTTATTTTGTTTAGACGACGTATAGATGATCGAAGGGGTGGACTAAAAATGGAAAATATCTTACAAGATTTAGAATTTCGTGGATTAATTAATCAAATGACAGATGAAGAAGGTCTACAAAAATTATTAAGCGAAGAGTCTGTTTCATTATATTGTGGTTTTGACCCAACTGGTGATAGCTTACACATTGGACACTTATTACCAGTTTTAATGTTAAAAAGATTTCAAGTTGCAGGTCATAAACCGATTGGGGTAGTAGGTGGCGCAACAGGGATGATCGGTGACCCAAGTGGTAAAAAGGCAGAGCGTACGTTAAATACTGCTGATACAGTAAAATTGTTCAGTGAAAGAATTCGTACACAACTATTACCATTCTTAAGCTTTGAGGGTGAAAACGCTGCTAAAGTAGTTAATAACTATGATTGGACTGGCGAACTAGATGTTATTACTTTCTTACGTGACATCGGTAAAAACTTCGGATTAAATTACATGCTTGCGAAGGATTCAGTTGCATCTCGTTTAGAAGCAGGTATTTCGTTTACTGAATTTAGTTACATGATTTTACAATCATATGACTTCTTAAAATTATACCAAGACCATAACTGTAAATTACAAATTGGTGGTAGTGATCAATGGGGTAATATTACAGCAGGTATGGAATTAATTCGTAAAACAGAAGAGGATTCAAAAGCATTTGGACTTACAGTACCTTTAGTTACAAAAGCTGATGGTTCTAAATTTGGTAAAACTGAAGGTGGAGCAGTTTGGTTAGATCCTGAAAAAACAACTCCATACGAATTCTACCAATTCTGGATTAATACAGATGACCGTGATGTAGTTAAATACTTGAAATACTTTACTTTCCTTTCAAAAGAGGAAATTTTAGAGCTTGAGAAACAATTTAATGAAGCACCTGAACAACGTGTTGCTCAAAAAGCATTAGCGGCTGAAGTAACTAAATTAGTTCATGGAGAAGAAGCTCTTGATCAGGCAATTAAAATTACAGAAGCACTATTTAGTGGAACTGTAAAAGAATTAACTGCTGCTGAAATTAAACAAGGTTTTAAAGATGTACCTTCATTTAATTTAAGTGATGCAGAAAAAGGCTTAGTAGATTTACTAGTTGAAGCAAAAATTTCTCCGTCAAAACGTCAAGCACGTGAAGATGTTCAAAACGGTGCTGTTTATGTAAATGGAGATCGTATTCAGGACGTTGCAAAAGTGTTATCTAAATCAGATGCAATTGAAGAACAATTTATCATTATCCGTCGTGGTAAAAAGAAATACCACTTGGTGACATTATAATATCGAACAAACAGTGAACGAAAAAGCAGTAATTTGATTGGGAGCAGTTCAGAGAGCGAGTGGTTGGTGAAAACTCGTCTGCACAATCAAATGAATTACATTTCGGGAGTTTTCTTTTCGTAGTTAGTTCATCTAATGAAGGAAAGAACGTAAGTCTACGTTACAGATTCGAGTGATAAGGAAAAGTACTAGTTTTAAGTATGTATTTCTTATAACTAGGGTGGTAACGCGATTGAGGTCGTCCCTATATTTAATAGGGAGGCCTCTTTTTTTTTGTATATTTTTTAAGAGGTGAGGAATCATGGAGATATTTGCAACAAAAGATTACGGAATATTGGCAAAACTCAATGAAGGTGTTCAAAATCTACATGCTGAATTGTTTCCAGAATTTTTTAAGGTTCACAATTTAGCTGAAATGACTGAGTTTTTTAAGAGTGTAGTAGATAAACCGGAGCATCATTTTTTCATCGTTAAAGATGTTGAAGAACTAATTGGTTATGCTTGGATTGAAGTAAAAGATATTCCTGAAGGACCTATTAAAAAAGCTTTTAGGCTAGGGTATGTTCATCAAATAAGTATAAACGAAGAAAAAAGAAATAAAGGTTACGGTTCATTTTTAATTCATAAAATTGCCTCGTTTGCACGGGATCATAATCTATCAAGAATTGAATTAGATTACTGGATCGATAATAAAAATGCAAGAAGTTTTTATGAGAAATTAGGGTTTGTAAAGTTTCGTGAACACGTATATATGGATGTATAAGTAGGGAGAGTATATAAAATGAAAAACATAGAATTAGGTGCGTTAATCGCACTGTTTACCGTTATTATGTCTAGTTGTCTAGTCTTTTTAAAAACCGATCCGCAAATTCCACTTCTATTATGTGTAGTTAGTTTAGCTATATTTGGATTATTTAAAGGATTCAAGTGGGAACAGATTGAAAGTGGTATGAAAAAAGGAATTCAAAATGGATTGTCACCAACTTTAATCTTAATGATGATTGGTTTATTAATTGGCTCTTGGATGCTTAGTGGCACAGTTCCTACATTATTATTTTACGGAATTTCTGTACTTTCAGCTAAGTGGTTTGCGATTAGCGCCATATTTATTACTATTATTGTTGCTAGTTTTACGGGGAGCACATTTACAACAATTGCTACAGTTGGGGTAGCTTTAATGGGAATCGCTCATATTATGGGAATTCCTCCTGCAATTGCAGCAGGTGCAATTATAAGTGGAGCATGTTTTGGGGATAAAATGTCACCCATTTCCGATACAACGAATTTCGTTCCAAGTATTTTAGGCATAAAGGTCAATGAACATATTCGCCACATGGCATATACAACAATTCCAGCCTTATTTGTTACTGTTATTTTATTTTTAATCATTGGTATGGGGCATGGAAATACAGATATGGCGCAAGTAACTGAAATGAAAAAAGCAATTTCTTCTAGCTTTGAAGTTAATCCTTTATTATTAATTCCATGTTTAATTGTTTTTATCATGGCATTTAAAGGCTTTTCAACTTTACCGACTATGACAGCTGGTATTGTTAGCTCATTAGTTCTATCATTTTTCATTCAAAAAGATATTACACTTACTAAAGTGTTCTCAACATTACAAAATGGTTTCCAATTAGATACAGGGAATGACATGCTTAATTCAATTGTTAACCGTGGAGGATTACAATCAATGATGTGGTCTGTTTCATTGATTTTTATTGCTCTAGCTTTAGGTGGATTATTACAGGAGTTACGAGTATTCGAAACATTAATCCAATCGTTGTCTAACTTAAAACGTAGTGGAAATGTTATTGTTGCTAGTACATTGTCTGCAATGAGTGTGAACCTATTAACAGGTGAACAATACCTTTCAATTCTACTTCCTGGGCAATTATTAAAAGATGTTTTTATCAATAAAAATATTCCACTTAAAAATTTATCTCGTGCATTAGAAGATGGGGGTACACTTTTTAACCCAATCGTACCTTGGAGTGTAAGTGGAGCATTCTTTGCTTCAACATTAGGAGTACCGGTTATTGATTATTTACCATTTTCGTTCGTGTTGTTTATTACTCCATTGTTTAGTATAGTAGCTGCTCTATTGGGTAAAGGTTTAAAGACAGAAATTAAAGGTGAAAATTCAAGAAATGCCGCATAAACAAATTCATTCTACGTAAACTAGTTTTTGTACGAACTGGTTAATGGAGGGAAAAGAATGAGTCATGCAGCTGGTGGTTCAAAGAAAAATCGTCCAAGTGATGCAAATCATGTAGATGCTAAAACGAAAGCTCACCAAAAGAGACTTTCTAAGGATCAACAAAATCCAATGGACTTAAAGTACCCAAGATAATTTATAAAGAATATTTAAGTCTAATCCCTTTTATAGTGAGTTGATACTCATTTAAAAGGGATTTTTCTATGTTACATATACCTAGTTCTTTAGAAGCTGAATGTTAAAGATTTATGTCACATATCAAATATTAATGAAATTCGCCTAATTTTTCGATAAAATAGAATTTATATTAAATTGATTTGAGGGGATAAATATAATGGGTTTTTTTAAATTAATTACATATACAATATTAATTGGAATATTAGGTTATTTATTTTGTATCGTATTCATTGGTGCAAATAGTTTTCTGCAATATAAGCATAAGGTTCCAAAAGATGCTGAGTATGTTATTGTACTAGGGGCTGGTTTGAAAAAAGATAAGCCTACTAGAGCGCTACGCTATCGGATTGAAACAGCGGCAAAGTATGCAAAAGAAAATACTAGTGCAAAAATTATTGTTTCAGGTGGAAAAGGAAAAGATGAATTAATATCAGAAGCAGAGTGTATGAAGGGTGAATTAATCAAATTGGGTATTGGAGAAGATCGAATTATTAAAGAAGATTTATCCACTAATACTTATGAAAATATGAAATACTCCAAAAAGCTTATAAATAATGCAAACGCAAAAGGGATCGTTGTATCAAATGATTATCACTTATTTAGATCTCTAAAATTAGCTAAAAAACAAGGTTTAAATGTGATTGGTCTTCCGGCAAAAACACCAAGAGTGATTATTCCAACAGCGTATTTTAGAGAATGTTTATCCATTTTAAAAGCAATATACTATAAACAAATATGAGTTAAAAATAGGCAATCTATCATTTTTAAAAAAACTATTAAGTAATTGTACCAATGTCCATTTCATTTTTTTAAATGAAACATTTTATATTATATGGATTTGCTTGTCCAAATAATATGAAAGGAGTGACGTTGATGTCAAAATTTTTATCAACAGGGGTATTAAGAAGACATTCTGATACTCAGTTCTTGACAGTAGAAGCTCTTAATCTTGACCCGGATGACTCTCGTTCAGTGAGTGTTTTTATGTTTGATTGGTCAAGTGGTTCACCAGTTATTCTTCCGATGGTTGATCCAACTACAATAACAATTCCGCCAAATCAATACAGAACATTTAGATCTTTCCAACTTCCACCAAACTTATTTGCTTATGAAGTAAGAATTCTTCATCCGAAAGATCGTGATGTTATCGTAAATGTATTTGGACTTAGTGACATTGCATTTGATCCTCAAGAAGGTAATAATGCACTGCAACATGATCTAGCGGTAGTGAAATTAAAATAATATAAAAAAGTTATTTTAATACACCTCTCATTTCCGCATAAGTAGCCCTTCCGAGTAAAGTCGGGGGCTTTTTTTATATAAATAAAACTCCCTATCAAAATTGATAGGGAGTTTTGATCGCTTTCTAAGAAGCGATATTATTAACGGTTGTAGAATTCAACGATAAGAGCTTCGTTGATTTCAGCTGGTAATTCAGAACGCTCTGGTAAGCGGTTGAAAGTACCTTCTAATTTGTCAGCGTTGAAAGTGATGTACTCAGGTACAAAGTTGTTAACTTCAACAGCTTCTTTAACTACAGCTAAGTTTTGTGATTTTTCACGTAAGCTGATAGTTTGGCCAATTTTAACGCGGAAAGATGGGATATCTACACGTTTGCCATCAACCATGATGTGACCGTGGTTAACTAATTGACGAGCAGCACGACGAGTACGAGCAAGACCCATACGGTAAACTACGTTGTCTAAACGAGTTTCTAATAAGATCATGAAGTTTTCACCATGTTTACCAGTTAATTTACCAGCGATATCAAATGTGCGACGGAATTGGCGCTCATTAACACCGAACATGTGACGAAGTTTTTGCTTTTCTTGTAATTGTAAACCGTATTCTGATAATTTTTTACGTTGGTTTGGTCCGTGTTGACCTGGAGCGTAAGGGCGTTTTTCTAATTCTTTACCCGTTCCGCTTAATGAAATGCCTAAACGGCGAGATAATTTCCAAGTAGATCCTGTATAACGAGACATTGATTGTCTCCTCCTTTGAGTTTTTATTTTGGAGTAAAATAAAAACGTTCGTGTAGCTCCAGTCAGTTTATTTTGCTTTCATGTATCCTCGCTCCAGCAGCCAGAGTTACGCGATGACACCTCTAAAATAGTAGAGGAACAAAATAAAGATCAAGCCTGTGCTTACAACGCTGCGTTATTTTACACAAAAAATATTATAACCAAATAGTATAAAATAGTCAAGAGCAGTTTTAAAAACAAGGTCGAATGAAAGGGAGAGGAATCGTATAATACCGCAATATGAAAATACTTACTCATGTAAGGATATGAGTAAGTAAATAAGGTTGAATCTTGTAATAACATACTCGTAAAGGGTTCATGAGTTAAAAAAGAGAGAGGAAATATGAAATATATTAACTCATAAAGGGTTCATGAGTAAGTAAAAGGTCAGAAATCTACAAAAATGTTACTCATAGAAGGTTCATAAGTAAGTAAAAAGGCAGAAATAAGAAAAATAGTTACTCATAGAGGGTCCATGAGTAAGTAAAAAGGCAAAAATACGAAAAACAGTTACTCATAGAAGGTTCATGAGTAAGTAAAAAGGCAGAAAAAAGAAAAATAGTTACTCATAAAGGGTTCATGAGTAAGTAAAAAAGCACAAATCCAAATAAATGTTACTTATAAGGTTTTCATGAATAAGAAAAAAGCACAAATCTGAAAACAGAATACTTATATCAGGTCGTAGCTTTTCTCTAAGTGAAGGGGGTTGATAAGTTGCTTTATCATATGCTTTTTTTATTGAAGTTGTTGATTCGAACGGAAGGGTTCTCGACTCCTTTGGGAGATGCGGGAAGGCTGAGACCCCGCAGGCTTGCCGAGGAGGCTAAGGTCTCTCCCTATGGAAAGCGAGAATCCTGTAGTGGAAATCAACATCATACAACTTCTTTTACATTGAAAATATTGCTGTCTGTTTGACAAACTCTCTTTCCAACAACATAAAAAAAGAAATCCATTTTCAGGATTTCTTTTTGAAGCTCTTATTGAATTGTTTCCTCAATTAAATTAACAATTGCTTGAAGATATTGTTGATCAACTTCATCAAAACGATTGAATTCTGGGCTATCGATATCTAGTACACCAATTACTTCTCCGTTGTGCATTACAGGAATAACAATCTCCGAATTTGAAGCAGCATCACAAGCAATGTGTCCAGGGAAATCGTGTACATTATCGATTCTTTGAACTGTTTTAGTTTGAGCAGATGTACCGCAAACTCCTTTACCGTATGGTATACGTACGCATGCAGGAAGTCCTACAAATGGACCTAAAACTAATTCATCGCGATCGCCATCTTTTAAATAAAATCCAACCCAATTTATTCTATCTAAAAATTGATTTAATAAAGCTGATGTATTTGCTAAATTAGCAATTAAGTTATGCTCATCGTAGATTAGAGCTTTAACTTGAGATGTAAGAGTATTGTATTGTTGTTCTTTCGTTCCTGAATATTCGACTTTTTGAAACATTTGTAGACCCCTTTCCCTATTTCATGTGAAATATCATAGCATATTTCGAAATAATACTGGTAATTTTGTCGACCGATTTGTAGAGGAATTTATCAAAATTTCTCTAATTAATTAAGCTATTGATGTTGTAGAAGAGGGTGACGAGTGTGGAGCAAGATAAACTTGCAACTAAAAGAAAAGTCATCGAGACAGCGCTTACTTTATTTAAAGTTAATGGATATCATGGCACTTCAGTGAGAGATATTTCTAAAAAGGCTAATGTTAATATCGCAACGATTTCATATTATTTTAAAGGTAAACAAGGATTACTTGAACATATCATAGTAGAATTTTTAGAAGGCTACGTAAAGATTTTAGATCAACATTGTTTATTATTGTATGATAAAAATGCAAAAAAAATTTTAAAAGATTTAGTTGAAGATGTACTGAATTATTATTATATAAAGAAAGAATCTACGTCGATTTTTTATAGGGAATTAACATTAGACTCTGTATTTATTCGAGAAATCATGATTACTTATTTAACGCGGGAGCGTTATATTTTTTCTCAAATTTATGATGCAATTCGTTATTCAAATTCAAAAGTTACGATGCCATTTTCAGTTTTTTTTGTGCAATTAAAATCATTTTTATCTACACCATACTTATTTCCAGGCTATTTAAATGAAGTTTTGTATATTCAGCAAAATAACTTGTATTTTTTTGAAAGATATAAAGAGTATGTAGAGAAATGGATTGAATCACTACTAGAAACGGATGAGAATATCATTAGCCATGTTGAGCTTTCATCCTAATAGATCGCCTTTTTCATTATGAGCAATCACAATGGAAAGGCGTTTTTCGTTGATTGAAATTTTGAATTTTCTACAAGTTTTTACAGGGTATATTATAGTTTGATAAAAATATGAAAAAATTGAAAAAATTAGGCCAAAAATCAACTGTCTCATGTTATTATTAACTATGACCTTAATAAAGAGTGAAATAATGACGTACATATAAATAGATCTAGATGGCAAGTAGAGGAGGTACATCAGGGAAATGACATTCTATGTAATTTTAGTCGTAATTAGTATTGTTATCGCATTGATGATTGTAGCCTTAACAATTCGACAACGTTTATACAAGAGACTCGATGAACTAGAGGCATGGAAAATGCAGTTAATGAGTAAGCCCGTAACGGATGAACTTTCAAAACTTAAGGCATTAAATATGACTGGACAAACAGAAGAGCTTTTTGAAAAATGGAGAACTGATTGGGATGAAATAGTTACAGCTTTTATACCGAAAGTAACTGATTCACTCCAAGAAATTGATGAAGCAATTAACAAGTATCATTTCATGAAAGCAAAAGCTGGAATTACGGAACTTGAAGCGCGCTTGAATGAAGCTGAGACAAGTGTAGAATTAATTCTAAATGAAGTTAGTGACTTAGTTGGTAGTGAGGAACAAAATAATTCAGATATTGAAAAGTTAAATCAAGAATATCTTGAGCAAAGAAAACTTTTACTAACACATCGTCATCTATATTCTATCTCTGAAACTCAGTTAGAAGAAAAAATGGACGAAATAAAGCAACAAGTTCAATTATTTAATGAAACGACTGAAAACGGTAATTATTTAGAAGCAAGAGAATTAGTGAAGCATATAAGTGATGAAGTGAATACTTTAAAAGTAAATATGCAAATCATACCAGATTTATATATTGAATCCACTACGACAATGCCGTCTCAAATACATAATCTTTCAGATGGTTTAAAGCAAATGAAAGCAGATGGATATGCGCTTGACTTTGAGTTATTAGAAAATGAAACAATTGAATGTTCAAAAATCTGTATCGACTGTGTTGAGCTAATTAAAAAGCTTGAAATCACTGAAGCAAACGACAAGCTTGAATTAGTAAAAGCAAAAGTTGATGCAATCTACGATTTATTAGAAAAAGAAGTTGAGAGTAAATACGTAGTAGAAAAAGAAATTTGGACTTCGCAGGAAGAAATTCTAGAAATTAGAGAAAATAATTTGAAAACAAAAGAAGAGACTCAATTAGTTCAACAAATTTATGAGCTAAGTGATGAAGATACTAAAGCTCAAAAATTAGTTGAAAAGCAGGTAAGTATCATTACAAAGCGATTCGAGCTATTACAAATTCGAGTAGCTGAACAAGATCTTGCATTTTCAGTTATAAGAAATGAGTTAGATCTATTGAAAAATCAGATGGAAGAAGTGAAGGAATCTCATTTAGCGTATGTTGAAATGTTGAAAGCACTTCGAAAAGATGAACTGCAAGCACGCGATCAGCTGATTGATATGAAGCGCCTAATGTTAGAGGTCAAACGTCTTGTTCAAATTTCTAATCTGCCTGGAATGCCAGTTTCTTCTATGAAACAAATTCAAGACGCTCATGACAGTATGCAAAGGGTTTATTTAGAATTAGAGAAAAAACCATTAAAAATGACAACTGTTTCGTCTTTATTAGAACAAGCTGCAACAGCTGTAAATGATTGTTATAAAGAAACGAAATATATGATTGAACAAGGATATTTCGTTGAAAAAGTAATACAATATGGAAATCGCTATAGAAGTAATAATGTACAAATGGCAACGTCAATGGACAAAGCAGAACAGTTATTTAGAGAATTCCAATATAATGAAGCTCTAGAAGAAGCTGCTGTCTCAATTGAAAATGTTGAGCCAGGTGCAATTGATAAATTACAAGAAATACTAAATGAACAAAAGTACACACTACCCCTATAGATGCAAATCTTAGGGGTTTCGTCTGTTTTCAGATATAATGAAAAATGGACTCAAGCAATATGGAGGTTACGGAAGAATTATGATTTATTTTGATAATAGTGCTACTACTAAACCTTATAAAGAGGTGTTAGATACATATATTACAGTTTCGGACCAGTTTTTTGGAAATCCTTCTTCGATTCATAAACTTGGTGGGCGGTCTGAGCAATTACTGTCAAAAGCTAGAAATCAAATTGCAGAGCTTTTATCGGTTCAGCCATCAGAGATCATCTTTACATCAGGTGGAACAGAAGGTAATAATTTAGCTATTAAAGGTACTGCCATGATGCACCGTTCAAGAGGGAAACATCTCATTACAACTGAAATTGAACATCCATCAATCTATGAAGCATATAAACAGTTAGAGGAACTTGGATTTGAAGTAACTTATTTAACTCCAAATGAGGATGGGTTTATTTCTGTCGAGGAACTAAAAGAAGCTTTAAGAGATGATACTATACTTGTTTCTGTCATTCATGTAAATAATGAAACAGGAGCAATTCAGCCCATAAATGAAATCGGACAATTATTAAAGGATTATCCAAAAGTATTTTTCCATGTTGATGCTGTACAAGGTATTGGAAAAGTTCCGTTAACGATAAAGCAGTCTGCAATCGATTTGTTAACGATTTCTGGCCATAAATTTCATAGTGTAAAAGGGACGGGAATTTTATATATTAGAGAGGGTGTAACATTATCTTCTTTAATGACAGGTGGTTCACAGGAAAGAGAGATTCGTTCAGGGACGGAAAATCTAGCTGGAATAGTTGCGATGGCAAAAGCTTTAAGAATTACGCTAGAAAAACAAAAAACGATGAAAAATCACTTAATTAAGATGAGAAATGGGCTAATTCAACAGTTAGAGGTAATTGACGGAGCCGTAATGAATTCACCAGAATCAAATTTTGCCCCTCATATAATAAATATTTCATTTGTAGGATTAAAGCCTGAAGTAATTGTCCATGCTCTATCTGAAGAAAATGTTTTTATTTCTACAAAATCAGCATGTTCTTCGAAAACTTTTGAAATCAGCCGTGTTTTACAGAGTATGGGTAAAAGCGAGAAAGTTGCGAGTAGTGCTGTCAGAATTAGTCTTTCTTATGAAAATACGATGAATGAAGTAGAGCAATTTAATAACATAATTAAAGAAGTAATAAAAAATTTATATAAAGTAATGAGGTAACAGCATGAATGTAGAATATATTTTAATTCGTTATGGAGAAATGACTACAAAAGGGAAAAACCGAGGTAGATTTACAAGTATATTAAGAGAAAATGTTAGTAAACGTTTAAAAGCTTTTGAAAAACTAAAAATTACTACGACACGTGATCGTATGTATATAAAATTAAATGGTGAAGACCATGAAAAAGTTGCTGCAAATTTAAAAGAAGTTTTTGGAATTCATACGTTTAGTTTTGCTAGGAAAGTTGATACTGAATTAGATGCCATTAAAGTAGGTGCTCTTGAAGCGGTTAATGAGCTTGGTGATAGTGTTAAAACGTTTAAAGTGAATGTACAGCGTAGTTATAAACAATTTCCACTAAATACACCACAGCTTAATCGTGAGCTTGGTGGGTATATACTTCAAAATACAGATCATTTAACTGTTGATGTACATAATCCAGATGTAGCTGTTCGTGTAGAAGTACGTGATGATGCTACGTATATTACTTGTGGAGAAGAATATGGTGCAGGTGGATATCCAGTTGGAGTTGGCGGAAAAGTTATGTTATTACTTTCAGGAGGAATTGACAGTCCTGTAGCAGCATATATGTTGTTAAAACGAGGCGTATCAATTGAAGCGATTCATTTTGAAAGTCCTCCATTTACGAGTGATCGTGCGAAACAAAAAGTAATGGATTTATCAAGTAAACTAACTAGATATTGTAGACGTGTAACTTTACATGTTATTCCTTTTACTGAAATTCAAAAAGCGATTCATAAGGAAATGCCAGCAAGCTACACTATGACGATCATGAGACGAGTTATGCTTCGAATTGCTGAGCAAGTTTCTGTGAATCGAAAAGCACTAGCTTTAGCTACTGGTGAAAGCTTAGGTCAAGTAGCAAGTCAGACGTTGGAAAGTATGCATACGATCAATGAAGTAACGAATTATCCAGTTCTAAGACCGCTATTAGCGATGGATAAATTAGAGATTATGGAAATCGCTAAGAAAATTGATACGTATGATATTAGTATTAGACCATACGAGGATTGCTGTACAATCTTCACTCCATCTAATCCAACTACAAAACCAAAACGTGACAAAGTGGCTCGTTTTGAAAGTCGTTTTGACTTTACAGAACTAATTAATGAAGCCGTTAGCAATAGAGAATCAATCATTTTTGAAAACGAAATGATTCGAACTCAATCTTCAACGAAAGAAGAAGAAATCGATATCGACGCACTTTTATAATAATTACTAAAAATTACCAGTAAAATTATGAATGAAGTCATGTGTTTTATCACACTCTATACTCACAAGGAGGTGACAACACATGACAAATAGAAATAATTCAAGTAATTCATTAGTAGCACCTGGTGCGCAAGCAGCATTAGACGCAATGAAGTATGAGATTGCTACAGAGTTTGGCGTACAACTTGGCCCTGATTCTACTTCTCGCGCGAATGGTTCTGTTGGTGGTGAAATCACAAAACGTTTAGTACAAATGGCTGAACAAAGCCTTGGTGGATATTCAAAATAATAAATTTAAATAATTATGGATTAAGGGGTAGGGTCAAACCTACCCCTTTTCTATTTGTCTTTGTCTTTCTCTTTCTCGATGATTTAGTATCGAGATCAATCTTTGCTATAATAGAGAGAATAAATTGAAGGAGAGACCTGTTCATGTCATACATTGAAAATGAAATTATTAGAATTACAACTAAATCCGGGGGAGCAGAGTTAACAGGTATCTATCATAAAAAGGATGGGCTAAATTATTTATGGAACGCTAATCCTGCTTATTGGGGGAGACATGCACCTGTTTTATTTCCGAATGTAGGTAAATTAATTGATAATCAATATAAAGTGGACAATCATATTTATGAGCTTTCTCAGCATGGCTTTGCAAGAGATATGGATTTTAAATTAACTGATCTAAAAGAAGATGAAATCAATTATGAGTTAAAAAGTAGTGAACAAACCCTTTTAAAGTATCCATTTCAATTTACGTTAAATATTAATTATAAAGTAAAGGATAATACTGTTTTTATTAAGAATGTCGTAACGAATAATGATCAGAAATCAATGCCGTTTTCAATAGGTGCTCATCCAGCTTTTAATATTCCTCTCAAGGAAGGTGAAACTTTTGAGGACTATTATTTACAATTTGAAGAAGAAGAAAAATTAGAAACAATTAAATTAGAAGGACCTTATCGAAATGGCAAAAGAGAACTGATCGCTCAAAATATAAAGAATTTACCTTTAACTCGAGAGCTGTTTAAAGATGATGCTTTAATATTTGAAAAGCTGAATAAAAATGTAATGACGATTCGTTCGAAAAATCACAGTAGTATGATTAAAGTAAATTTCGAAGGTTTTCCATACGTAGGAATATGGACAACACAAACTGCGCCATTTCTATGCATCGAACCATGGTATGGAATTGCAGATGAAATTGGTCCAGTAAAAGAAATGAAAAACAAACTAGGTATTCAAAATTTAAATCCTAATGAAACGTTTACTTGTACTTACAGTATTACAGTTGGTAGTTGAATAGAAAGATTTAGATCATAAGAAGTGAAACCATCTATCTAGGTGGTTTATTTTTTTTGTGCATTTTTGTTTAAATTTTCTGAAAAATAGTCGATAATTAGCAGGAATTGACGATATAATTAACGAAACCATTATTATTCTATTTTGCAAAATTCGAAATATAATTTTAGTAATGATCAAAAGGAGGACTAACTAAGATGAACGGAACAAGTTTAATAGCTCCAAAAGTATATAATCTAGTATGGGAAATTGAAAAATTTGCAACAACGGATAAAGTAGCGTTGAAATGGGTTGATTCAAACGGTGAATCCAATCAGATAACATATAAGGAACTTTATAATAAAGTTCATCAATATGCTTTTACATTTAAAAATAGTGGCATTGAAAAAGGGGACAAACTTTTTGTAATGATGCCTAGATGTATAGAGACTTATGTAGTTTATTTAGCAATCTTAAAAATCGGATGTGTTGTCATCCCAGGTTCTGAAATGTTAACTGTTAAGGATATTCAATATCGTCTAGAACATAGTGATGTTAAAGCGATTGTATCGCATGATGAATATATAGGTACATTTAGTGAAATTGCTAAAAGTGGAAAATATAAATTATTTACAATCCATAATCAACAAACTGTGTGGACTTCATTAAATGATCAAGCGATTAGCGGAGCCCACGTATTAACTGTAGAAACAAAAAGTGATGACTTAGCATTTATTTCGTATACATCTGGAACGACTGGCAATCCAAAAGGAGTTGTACATACTCACAGTTGGGGATATGCGCATATTCGAACTGTTGCTTCAAATTGGTTAGATGTTACTGAGGAGGACACTGTATGGGCGACTGCAGGTCCAGGATGGCAAAAGTGGATCTGGAGCCCGTTTTTAGCAACGTTAGGAAGTGGGGCAACAGGGTTCTTTTATGAAGGGAAATTTGATGCAAATACTTTCTTAACATTACTTAAAGAACAAAATATAACAGTATTTTGCAGTACGCCAACCGAATATCGATTTATGGCTAAGGTTGATAATTTAGATCAATATCAATTACCAGCATTAAGAAGTGCTGTTTCAGCGGGTGAACCATTAAATCAAGAGGTAATCCGTACATTTAAAAAACATTTTAATGTTGATGTAAGAGATGGGTATGGACAAACTGAAAATACTTTATTAATTGGAACGATGAAGGACATTAAAGCAAAGGTAGGTTCAATGGGAATTCCTACACCTGGTAACCTAGTTGAAATCGTGGATGATGAAGGAAATCCGGTCGGATTTAATGAAGTAGGACATATTGCAGTGCATTTAAGCTCTCCTGCTCTTTTTAAACACTATTATAATGATATGGAGCGAACAAATGCACAAAAAAAAGGTGAGTATTACTTAACTGGCGATCGAGCTAAAAAAGATGAAGATGGTTACTATTGGTTCGATGGACGTAGTGACGATATTATCATTAGCTCAGGTTATACAATTGGTCCTTTTGAAATAGAAGATGCTCTTGTACAACACAAGCTTGTAAAGGAATGTGCAGTCGTTGCAAGTCCTGATCCTTTACGTGGAAATATTGTAAAGGCATTTGTTGTATTGACAGAGAATACCCAAAATCAAGAAGATTTAATTTCAGAACTACAAGAGCACGTTAAAAAAATTACTGCACCATATAAATATCCACGTAAAATTGAATTTGTTCAAGAGCTACCGAAAACAACTTCTGGTAAAATCCGAAGAATAGAGCTGCGTGCAATGGAACAATTACGTGAATCGAATTGAGTAAATACTTATGTTAAAATGAGGGGGAATTCCCTCATTTTTTCATATTAAGAAAGTACAAAGGTGAGGGAAAGTTTAAGTTTATACGCCTAAGGGCTCGCTAACCGGCGAGTTTTCTTTATTTTTGTTTGGAAAAAATAACGAATTAGCAAAGGGATGGTGGTTTTTAGATGAAAAAGCTTTGGTATAATGGTTTATTTTATACGATGGAAAGTGAAGGGGAAAAGGTAGAGTCAATTATTACGGAAGATGACCGAATTGTAAAAACTGGGACATATAATTCGCTATTATCTTATTTAGATGGCGAACAATTTGAGAAGATTGATTGTAATGGGAAAACTGGTTTTCCTGGATTTATTGATAGTCATTTACATTTAATTGGACATGGTGAAGCGAAAAATCGCGTCGACTTGACTAAATGTAGTACATATAGTGAAATGCTAGAGCGTATGAAAAAAGCAGTTAGTGAATCAGGTTCTAATGAATGGATTATAGGTGAGGGATGGAACGAAAATGAATGGGATTCAATACCAACTTTTAGTATCGACGATTTAAATCGATTATCGAATACAAATCCGATTGTGTTAAAAAGGACTTGTCGACATGTCTATTTTGTCAATTCTCTTGCACTTAATAAAGCAAGTATAAATGACGATATGCAGATTGAAGGTGGACAAATTGGATTCTCCGAGGATGGGCAGTTAAACGGTTTATTGTATGATGAAGCTGTCAATTTAGTCCTTAAAGCAATGCCGGCACCTGATGATCTATATTTGTCAAAAGCAATTATTTCCGCAATAAAAGATTGTTATCAACATGGTATTGTTGGTGCCGTTACGGAGGATTTATCTTACTATGGTAATGCCAATTTAGTCATTGATTTATATGAACAACTTTTAAATGAAGTTCCATTCCATACTCATGTCTTAATTCATCACACAACTTTAGATGAGGTTAAAGATAGATTACATAGCGGAAATAAAAATGTATCTTTCGGAGGCGTAAAAGCATTTATTGATGGTTCATTTGGTGGTAGAACAGCCCTGCTTGAAAAACCTTACGAAGACGACAATAGGATAACTGGATTACAGGTGACTTCCCCAGAAAAATTAGAAGTAATTACGAAAAAAGCACGAGAAAATAATTTGCCAATTGCATTTCATATGATTGGTGACTTAGCTGTAAAGCAGGGTATTGATGCAGTTAAAAAGTATCTTAATGAAGGTAAACTACCAGATCGATTTATTCATTGTGCTCTTTTATCACCTAAGCTAATTGAGGAAATGAAAAAACTAAATATCGTAGTTGATGTACAAACGTCATTTTTATATGCTGATTACCCATGGTTAGTAGATCGAATCGGAAATAGTAGAAACCACTATGCATTCTTGATGAAATCTTTACTAAATGAATCAATTGCTTTAGCGAACGGGTCAGATACACCGATTGATACAGTTAATCCATGGCAAGGAATTTATACAGCGGTTACTCGAAAAGCAAAAAACGGAGAAGTCTATAATATTCAAGAAGCAATTAGCTTGTACGAAGCAATTAAACTTTATACAGTTGATAGTGCGGCATCATTCGGTCAAGATGACAAAAGAGGATTAATAAAAGAAGGGTATTTCGCTGATTTTATTCTGTTTGATGAAGATCCCTTTGAGTTAGATCCAGACAGTCTACTATCTGTAAAATGTAGTGAAACTATTTGCCGAGGAAATACTGTTTATAGAAAGACAGAGGAGCGATAGTAAAGGCTGGATGATCAATCATTAAACATCGTAACTACATCAACTTAAGCAAATAATTTATCAATAAAAATTGTTTTTATCAACAAATTTCACAAATCGTTCGAATACAACTCAATAGTTCAACACTCTAAAAGAATGGTATTTAAATTTACCGTTCTTTTTTTGTTTATCCAGTTACTGGTTTGCCTATACTGTTACAAAAAAGGGTGGTTTTTTGCTTTATATATACTCTATTCTAATTTTTATTGCATTCATAGTGTTTCTGTTAATACTCTTTGTACTTTTTATTAATATGAAAGTAGTTATTAACAGTGTCTATACAAAAGAAGAACGGTTTATGAATGTTAAACTTTCTATTTTGAAAAACTTAATACATTTTAACTTTACAGTTCCTTTAAAAAGACCAAAAGAAGTTAAGGAAGATGTGTCGGATTTAGAGAAGAAAAGGGATATCTCTGTCTTTCAACAAATTGATTTTTTCATAAATCTATATTCGAATGGACATACTATCATTACGAAATTTCTAAGGTCTGTACAAATTTACAATTTAACTTACCATATTCATTTTGGTGTTGGAAACTCTGCTTTAACAGGGATATCGATCGGAACGGCTTATAGTGCAATCGGTATTTTAGAAAACTTATTGAGCAAATTTACGGTTTTACATCATCCTCCAACGATCGATATTACACCGAACTATTATACAAATATAATGGAAACGACTGGTAAAATCAGGTTTTCATTTTCGGTACGAAAGGCAGTATTTGCGGGATTATTATTTTTAAAAGCATATTTGAAAACTAGAAAAGAATTTAAAGCAACACATCCAATCGAAACTAATTAGAGGTGATTAACAATGAGTCAACATCCTATTGGAGACTTAATGCACGCAGCAATGGAAAACTTATCAGCAATGATTAATGTTAATACGATTATTGGTGATCCTATTTCAACACCTGATGGAAGCTTAATTTTAACTGTATCAAAAGTGGGAGTTGGCTTCGCAGCAGGTGGAAGTGAATTTCGAAATTATCATCTTGTAGATGGTGTAAAGCAGGCTGAAGTAAGAAGTCCACATCCATTTGGAGGTGGTACTGGTGGTGGAGCATCAATCACTCCAATTGCCTTTTTAATTGTAAGCAAAGATGGAGTTAAATTACTTCACTTAGATCAAAATACGCATTTAATTGAAAAGCTAATGGACTTAACACCACAAGCTTTAGAAAAAGTAAAAAAATACATGAAGAAAAAAGATGATTCAGATAAACCTGAAGAAGATTTTGATACAGATTTAGATTAAATATAAAATTTAAGTAAAGTTAATTGCAATCAAGGTGTCCTTCCAGTAAGATAAATGTTGTGAACATTTTGTAATTTTGGGAGGAAATAACATGGCATCTGTAACATTTAAAAACAATCCAGTAACTCTTGTTGGACAAGAAGTAAAAGTAGGAGAAAAAGCTCCAAGCTTTACTGTTTTAGCAAATGATTTAAGCCCAGTAACTTTAGAAGCTTCAGCTGGTAAAGTTCGCTTAATTAGCGCAGTACCTTCTGTAGACACTGGTATTTGTGATGCACAAACTCGTCGTTTTAACGAAGAATTATCAAACGTAGAAAACGTAGAAGTTTTAACAATTTCTATGGACTTACCATTCGCACAAAAAAGATGGTGTGCTGCTAGTGGTTTAGAAAATGTACATACTTTATCTGATCACCGTGATGCATCTTTTGGTGAAGCATTTGGTGTATTAATGCAAGAATTACGTTTATTAGCTCGTGCAGTATTCGTAGTAGACTCAAATGATGTTGTTACTTACGTTGAGTACGTAGCTGAAGGTACAACACATCCAAACTATGAAGCAGCAATCGAAGCTGTAAAAGCTGCTAAATAATTTAAAATAACTCAATTAAGAGTTAAAAGGCTGTCGAGTAAATCTCGGCAGTTTTTTTATATTTCGTGATAAAAAAACACCCACATTTAAATGTGAGTGTGAATCTGATTAAAACTAATTATTACGGTTAGCCAACGCTTTGATAATTTAATTTCCTAATGACTTTGATTTCTCAGTGCAACGCTCCATTGCCGAAATAATTGATGAACGGAAGCCTTGCTTTTCTAATTCAGCAATTGCTTCGATTGTTGCACCACCTGGTGTACATACTTGGTCTTTTAATTCGCCAGGATGTAATTCAGTTTCAAGTACCATTTTTGCAGCTCCTAAAACTGCTTGAGCAGCTAGCTTATATGCTTGGTTTCTTTGAATTCCTTGTAAAACAGCCCCATCCGCTAATGCTTCTATCATTAAGTAAACATATGCAGGTGACGAGCCGCTTATAGCAGGAATTGCATCCATTAATTTCTCATTAACTATTTCGCATTTTCCAAAGCTATTAAAAATCTCCATAACTTCATTTAGTTCATTTTCAGTAACAATATGATTATGACAAAGAGCGCTCATACCTTCCCTAACTAAAGATGGTGTATTTGGCATTGTTCTTACAATTTTAACTTCTTTACCAAATGACTTTTCTACACCTTCTAAAGTAATGCCAGCAGCAATTGTAATGATGACAGTGTTATGTGAAACTACTTCTTTAATTTCTTCAATGATTGTTGGATATAAATCAGGTTTCACAGCTAAAAACAAATAATCAACTTGTTGAGCTAACTCGATATTACTTTTTAAAGTTAAAACCCCGTATAAATTTTTAACTTTTTCAAGCGTCTCATTTGACCTTGCACTTACATAAATCTGATTTTTTCCAATCACATTTGAATCGATCAACCCACCAATCATGGCTTGGGCCATTTTTCCGCATCCAATAAAACCAATCTTCTTATTCATACATTTTCACATCCAATAAGTTTAATAAATTGAATTATACAGGAGGGGTTTAATATTACCAAATAATACATTATTAAAATATTTCGATGAATTGGATACACACTTAGAATTATTTTTTGTAAAATAAAGATTGAGAAATATGACTCTATATTTAGGGGGTATTATGAAAGCAATTTTAAAAGAATCAAATCATAAAACTACAATTGAGATCATTCAACAACTTATTGATACATATGGTGGGACATCATTAACTCATCTGGGATTACTTGGTGATAAAAAAGTATTTCTTTCAGAAGATCAAAAGTCTGCATTTATTTATCGTAAACAAAGTAACAAATTAGTTGTTTTATGCGATCCAATTGGAGAGGTTTCTTTTGAAAAGTTAATGGAGTTTGAAAATTATTGTAAAAGTATTAAATGTATTCCAAGCTTTTATCAAATAGATGAAAAATCAAAAATATTATATGAAAAAGCCGGTTATCGGTTGTTAAAATTAGGTGAAGAAGCAATTGTTGAACTTGAACAGTTTGAAATTACAGGCAAAAAAGGAGCAAAACTAAGAACAAAAAGGAATAAATTTATTCGACAAGGCTATCAATTTGAAGTAAATATGCCTGGTCATTCGATTGAACTACTTCAAGAATTAAAAGAGGTTTCGGATGAATGGTTAAATGGTAGGGAAGAATTGTCTTTTTCAGTAGGATCATTCCATTTTGATTATGTTTCAAATTTTCCTGTAGGAATTTTAAGAAATATAAATGGTCAAGTCATTGCTTTTACAACATTGCCGATACAAGGTGATAATATAACGATTGATTTAATGAGATATTTAAAAGAATTACCATATGGAACGATGGATATGCTTTTTGTTTCTATTATGTTTTGGGCTAAAGAAAATGGGTTTAAAAGCTGCAGCCTTGGAATGGCTCCGCTAGCGAATGTCGGATTAGATTCAGGTGCATCTTATATTGAAAAATTCGCAAAGATCATTTTTAAGTATGGTAACTCAATTTATAACTTTAAAGGATTATTGACGTTTAAAAGTAAATTTGCGAACAAATGGGAGTCAAAGTACTTAGCTTATAAGCCGTATACTTTAATGTCGGTCATTACATCTTTGTACCTTCTTGTCCACGGACAAAAAAACTTAAATTATATAACTAGATTAAAAAAACCAATCCTCAAAAAGGTGAAAATAAGTTAAAAAACCTCTAAAATAGAGGTTTTTTGTTTATCTAGTTTAAAATAAGTTTTTTTGATGTGTAAAACGAGTAGTTTTATCCCAACCGATTGTTTTTTTATTTATTTTTGCTTTAATATACAATACAAGACTTCTTATAAATAAATACGTAAATAGCTGCGCATAGGTAAAGTACATGATAAATGAACAGAAAATATTAATTGGACTTAACGTTTTTTCTGCAATTTGTGCACTGAACAATTGGGCCGTATAAACTAAATATGAAAGATACCAAATAAAGAGTAGTGGGATTGTATAGTGAATTGAAAATAAACCAAGTACACCTAGTATAAACCAACTATAGGATATGACTAAAAATATCCAAAATACTACATAGACTAATAACTGGTGTAATGAGTGAATAATTAATCGACCATTCCAATAGCCTGGTGTAGTAAAAACTCTCTCAAGAATATATAAATTTCCTTGTAACCATCTAGTTCTTTGTTTTATATATACTTTAATTGTCTCAGGCTCTTGCTCCCATGTAACTGAATTTGGAACGATTGGAAGAAAGTATCCTGCTTGTGTGATCCTTAAAGTTAATTCAGCATCCTCCGCGATCGCATATGGGTCGTATCCGCCGAGTTCATTTATGACAGCTCTTTTAACTAACATATTTGTTCCGGTAAGAGAACCAGTTTTAAACAATTGCCACCTACCAGATTGCATCAATAATTGAAAAACTTGAAATTCAATCGAGATCATTCGGGTTAACCAATTCGTTGATTCGTTTATTGTTTTAACGTAACCGACCGCTCCTGCTGAATTTTTTGTAACAAGTGCTGCTTCAACTAATTTTTTTAATGCAGTTGGTTCAGGCTGATTGTCTGCATCATAAACACAAAAGTATTCTCCTTTTGAGATGCTTAATCCATAATTTAGAACTCGTGATTTGCCTTTTGGTTCTCCAGAAGGAACTTTAATATGTTGAATATGACTATATGCATCAGCAAATTCCTTTGCAATTTCACCAGTCTCGTCTTGCGAATTATCATCTAGTAAATAAATTGTCAGCAATCCAGGATATTTAATTTTTGCCATAGCAGCCAAAGTATTTTTTATAACAACCCCTTCATTATGAGCGGGGATTAATATATCTACACTTGGATAATTAGTAATTGGTTCTTTAACCTGATATTCCTTATGCGATTTTGAACGGAAATAAAGGCCAGCTACAGTTAAAAGGGAATAATATAATAATAGTGTGATAAATAAAAAAGTTGAAAAAAGTAAAATCACTTTAATGCCATAAAAGAAAGAAACAGCAATTATACCTATACATAGTAAAATGAAACTAAATATAACAAAAAAAACACGCACTTCATTTCACCTCAATTAAATCAAAGTTGTATTAATAATTAGTTGATTATTTATATTTGAGTCAATCTTTTTATTAAAATTAGCAAATAGTCTATTTAATACAATGTCGACTCCATCTTTATTTGTATTTTGAACAAGTATTTTAACCTCTCCAGTTTCAAACTGACCTACTAAATCAAATTGATTTCTGACAGAAATTAAAGCGGCATCCGACAAATCATAAAATATACTTTTTCTTATATTCTTTTTCAATTTAGCTAAATTAATCGTTATTAAATAACCATTTTCATTTCTACGTTTCATTGCATTCATAACAATTTCTGCACGATTTTCAAATTCTCTTTGTGACAATACTTTCGTATTTAAGATATACCCTTCAAGTTCCTTTAGTTTTTTTGATAAGGCAATATTTTCTTTAGCGATCTTTTTAAAATGATAGCTAGAAATAAATAAAATAAATAAAGAAGCGATCGAGATAAAGTGAGCTATAATATGATCTCTTTGATCAATAGGTGTCCACGATTGTGATAATGCCAAATACATATAAAAAAAAGAGGATAGAAGTGTTATTGCTACATAATAAGTAAATGAAAGTATTGTAGAAGTGAAAGTAAATACAATAGCGCTAATAATAAAAGCTATTGTTAAAAAAATGGCTTGTTGAATACTTGGTGAAAAATGTAAATAAAGTAAGCAACAAATAACCTGTAAAATCCAAAAAAGAGCTAATTTATAGTAATTCGACATATAATAACCCCGTTTTCCTATATAAATGCATTACTGATCTAATATTGATTTGCTCTCACTCCTCCTTTCAATTCATAATAATTCTTGTTTATTATATTAGAAAAATTAAAAAATACTTTGAAAGTCATTAAATATTCACAATGTTAAATATATCCAACGTTAATTTTGTATTAAGATTAATCTATAGAATATTTTTTCATCCCTTCTACTTGAGAGTTACATCATAATAGGTCTGCCATTTCTATAAAGTGGACACGCTTTAAATGCATAAGTATAATGAGAAACAATGACTGTTCAATTATGAAGGTGAGGAATACAAAATGGTAAAAGAGAATTCAGTAGAGTTTTTATTTAATTACATAGATGAATCGACAGAATGTTTAAAAGATAATTTAGAAATATCCTATTTAGAGGCATTAATTGAAACTGGGGAAAATTTCTTTGAGCGCGAAGTGTTACAAGAAGAGATTAATGACTTACAAAAAGAAAAGCTTATGAAAACAATTAATGAATTTTCGTCAGCATCAAAGGATAATGAAAGCATTCGAAGAGCTTTTCAATTAGCAATTTTAAAAGGTATGAAACAAGGGGTGCAAACAAACCATGAAATGACTCCTGATGGCATTGCTTTTATTATGTCTTACTTAGTTGGAAAGCTGACAGAAGGAAAACAAAATTTAACGATATTAGATCCGGCAATTGGTACGGGTAATCTTTTATTAACAATTTTAAATTCTTTAAAGGATAAATTTACTGCTTCTGTTGGGATTGATGTGGATGACGTTTTAGTTAAGATCGCGTTTGTTATTGGCAATTTGTTAGGACACGAAGTTGAATTATTTAATCAAGATAGTTTGGCACCGTTATTTGTTGATCCAGTTGATCTTGTTGTTTGTGACTTGCCTATTGGTTTTTATCCAAACGCTGAGCGTTCAAAAGATTTTGCTCTAAAAGCAAAAGAAGGTATGTCGTTTGCTCATCATTTATTTATTGAGCAAAGTATGAACTACTTAAAATCTGGTGGATTTTTCATTTCATTAGTTCCAAATCATCTATTTACGTCTGAACAATCAGCACAGTTACAGAGCTATATTAATGAAACAGGCGTCATTCAAGGATTGATACAGTTGCCAGTATCTGCCTTTAAAGATGAAAGACATCAAAAAAGTATATTAATAATCCGAAAAAATGCAGAAAATATGAACAAGCCAAAACAGGCTTTATTAGTTGATTTCCCTAAGTTAACTAATATGAAGGCAATTGAAAATATCATGATTCAAATGAATGAATGGTTTAAAGAAAATTTACAATAATTGAACTTTTAAACACGTAAACTAATTTGTGTTATAATGATTTCGATAAATAAAATATAACAGTTTCATGTTTAAAGGAGATGTAGAAGAATGGCAAATATTCTTGCGATTAATGCAGGCTCATCGTCACTAAAGTTCCAGTTAATTGAAATGCCTAGTGAAAAAGTACTTACAATTGGTTTAGTAGAGCGTATCGGTTTAAAGGATAGCGTATTTGTAATTACAGTAAATGGTGAAAAAATTAAAGAAGTTACTGATATCGCAGATCATTCTGTAGCAGTTAAAATGCTTCTTGAAAAGCTAACAGGTTTAGGCGTAATTTCTTCATATGATGAAATTAATGGTGTTGGACATCGTGTAGTTCATGGTGGAGAATTATTTACTGATTCTGTAGTAATTACTGAAGAAGTTGAGAAGCAAATTGACGAACTTTCTGATTTAGCTCCACTTCATAATCCAGCTAACTTAGTTGGTATTCGTGCGTTTAAAGAACTATTACCGAATGTTCCTGCAGTAGCAGTGTTTGATACTGCATTCCATCAAACAATGCCTGAAGAATCTTATCTTTATAGCTTACCTTACGAGTACTATAAACAATTTGGTATTCGTAAATACGGATTCCACGGTACATCTCATAAGTATGTAACTGAGAGAGCGGCTGAAATGATTGGTAAACCTCTTGAAGAGTTAAGATTCATTTCATGTCACTTAGGAAATGGTGCAAGTATTGCTGCAGTTGATGGTGGAAAATCAATTGATACTTCAATGGGATTCACTCCACTTGCAGGTGTAACTATGGGGACTCGTTCAGGTAACTTAGACCCTGCTTTAATTCCATTTATTATGGAGAAAACAGGCAAAACAGCTGAGGAAGTACTTGATGTATTAAACAAACAAAGCGGAATGCTTGGAATCTCTGGATTCTCAAGTGACCTTCGTGATATTGAGACTGCTGCTGAAGAAGGTAATAAACGTGCGAAAATCGCTCAAAGTGTTTTCGTAAACCGTATCCACAAATATTTAGGTTCATACGCTGCTCGTATGAAGGGCGTAGATGCAATTATTTTCACTGCTGGTATTGGTGAAAATGGTCCGGAAATTCGTCAAGCCGTTTTAGAAGGTCTTGAATTTATGGGAGTTTATTTTGACCCAAGTAAAAACAACTTTAGAGGAAAAGAAGCTTTCATTAGCTTTGATCACTCACCAGTTAAAGTTATCGTTATTCCTACAAATGAAGAAGTTATGATCGCAAGAGACGTAATGCGTGTTGGAATGTAATAATTCCATTTGAATAATGAACGTAGAGCATACAAAAATAGTTGACCTCATATTCTTTAAATGAGATCACATTTTTGCTCTACGTTTTTTTATATTCGAGGTGATAATATGGATCAGTTGACGGAAATTAAATTATGGATTGAACTGAACGATTTAATTGAAAAGAAACAACAGCATCAAAATTTAAATAAATTTGAGCAGATCTATCAAAAAGCTTCTAATCTTCTCCTTCAGAAAATTCCTCAAGACTATTCGAATGCCTTTAATGATTTTTTTTCAACTGCTTTTTTCCACACACAGTCATTATTACAATCATCAAAACATTTTCAAGAAAAGAAACTAGATATTCTAAATCGAGCTCAAATTTTGAAAAGTGATATTAAGATAATTAGTGATTTAAGAAAATTACCATTAAGACAACTAAATTTTTTAGCTGAGCAAGAAATATCAAAAGCATTAATCATTTCATGTGTTCAAGGTGGGATCAGCGGAACGAGTTCAAAACTAGCCTTATTTGGAGACCTGCCTGCAATATTATTAATTAATCTGAAATCGGTACAAGAAATAGCACTTTGTTATGGATATGATGTTAGTATTCCAAAAGAGATGGAGTGTAGCTTAAAAGTACTTCAAGGTGCAATTCTCCCGTCACCTGAGAAATATGTTATATGGAATCATTTAATGACAGATATTCAAAAGCATGAAGATGATGATGTATTTGCGACTTGGGAAAATGAATTTAAAGGAGAAGGTTTCTACTATACGCTCCTATTACAAATGAGTAAGTTATTCGTCATACATTCATTGAGGAAAAAGCTATTTGGTGGTATTCCATTATTAGGCGTCACGGTAGGATCTAAATGGAATGAATCGTTTACCAAAAATGTATTAGAGTATACGAAACAATTTTATCAATATCGAATATTATCAAAACGAATTGCTTTAGAAGAATAAAAAAATCCATAGTCCATAGTTAAAATGTTATTAAATTAACTATTTAATGAATTTCTTTTGATGATATTATTTCTTTGTTTTTTAGATTATTTGTTTGTGTAATACATCAAATTTTTAGTAATGGCTCTTGTTAGAGTGGAAATCAACCACGTACAACTTCCTTTACATTGAAGATATTGTTGATTGATTGAAAAGTGCTTTTTTCAACACGTGAAAAAAGCCAACAAACTAGATGTTGGCTTTTTAACCATGTATTTTTGTATCATTCGACATTTGTTGGTTACTTCTAAACCAAATCCAAAGATCATTAATGATAGAAGCTAAATCTGCAATGTCAGAATTTAGTTTACAGCTCAAAACAAAATCAGACTCATGATTTAATTTTTCTTGCTTATCATTAATTGAAAACTCTAAGCGTTTAATTAGATCAGGTATTTCACCACGGATATATTCCCATTCTGTAAGAATCATTTGTTGTTGATCGAAAGAGTAATCTTCCCAATCTAACTTTAAGCTGGGTAGAAAAATACCTAATCGTTCATCGTATGAAAAATAATCTTGTAACATTTTTTACTCCTCCCCTCGAGTATATTATACATTGAAAAAAATAAGTGAAACAAATTGAATTGTAAAATTTTATAATTTAGATTTCGGATTTAGTGAAAAGAGCAAAAAACTAAAAATAAAAATAATTAAAATAAAAGGAAAATAATTCAAAATAATAGAAATCATAGTTATCATTTAATAAAATAATCTTACTAAATTACAGTTTTTTTGTATAAGATAATGACAGGATTTTTAAGGAACGACTTTGTGTTAAAGGTTTTACTAAAATTTAGAATGAAAGTTTATGACCTTGCTTATACATACAATTGATTGAGTTATCTAGATGATTTTCACATATATAAAATTATTTAGATTTGAAAGGAAGAGTTTTATGAGACATGCTGTTATAACGGCAGGAACGAAGGGGTTAGGGAAGAAAGTAACTGAATCATTTTTAAAAGAAGGATATTCAGTCACTGTTACATACTTTTCGGATGAGCAGGCCGTCATACAACGTAAAGAAGAATGGAAGGACTATTTAAATAACATTCTTTTTATAAAAGGTGATATTTCCGATAAAGTATTTATTAAAGAGATTGTCTCAAAAACGATGGAGAAATTCGGTAGGGTTGATTGTTTAATTAATAATGCTGGACCATATTTATTTAACCGTAAAAAACTGGCTGACTACACAGATGAAGAGTGGGAATACTTGATGTATGGAAATTTGCACAGTGTGTTTTATCTTTTAAAGCAAATTATTCCAATAATGAGAAACCAAAAATATGGGCGAATTATTAACTATGGTTTTCAAGGTGCTAATTCGGCTTCGGGATGGATTTATCGATCTGCTTTCAGCGCAGCAAAAGTAGGGCTAGTTTCATTAACTAAAACTGTTGCTTATGAAGAAGCAGAAAACGGAATAACATCTAATATGATCTGTCCAGGTGATATTTTTGGCGATATGAAAGAAGTAAATCGAGATGAAGCAAGTAGAGATGGAAAAGGGCTAGCACCGGTAGGTAGGTCTGGTACTGGAGAAGACATTGCTAGAATGGTGCAGTTTTTATGTAAGGAAGAATCTGATTTTATAACAGGAGATATATTTGAAATTACAGGTGGTTTAGATGTAATTAACAAATATAGACATAATCCATTATGATGAGTTTGATGGGACAATTCCATAATTTAAGCATAATTTATAGTAAGAAAGATTCTGAATTAATATTTATTATAAGAAATTAAGCGTTTTCATTTTCTGTCTTTATGTTTTGTGTTAATATAAAAATGTATTATTTATTTAATAAATAGAGCTCATCAAAGAGGCACGAATCAATTATATTTCAGGGGGAAATAACATGCGTATTGGTGTACCAAAAGAAATAAAAAATAACGAAAATCGTGTAGCAATGACACCAGCTGGAGTAATGAACTTAGTTGGACATGGTCACACAGTTTTCATTGAAACAAGTGCTGGACTTGGTTCAGGTTTTACTGATGAAGAATACGTAAAAGCTGGCGCAACAATTGTTGAAACAGCGCAAGAGGCTTGGAATAATGAAATGGTTATGAAAGTTAAAGAACCAATTCCAAGTGAGTATGGATATTTCCGTGAAGGATTAATTTTATTCACATATTTACACTTAGCTCCAGAGCCTGAATTAACGAAGGCTTTAATTGATAATAAAGTAGTTGGTATTGCATACGAAACTGTACAAGTTGGTAACACATTACCATTATTAACTCCAATGAGCGAAGTAGCTGGACGTATGTCTGCTCAAATCGGTGCTCAATTCTTAGAAAAAAACAAAGGCGGAAAAGGTATTTTATTAGGTGGAGTACCGGGAGTACGTCGTGGAAAAGTTACAATCATCGGTGGAGGTGTAGCTGGAACAAATGCTGCTAAAGTAGCTGTTGGTCTTGGTGCTCACGTAACGATGATTGACTTAAACCCAGATCGTTTACGTCAATTAGATGATATTTTTGGTCATCAAATTACGACTTTAATGTCAAACCCTTACAATATTGCTGAAGCGGTTAAAGAATCGGATCTTGTAATCGGTGCAGTATTAATTCCAGGTGCAAAAGCTCCAAAACTTGTAACAAAAGAAATGATCGAATCAATGGAACCAGGTTCAGTTGTAGTTGATATTGCAATTGACCAAGGTGGTATTTTCGAAACGACAGATCGCATTACAACTCATGATTTCCCAACATATGAGAAACACGGAGTAGTACACTATGCTGTAGCAAATATGCCTGGTGCTGTACCTCGTACTTCAACTATGGCGTTAACAAATGTTACTGTTCCTTATGCAGTGCAAATTGCTAATAAAGGCTACCAAAAAGCTTGCTTAGATAACTCTGCTTTATTCAAAGGTATTAATACTCTTGATGGGTATGTAACTTACGAAGCAGTAGCTGAAGCACATGGTTTAGAATATAAAGAAGCAACTACTTTATTACAAGGTACGTCTGTTTCTACAAACTAATAAATCGTTAAATCCCTTTATCAATTTTGGTAAAGGGATTTTTTAATGAGCAAAAGAGGTAAAGAAAACCCCATTTTCAATAAAATGAAGATGGGGTTTTCTGATTGTATTTATTCTGTACAAGAATTAAATTCTTCCTTCAAAATGCTATATTGATACATATCACGATGAGCACCTTTAAAATACTCATGCTTACGCAATATACCATCTAAATGAAAGCCTAATTTTGTAAGGAAGTTTTGTGAAGCAATATTAAAGTCATATACTTCACCATATACTTTTACGAGTTTTAGTTCATTAAAAGAATAATGTAGTAGGTAATTTAAAGCGAATGATCCAAGTCCTTTGTTATGCATTGATTGATCGCCAATTACAATTCCAAAAGCAGCGTGATTATTCTCTTGATCTAGATTTCCTAACTCAATTCTTCCAACGCAAACCCCATTGTATTCGATTGTAAACAAATGAAGATTTGGTTTAAGTCCGTTAAAGTACTTTTCGTAACCTTTTACTACTTCCTCTAAAGAACGAGGTTTTTCGATACCTACAAGCTTACCAAGCTCATCATCACATTCCCACTTATGCATAATAGGAACGTCAGAAGGAAGGACTTGCCTAATTTTTATTAATTGGTTTTGATTCATATTATAGAATGATTAATTCTTTAGGGAACTTCGTTAACGTAATTGCACCTGTTTCTGTAATAACGATATCATCCTCAATACGTACTCCACCAACATTTGGAACATAAATTCCTGGTTCAATTGTATAAGACATGCCAGGTTTAATAATATCAGTATTTGAGTCATTTACTGATGGATAATCGTGGATACCAATTCCTAAACCATGTCCAATTCGGTGCACGAAATATTCACCATAACCAGCGTCAGAGATAATTTGGCGAGCAGCACGGTCAACATTACCTAATACTTCACCTGGTTTACTTGCTTCAATTGCAGCAAGTTGACCCTTTAATACAGTCTCATATATTTCACGTTGTTGATCATTTGGTTGACCAAACATTACTGTACGAGTAATATCAGAGCAATAACCATCAACGATAAAGCCTAAGTCCATTAGTACGAAATCACCTTTTTTAATAGGGTTAGTACCAGGATTTCCGTGAGGTAGCGCTGAGTTTGCACCAGTTAAAATTAACGTACTAAATGAAGTTTTAGAAATACCATTTTTCTTCATTTCGTATTCCATTTCAGCAATTAGATCCATTTCTGTTTTGCCTTCAGCAATACGATCAACAATAATTTGGCAAGCCATGTCTGCTGCTTCAGCTGCAACTTGCATACGACGAATTTCTTCACTATCTTTAATTAAGCGTAAGTCATGTAATTTTTCTTCAGCCGCAAGGAATTGAACTCCAGGGAAAAGTTGTACTAATCTTTCATAGCGACCAACAAGAAGATGTTCTTTTTCGATTGCCATACGATTTACTGTAATGTTACGTTTGGCTAATGATTCTTGAATCATAGCCCAAGGATCTTGGCTGTCATTAAAGCCGATTACATCATATTTCCAACCAGCATTTTGTACATGTCCAACTTCCATTTGTGGACAAACAAGGATAGGCTCATGATTTGGAAATACTAGACAAGCTAAAAGACGCTCATGTGGATTACAATGGAAATTTGTTAAATAAAATACGTTCTCAGTAGATGTAATAAATCCTAGTTGAATATCTTGCTCTTTTAACCAAGTTGATAGATTTTGTATACGGTGTTCCATTTGTAACATCCTTTCTTAAAAAAACAAAAATTACTGCAATAAACAAAAAAAGTCTTTACAGTTCTTATCAGTAGTATTTTACCATTTTTTATCGAATTTCGTAAAATAGTTAACTTTTTTCTTATTTTTGTAATGGAAAATAATCTGTTAAAATGTGGTAGAGACTAATTTTTTATAAAGGAGCGACTTAATTTGAAAATTACATATTTTGGGCACAGTGTTATTTTAGTAGAGCAAGGTCAAGATTCAATTATTATTGACCCATTTATTAACGGAAATCCACATACTAATGTGAAAGTAAACGAGCTTAAAGTGAATTATATCTATGTAACACATGGTCACGGTGATCATTTAGGTGATACGGTTGAACTCGCTAAACAAAATGATGCGACTGTTATTGCTCCAGTTGAATTAGCAACTTGGATCTCTTGGCAAGGAGTGAAAGTTGTTCCTATGCATATTGGTGGAGAAAAAGAATTTTCTTTTGGAAAATTAAAATTAGTTGAAGCAATTCATGGTTCAAGCATAGTTGATGAAGAAAATAAACAAATCATTAATGTTGGTCCGCCATCTGGCGTTTTACTAAAAATTGCTGGAAAAACGATTTATCATGCAGGAGATACTGCGCTTTATAGAGGTATGAAAACTTTAGGTGAATATGAAAAGATTGATCTAGCATATTTACCAATAGGAAATCACTTTACAATGGGAATCGACGATGCAGTAATTGCTGCAGAGTGGATTAACGCAGAGCAAGTAATTCCAATGCATTATAATACGTTCCCACCAATCCAAGTAGATCCAAATGAATTCCTAGAAAAATTACCGAAGAAAAATGGTTTCATTCACGAGGCAAATACAAAAATTTCAATAGTGTAATACAAATTATATAGAAATTTATAGTACAGTTTTTAAAGCACGTTGAAACGTGCTTTTTTTCATGGTATGAATTGTTATATAATAGTTAATAAAAATATTAATACAACCATTGAAAGCTTGGTGAGGTAATTGACTACAAAGCACGATCAAATACTAGAACATATTGAACAACTGCCAGTCGGTCATAAAATATCAGTAAGACAAATTGCGAAAGATTTAAGTGTAAGCGAAGGTACTGCGTATAGAGCAATTAAAGATGCGGAAAACAAAGGATTTGTTAGTACGATCGAACGCGTAGGTACGATTCGAATTGAAACGAAACGAAAAGAAAATATTGAAAAATTAACTTTTGCCGAAGTTGTTAATATTGTTGATGGACAAGTTTTAGGTGGTAAAGAAGGCTTACATAAAACACTGAATAAGTTTGTTATTGGTGCTATGCAACTTGATGCAATGATGCGATATATTAGTGCAAATAATTTATTGATCGTCGGAAACCGAGTGAAAGCGCATGAACTAGCACTAAAAGAAGGGTCAGCGGTTTTAGTGACAGGTGGATTTGATACGGATGAAAGTGTTAAGCGTCTGGCAGATGAAATGAAAATGCCAATCATTTCTTCAAGTTATGACACTTTTACTGTCGCGACATTAATAAATAGAGCAATTTATGATCAATTAATTAAAAAGGATATAGTATTAGTAGAGGATATTTTGATTCCAACTGAAAAAACAGCTACATTATCTCCAACAGATGAAGTAGAAAAATGGTATGAGCATAATAGAGATACTGGGCATGGAAGATATCCTGTAGTCGATGATCGAGGTAAATTAATTGGAATCGTAACCTCAAAAGATATCATTAACGAACAACGTACCCAAAGAATTGATAAAGTAATGACTAGACAACCGATTAGTGTTAACGAAAAGATGTCAGTAGCAGCAGCAGCTAGAATGATGGTTTGGGAAGGAATCGAGCTTCTGCCAGTTGTCAATTCATCGAATAACTTAATCGGTATAATAAGTCGTCAAGATGTACTTGAAGCACTTCAACAATTACAACGTCAGCCTCAAGTTGGCGAAACAATTGATGATATTGTTACTAGTCAATTCCATAATAATAAAGAACAAAAAAATGACGACTTCACTATAAGATGTAATGTAACTCCGCAAATGACAAATGTAATCGGAACACTGTCACATGGCGTATTTACGACGATTGTAACCGAGGCGGGCAAACGTGCTGTTCGCGATATGAAAAAAGGGGACTTAATCGTTGAAAATATTACAATTTACTTCGTTCAGCCAGTTCAAATTGATGACGTAATTGAAATAAAACCAAAAGTTCTAGAACTAGGTCGTAAATTTGGAAAGGTAGACGTTGAAGTATTTCAACAAGGAATATTAGTAGGCAAAGCATTAATGATGATGCAATTATTAGATCGATAATATCGAGGCTGTTTTAAATAGATTTGAAAAACACTAGGAAGTAAGGTTTCCTAGTGTTTTTTTTGGGAAATCATCCTTTTATGAACGAAACCTCAATACGCACGATAAAACTGAGCATATGAACATAGCAACGCACACACAATACGCATGAAAGTCGGAGTATATGAACAAAACCAGGGAAAATACGCACAAAAGTCGGAGGTTTATGAACAAAACCACGCACAATACGCACAAAAGTCTGAGCTTTATGCACAAAACCCGTCCTTTTATGAACAAAGTTCACAACTCTATAAACAAAGTACACATTTTGTTCGTATTTCTAAACTAGAAAAAGGCAGGGAACTAACTGGCCCCTGCCTAATCATCTTTTATTTTAAGTTTGAAAGTAGTTTGTTAACTCTATTAACAAATTCATTGTTTTCGTTTCTAGTATCAAAATCCTTTGCTAGGTCATAGACAATTTTTTCTAGCTTTTCTAAATCATAAATAAAATCTTGCTCATTTAATTTTAATTTTTTCGCCATAAATAATGCTGCAAGCCAAAATTCAAATTTATATGCTAGATTTGAAAGATTGTCACATAAATCTACATGTTTATAGAACATTTCGATCGCTCTGTCAGGATCACAATGAGTTAAAAAGATAATTTGCTCACTTAATTCAGGGATGTACTTTGAACGATTATAGGTTACAAAATAAGCTTTTTGTTGAATGAGTAGTGCTTCTTCTTTTTTGTTTACTTCTAATAATGGCAGAAGTAATTTTGAGTAGGATTTATGAATTGCTTCGTCACAATCAACTGTGCTATTCATTATTTGATTTTGGATCGTTAACGCTTCTTGAAGATTTTTAGTTTTTAGAAAATAAATCATATCACCATACAATTCACATTTTTCACAATTACTTAAATCATCTCTTGGAGATTTTTTAAATAGTTGATAGTTTTGCTCTGCAAGATCAATTTTATTTAAATATAAGTTCATTACATATAAAGCCTGAAAATAAGGTCTTAAAGAATAGTTTGCAATCACTAAACGATTCTTAAAGTCCTCGAAATACTGTTGAATATCTTCTAAAGAGAATCTGAGAGAATGTGGTAAAATTTCTAATAGCCATTTGTAATACCATAAGATTTGTTCTTGCTCTATGCGTTCTTCATTTTGATCATATAAATCTAAGCACCACAAAAAGGTATCAATAAACAAATCTATTTCACCGATAGAGAAAGCGGTTTCTGCTAATTCCATATTGACATAATATAGATAGCCCCATTCCTCTTGGTTTTCTAATTCTTCCGCAAAAGAAAGTAGCTTTTGAAGCTTGGTACTAGAATGTGATAATTCTACAAGTTCATCAAATTTCGATGAAAATAGTTCTTCTGTCATCATGTTGTTTTCGCACCTTCTAGATTTCTTTTATTATCTTAAAGTCTTTGTATTTCTTGTGATTTCCCGTGTAATTGTTTACACTCTTGGTCGTTTGATTGCACTTAATTTTAAGCAGTTTGTTTATTTTCAATTGCTTTATAGTGCTTATTTTGTAAATATCCACGATATAGATTTGCCGCACCAAATATGATGAACACAATTCCAATGCAAATTGTTAATAACTCAAGCTTGTTAACCATTTGATTTACACCATAAAGTAATAGGAATAAACCAAAAGTAATTCTTGCACGCGAGCCAGCAATTTTTTTTGTAAGTAGTTCGCTTGTAAAGAAAAATTTGGTAACGTAAAATAAGAAGAATAGAAAAGATATAATTAAGACTGTTGCGATGCTATCCACTTAGCTTCCACCTTTCAATAACTAATACATAATTCTATTTTACAGTCATAGAAACTATATTTCAAAAGTTTTCATATAAAGGAGAGTTTAACATTGAAAGAACAAATATTAAAAGATATACATTCATTTGATACGATCATTATCCATCGTCATGTTCGTCCAGACCCAGATGCAATTGGTTCACAGTGCGGTTTAGCAGAGATGATTAAAGCAAGTTATCCTGCAAAAAAAGTATATGTAGTAGGAGAATTACCACAATCGCTAGAGTATTTACATAAAATGGATGTAATTGCAGACGAAGTATATGATGATGCTCTTGTTATTGTGTGCGACACAGCGAATACTGAGCGAGTAGATGATGCTAGGTATACTAATGGAAAGAAACTTATTAAAATTGATCATCATCCGAATGTGGATCCATATGGTGATATTATGCATGTTGATACAACTGCTAGCTCAACAAGTGAGTTGATATTTGAACTTGCTGAGAGTAGTAATGAGCAATTAGTCATTACAGACCAAGTTGCAAGATTAATTTATGCAGGAATCATTGGAGATACAGGCAGATTTCTATTTCCAAGTACGACAGAAAGAACTTTTCATGCCGCTAGCAATTTAATTAAGAAGGATTTCTCAATAAACGAAATTTATGACAATATGTACGAAACATCAATTGAGATGGCTCATTTAAATGGATATGTTCTTCAAAATTTCAAACTTACAGAAGAAGGTGTCGGTCATATAAATATGACGAAGGCTCTAATGGAAGAATATAATGTAACCTCTGAGCAAGCTTCATTAGCAGTAAGTTCGCTTGGCCATATAAAGGGCGTAAAAGCTTGGGTAATATTTTTAGAGGAAGATGATTTAATTCGAGTACGTCTTCGTTCTAAAGGTCCAGTTATAAATGGAGTAGCTGCTATGTTTAATGGTGGTGGGCACCCGCTTGCATCTGGAGCAAAAGTCTTCTCGTGGGAAGAAACAGAAAAAGTTGTTGAAGAACTTAAAAAGGTTTGTAAAGAAGAGAAGTAAGATTAAAAAATAAAATGAGAGGCTTATCGTAATGAATAGCCTCTCATTTATTTTGTACTTTTTATTTTTAATGTAATTTCTAACACAGTATCAAAGTATATCGTATCGATTTCAAGTTTAAATCGCCGATCGTCTTTAATATAAACTTTGTTTTCGATTGCTCGCCTTAATAATTCTCGATTTTGAGAAACACTTTTTATGTCTTGTGTGAGTAAATGACTTAGGTCATTTTTTACATCACTAATAATCTGATTTTGTGTGAATAAATTTAAATTGTATTGTTTGGAATTTAATATTGTAACTTTGATTTCTTGTACTGTTAAATTTCGTTTGTTTTCTTTGTTCAACCGTTCCGTATTTTCAATTAATATATTTTTATCTCTTAAATATTCATTATTGAGCATTTTCAATTCAGATATTTGTTTAACCTGCTCTTCTTCTGTAACACCATACATATAGATAAAGACAAGCCAACTAATAATAAATCCGAAAAATATGCCTACAAAAAACTTTGCCCAAGCATGTGAAAGTCGTTCTGGAGGAGCTTTCATTAAACATGTTCTCCAGTAAACCATTGGATAAGAATTGTACCAGTATGAGTGCCTCCCATAGCAGCGATAATCATGAAAATTTGTTTAATGAATTCAATTGTTTCACCCTCAAATAGTCCTTTTTCAAAACTATAAAAAGTGTCAAATGTTCCACCAATCGCCCCAACAATTGCCCAAATTCGTAGTTTCATTGATAAGTCATACATGCTACTAAGCGGTGGCTGACCGATCACATAGTATCCAATTGAACCAATTATGGATCCACCGATTATTATTCCTAGTGAAATAAAGTACATTGAAATTAACGCCGGTATAAAAGGCAACTTAAGCTCCACTTGTCCTCACTCCTTCAATAATATATATGGACAAAGTGTGATGTGTATGATGAGTATTAAAGTAAGTTTATTAAGAAAAGATTTGTTTTAATTTTTACGAACGAAAATAGAATGTAAGTTCGCATTTTGTGATAGAATAGATTATATTAAACTGTTGGTTTCGAATAAATCGTTGCTAAATAAGTATAAGTAAGAATCTAACTAAAGATGGTAAGGAGGATGTAGATGAGTTTTGTTCATTTGCAAGTTCAAAGTTCTTATAGCTTATTACAAAGCGCATGTAAAATAGATGAATTAATAAACGCTGCTGTAAAAGAAGGACATCCTGCGCTTGCAATTGCAGATGAAAATGTCATGTACGGTGTAATTCCTTTTTATCATGCGTGTCAAAAAGCAGGAATTAAACCTATTGTTGGGGTGAAGCTTTCGATTTTAATGGATGAACAGCAGTCTTATCCGTTGATTTTACTAGCTAAAGATTTGACTGGTTATCAAAATCTTTTAAAACTGACAAGTATTATCGGAACAAAATCACCACAAGGAATTCCTAAAAAATGGTTATCAGCATATAGTAGCGGAGTAATCGCAATTACTCCAGGTTTAGAAGGCGAAATTGAAAACTTACTTTTAAATGGCGAGATTGAAAGAGCTACCTTGCATCTAAAAGAGTATCAAACAATTTTCAATCACTTTTACGTAAGTATTCAGGATCACGGATTACCTGAAAATCGAGCTCTGTACCCATTAATAAAGCAACTCCAAAAAGAGACAAATATAAAGCTAGTGATTACAAATGATGTTCGATATATTGAAAAAGATGATGCACTTATTCAAGATGCATTATTTTCTGTTAAAAACGGTACTAAGTTATCGGATGAATCAAGGCCAAGACTATATTCGAGTGAATATTATTATAAAACTAAAACTGAATTGTTAAGTTTGTTTGCGGATGAAGAGGAATCCTTTCAAAACACTTTACATATTGCAGATTTATGCGATTTAACAATTCCATTTCATCAACCTCTATTGCCTAAATATCCAGTCCCTGAGGAATATTCAACAGTTGAATATTTAAAAATTGTTTGTGAAAAAGGGTTAATTGAGCGTTACGGGGAAATGAATGATGAACTTAAGCATAGATTAGAATTTGAATTAAACACGATTAATAAGATGGGATTCAATGATTATTTCCTCATTGTTTGGGATTTTATTAAATATGCACATGAACAAGGAATTGCGGTTGGACCAGGACGTGGTTCTGCAGCTGGATCATTAGTAGCATACGTTTTAAAGATCACTAATGTCGATCCAATTCATTATAATTTACTTTTCGAACGATTTTTAAATGAAGAAAGAATTACGATGCCCGATATTGATATTGACTTCCCAGATCATCGACGTGATGAAATGATTGATTATGTAGCATCAAAATATGGTGAGGTTCATGTTGCACAAATTATTACGTTTGGAACTTTAGGTGCAAAAGCGGCAATTAGAGATATTGCAAGGGTAATGGGACTGGCGCCATCAGAGATTGACCGGTATTCTAAACTAATTCCTTCAACGTTAGGGATTTCATTAAAAGATGTTTACGAACAATCAAAAGCATTTAATAGCCACGTAGAACATTCCGGTATTCATAAACGAATTTTCGAAGTAGCATGTCGTGTTGAAGGTCTTCCACGACATACAAGTATTCATGCAGCAGGTGTCATTATTTCTGAGCTTCCGTTAACAAATGTTGTCCCGCTACAAGAGGGGAATCACGGGGTGTTTTTAACTCAATATCCTGCTGAAATACTTGAAGAGCTAGGATTAGTAAAGATGGACTTCCTTGGACTTCGAAACTTAAGTTTATTAGAAGAGGTCTGTCGGTTAATTTACGAAACAAAGGGCGAATTAATTAAATTGGAAGAGATTCCGTTAGAGGATCAAAAAACATTTGAAATCCTAAGTAAAGGAGATACTTCAGGTGTTTTTCAGTTAGAATCATCAGGGATGAGAAGAGTATTACAGCAATTACAGCCAAATCAGTTTGAAGATATAGTTGCTGTTAACGCACTTTATCGTCCAGGTCCAATGGAACAAATTCCAAAATTTATACAATATAAGCATGGATTGGAGAAGGTGACATACCCTCATCCAGTTTTAGAAAAAATATTAGAACCAACTTATGGAGTAATCGTTTATCAAGAGCAAATCATGCAAATTGCTTCTACTCTTTCAGGATTTACTTTAAGTGAAGCCGATTTACTTCGCAGAGCAGTTAGTAAAAAGAAGAAGGAAGTTTTAGATGAAGAAAGAATTCATTTTGTAGAAGGTGCAATTTCTAAAGGTTATGATGAGCAAGTTGCAAATGAAGTATACGATTTAATTGTTCAATTTGCTAATTATGGTTTTAACAGAAGTCACGCTGTAGCTTATAGTATGATTGCCTATCAATTAGCCTATTTAAAGGCGAATTTTCCACTTCAATTTTATGCTGCACTTTTATCAAGCTTTATAGGAAGTGAAGAAAAAGTATCGAATTATATTGGAGAAGCGAAATTAAAAGGGATTCCAATTTACCCGCCTTCCATTAATAAAAGTCAGTATGCATTTGTCGTTGAAGGGAATGGGATTCGATTTAGTTTGTTGGCAATTAAAAATATTGGTATGGCTACTGTAAGAGAAATTCTACAGAAACGCCCGTATAAAGATTTTTTTGATGTATGTATTAAAATATCTCCAAAAGCATTGAACCGAAAGAGTATTGAAAATTTGATTTTTGCAGGATGCTTTGATGAGTTTAATCTTGATCGCGCAACTTTATTAGCTAATATCGATATTATTTTTGATTATGTGGATATCGTAAGACCTGAAAATGAAGATCAATTTGACTTATTTCTGGATGAAGATTTTGTTCCGAAACCTGAAATTATTAGAGTAGATCCAATGAAAATTTCAATCAAGCTTGAATTGGAAAAACAAGCATTAGGTACGTATTTAACAGGTCATCCGATTAGCCAATATGAGAAATTGCATATTGAAAGTGGGACTTCCACCATTTCGTCAATTTTGATGAAAAAAGATACGGAGCATTTATTGTTTGTCTATATTAAGGATTTACGGATTACAAAAACAAAAAAACAACAGCATATGGCTTTTTTACAAGTAGAAGATTTAAGTACTTCAATCGATGCAGTCGTGTTTCCAACTACCTTTGAAAAGTACCGCCACAAATTAAAAGAAAAAGAAGTAGTAGTCGTAAAAGCAAAAATCGATGAACGGGATGAAAGAAAGCAATTAATCATAAATGAAGTACTTACAATTGAAGAAATGGAAGAAAGAAATGAGCAGAAAGAGTATACTTTATTTATTAAAATAACGGGACATACTAATAAAAATATTTCTTACACAATACAACAAACAATCGCTAAATATAAAGGACATACGAAGGTAGTTCTTTATTACGATGAAGAAAAAAAGGCAGTTCAATTATCTGAGCAATATTATGTAAATCCTTCAGTAGGATGTCTTTCAGCGCTAAAAAATATTGTAGGAGACGGTAATGTTGTATTAAAGAAATAGACATTCTTCTTCAAAATCATTTATTATAAACATATGTATTTTCAAAAAAAAATTACATTGCTTTTTAAAGAGAAATAACTGAGAAGTATACAGTTGAAAAGTCAACTCGTCGACATTAGGGAGAGTGAATAGTTTGTCATTATTAAGTGAAGAAGCATTACATATGCATAGAGTACACCAAGGTAAATTAGAAACGGTTTCTAAGGTACCAGTTACGAATGCTAAAGAACTAAGTTTAGCGTACTCACCAGGTGTTGCCGAGCCATGTAAAGAAATTTACGAAGAAAAAAGCAGAGTGTATGAATACACGATGAAAGGTAATATGGTTGGTGTCGTTTCTGATGGTTCTGCCGTTCTTGGATTAGGCAATATCGGTCCAGAGGCTGCATTACCTGTTATGGAAGGGAAAGCTGCGCTATTTAAAAGCTTTGCTGGTGTTGATGCATTTCCAATCTGTTTAAATACGCAAGATGTAGAGCAAATCATTCAAACAGTTAAATTATTAGAGCCTACATTTGGTGGAATAAATTTAGAAGATATTGCAGCTCCAAACTGCTTTATTATAGAGGAACGCTTAAAGCGTGAAACAAATATTCCAATCTTCCATGATGATCAACATGGAACAGCAATCGTTACACTTGCAGGTTTAGTTAACGCTCTAAAAATAGTTAATAAAAATATGGCGGATATTAAAGTTGTTCTTAATGGAGCAGGTGCTGCAGGTATTGCTATCTTAAAATTATTGTACCGATTTGGTGTACGCCAAATTATCATGTGTGATACTAAAGGAGCGATTTACGAAGGTCGTCCAAGTGGTATGAATAGTGTTAAAAATGAAGTTGCAAAATATACTAATAAAGATAAAATTCAAGGTAGTCTTAAAGAGGCAATTGAAGGAGCGGACGTATTTATTGGTGTTTCTGTAAAAGGTGCGGTAACACAAGAGATGGTTCGTTCAATGAATGAAAATCCAATTATTTTTGCAATGGCTAACCCAGATCCAGAAATTATGCCTGAAGATGCAAAAGAAGCTGGAGCTTTAGTCATTGGTACTGGTCGAAGTGATTATCCTAACCAAGTAAATAATGTCCTTGCATTCCCAGGGATTTTCCGTGGAGCGTTGGATGTTCGTGCTACACATATTAATGAAGAAATGAAAATTGCTGCAGTACATGCAATTGCAAGCTTAGTAAGTGAATCTGAACTATCACCTGATTTTATTATCCCAGCTCCATTTGATGCACGCGTAGCGCCAAAAGTAGCTGCTAGTGTTGCAAAAGCTGCAATGGAAACAGGGGTTGCTCGTATGAATGTTGACCCAAAGGAAATTGAAGAAAAAACAAAAAAACTTGCTTTAATTAAATAACATTTATTACCAGATAACAATAATAAAGGGGATAGTATTACAGTACTAAAATTAAGTAATGTAGTACTATCCTTTTTTATCTGATATAATGTTTAGTTGTGGTAAAAAAAGCGCAGAGTTTGTTGAAATTAAAGGGTTTTTAAAAATATTGTATAATATATTTTTTGAAGACATTTTATAATTTTTAAGTTGAATAAATAATAGGAATGACGAAATTAAGCTGAATATTATCGACAAATGTTAACAAAAAGTGTATAACATTTATAGTATCCTATTAGTATTTAGTACTAAAAAAGTTAGGAGGAATTAGGTTGCAAATCAAAGACTTATTTTCCAAAAAGAAAAAATATGCATCTATACCTTCAGAAGTAATGAGACAAGATTTACCTGATGGTGTTATGACAAAATGTCCTAAATGTAAAAAAATAAGCATTACAAAAGAATTAATAAAAAACCTAAAAGTTTGTAATAGTTGTGGTTATCACCATCAAATGACAGCATATGAGCGAATCGAAAGCTTAATTGATGCTGACACATTTGAAGAATTTGATAAAAATATGATTTCTGCGAATCCTTTAAACTTCCCGGATTATATCGAAAAGCTTGAAGGGGATCGTAAAAAAACAGAGCTCAATGAGGCTATTGTTACAGGAAAAGGAAACATCGACGGAATTCCTGTTGTTATAGCAGTTATGGATGCAAGATTCCGTATGGGTAGCATGGGATCTGTTGTAGGAGAGAAAATAACTCGTGCGGTTGAACGCGCTTCTGCTGATGGATGTACGTTTATTATCTTTACTGCATCTGGTGGAGCTCGAATGCAAGAGGGTATCTTAAGCTTAATGCAAATGGCAAAAACAAGTGCGGCACTTAAAAAGCATAGCGAGTTAGGCTATTTAGCAATTTCAATAATGACAAATCCGACAACTGGTGGAGTATCTGCTAGCTTTGCATCATTAGGCGATTTTAACTTTGCTGAGCCTGGTGCGTTAATTGGGTTTGCTGGTAGACGTATTATCGAGCAAACAATTCGTGAAGAATTACCTGAGGATTTCCAAACAGCTGAATTCCTGTTAAATCATGGTCAGCTTGATGCAGTCATTTCACGTTTAGAATTACGATCAAAATTATTTACAATCCTTAATTTACATCAAGGGGGTGTCTTGCAATAGTGGTTATGTTAGAATTCGAAAAACCGATTCATGAACTTAAGACGAAAATAGACGAATTAAAAGTTTATACAAGTCAACATGATGTTGATTTTTCTGAGGAAATCAAACGTTTAGAAGAACGTTTAAAAACTTTAGAAAACGAAATTTATGGTAACATGGGAGTTTGGGATCGTGTACAAGTTGCTAGACATCCAGAACGACCAACTACATTAGATTATATAGATAGACTATTTAACGATTTCTTTGAGTGCCATGGGGATCGATTATTTGGTGATGATGCAGCAATCGTATCTGGTATTGCGTCATATCGCGGATTACCAGTTACTGTTATTGGACATCAACGTGGTAAAGATACAAAAGAGAATATTAAACGTAATTTTGGTATGCCCCATCCTGAAGGATACCGAAAAGCACTTCGTTTAATGAAGCAAGCAGAGAAATTTAATAGACCGATTATTGCATTTATTGATACAAAAGGTGCTTATCCAGGGAAAGCAGCCGAAGAGCGAGGGCAAAGTGAAGCAATTGCTCGAAATATTTTTGAAATGGCAGGTTTAAAAGTACCTACTATTTGTATTGTAATTGGTGAAGGCGGTAGTGGAGGTGCTCTAGCACTAGGTATCGGTAATAAGTTACTGATGTTAGAAAACTCGACTTACTCTGTTATTTCACCTGAAGGTGCAGCAGCACTTCTATGGAAGGATGCTTCGCAAGCACGTAGAGCTGCAGAAACAATGAAAATTACAGCTCCAGACTTATTAGAATTAGGGGTAGTGGACCAAATTATTCCTGAGGTAAAAGGCGGAGCGCAAAATGATGTTGAACAACAGGCAAAATATATCGATAAGTATTTATATGAGACATTAAAGTCTTTACTAACTATGGATAAAGAAGAATTAGTTCAACAACGATATGAAAAACACGCAAAGTTAGGACAAATTTCTTTTTAACAATATTATTTAGTTTAACTTCTAGAGTGTGTGAAACAATATGTTAGCATGCTCTTTTTTGTATTTTTTTTAGAAATTAGTAAAAAATAGCAATATGTATAAAGGCTATCGTCATACTTTTTACAAGTGTTACATTCATTAAAAAAAGTTTATGAAAAAGTTCACATTATTTCTATTGTTTAAAAATGTATTACATGGTAACTTATTTAAATGAATAAAAGCATAAGGTAAAATCATTGAGGTGAATACATAATGAAAAGAATTGGCGTATTAACTAGTGGAGGAGACTCTCCAGGAATGAACGCTGCAGTTCGTGCAGTTGTAAGGAAAGCGATTTTCCATGGCTTAGAAGTGTATGGTGTATATCAAGGTTATTCTGGTCTTATTAATGGAAATATTGAAAAGCTTGAATTAGGTTCTGTAGGTGATATTATTCACCGTGGAGGGACTAAATTACTAAGTGCACGTTGTCCAGAGTTTAAAACAGTAGAGGGACAAATGAAAGGAATCGAACAGCTGAAAAAGTTTGGAATTGAAGGTTTAGTTGTTATTGGTGGCGATGGTTCATATCAAGGTGCAAAAAAACTGACTGAACATGGTTATCCTTGTGTTGGTGTTCCAGGTACGATTGATAATGATATTCCAGGCACTGATTTTACAATTGGTTTCGATACAGCTTTAAATACTGTTATTGATGCGATTGATAAAATTCGTGATACAGCAACATCACATGAACGTACATATGTAATTGAAGTAATGGGACGAAATGCAGGGGATATTGCTTTATGGGCAGGTTTAGCTGATGGAGCAGAAACGATTTTAATACCTGAATGTGATTATGATATGGATGATATTATCAGTAAATTAAACCGCGGTAGTGAGCGTGGTAAAAAACATAGTATCATTGTAGTTGCAGAAGGCGTTGGAAGTGCAATTGAGATTGGTAAAGTAATACAAGATCGAACTAACTTTGATACGCGTGTAACAGTTTTAGGACATGTTCAACGTGGTGGTTCACCAAGCGCTGCGGATCGAGTTCTAGCAAGTCGTTTAGGAGCAAAAGCCGTAGAACTTCTTATGGAAGGCAAAGGTGGACGTTGTGTCGGTATCCAAAATAATAAGTTAGTTGATCATGATATTATTGAGGCATTATCTAAAAAGCATGAGCTTGATCAAGATATGTATCAATTATCTCAAGAGCTTTCAATTTAATTTAATTAGATTTGATTGAGCAATCGATTTCATAAAAATAGTTTTGAGAGTTTTATATAAATTTGGAGGGAAAAAAATGCGTAAAACAAAAATAGTTTGTACGATTGGTCCTGCTAGTGAATCGGTAGAAAAGTTAGTAGAGTTAATTAATGCCGGGATGAACGTAGCACGTTTAAATTTCTCACATGGTTCTCATGAAGAGCATGCAGCGAGAATTACAAGTATTCGCGAAGCTTCAGAGAAAACTGGGAGAACTGTAGCGATTCTTTTAGATACAAAAGGTCCTGAAATTCGAACTTTAGATTTTGAGGGTGGCCAAGCTGAATTAAAAACTGGAAATGAAGTAATCATTACGACTGATCCAGTAGTAGGTACAGCAGAAAAGTTTGCAGTATCTTATGAAGGATTAATTGACGACGTACGTATTGGATCAAGAATTTTAATCGATGATGGCTTAATAGGATTAGAAGTAGTCGGTATTGAAGGAAAAGATATTCGTACAAAAATTTTAAATAGCGGTTTAGTAAAAAATAAAAAAGGTGTAAACGTACCAAATGTACGTGTTAACCTACCAGGTATTACGGAAAAAGATATTAGTGATATTGAATTCGGTATTGAGCAAAAAGTTGATTTTATTGCAGCATCATTTGTACGAAAAGCTTCTGATGTACTTGAAATTCGTGAGCTTTTAGGAAAACATAACGCTGATTATATTCAAATTATCCCAAAAATTGAAAACCAAGAAGGTATTGATAATATCGATGAAATTCTTGATGTATCTGATGGCTTAATGGTTGCACGTGGTGATATGGGCGTAGAGATTCCACCTGAAGAAGTACCGATCGTTCAAAAGCTATTAATTAAAAAATGTAATAATTTAGGCAAACCAGTTATTACTGCTACTCAAATGTTAGATTCAATGCAACGTAATCCACGTCCTACACGTGCGGAAGCAAGTGACGTAGCGAATGCAATTCTTGATGGAACTGATGCAATTATGTTATCAGGTGAAACTGCTGCAGGTACGTACCCAGTTGAGTCAGTTTCAATGATGAACTCTATTGCACTTCGAATTGAAAAAAGCTTGCAATACGAAGAATTATTTAAAAAGCGTCAAAGAGAAAATAAAGGAACAATCACAGATGCAATTGGCCAATCTGTTGCTGCAACGGCATTAAACTTAAAAGTTGCTGCAATTATTGCTCCAACAGAGAGCGGACATACTGCGAAAATGATTTCGAAATATCGTCCAAAGGCTCCAATCTTAGCAATTACTTCTGATATTCGTATTTGCCGTCGCTTAACTTTAGTTTGGGGTGTTCAAACTGAATATAGAGAAAGAGCAAATTCTACTGACGAAATGTTACAACATGCAATGGAAGCAGCTCAAGACGCTAAATTCGTTTCAAACGGTGACACTGTCATCATTACTGCTGGATTACCAGTTGGTGAAACAGGAATGACAAATATGATGAAAATTCATGTAGTGGGAGCTGTAATTGCTCAAGGTCAAGGAATTGGGCGTAAAACTGCTGCAGGAAAAGTTGTTATCGCAAAATCAGGTGAAGAAGCTGTTTCTAAAGTTACACCAGGAAGTATCCTTGTAACAAATAGCACAGATAAAGACATGATGCCAGCAATTGAAAGAGCGGCAGCGATCATTACTGAAGAAGGCGGATTAACTAGTCATGCTGCAGTAGTTGGTGTAAGCTTAGGAATTCCAGTAATTGTTGGTGTTGATAATGCAACAAACATCTTAGTAAACGGTCAAGCTGTTACAGTAGATGCTTCAAGAGGAATTGTTAGTACAGGACATAAGAGCATATTTTAATATATAATAAAGAGAAGGACGAAGTTACCTTCTCTTTATTTTTTGATTTTGTTTAAAAAAGCGTGTAGTTTTAACATAATTTAGTTAAACGGTTTATTTATATTCTTAGTAAGAGGTGAACTATCATGAAGAAATTGGTTGGATGGCTATTGTTAATCCCAATTATAGATTTATTCTTTTTAACAATACTTGGGAGATTTATTGGTTCCTTAACAGTATTCCTATGGTTGATCGGTACATTTTTAATTGGTATTTATATCATGCGAAGCGTTTGGGTTACAGTGAAACAACAAGCCGAGGAACAGCTTCGGGCAGGCAAAATGCCAGATTTACTCATGATAGAAGGATTATCCTTTTTTCTCATCGGTCTCTTATTTTTCATTCCGGGACCAATTACGGATTTATTGGCATTAATATTGTTAATTAAACCAATTAGAATTATATTGGTTCAACGACTTCTTTATTTTGTAATGAAGAAGTTTAAAGGTAATGTTGTTTGGACGGGATTTATAAAAAAATAGTTACTTTAATTAAATACAAAATGAATTAAAAAACCGAGAAATTGCTTTCTCGGTTTTTTTTGCAAAAAATTTCAGAGTGAATTTTGTTTATTCTTTTAAATGTGAACCTTTTACATATTTCCAAAGCTCATGGAAGACTTTTGCACGATATAACGTTGATAGTACTACTAGTGTAACAGGTCCGGCAATTAAACCTAGAAAACCAAAAAATTTAAAACCAACGAATAACGAGATTAAAGTAGGAAGTGGATCTAGGCCTATATTTGAAGATAGAACTTTTGGCTCAGCAAGTTGACGTTGAACGATTACAACACCATATAAAATTGCGAGACCAATCGTTAATTTATAGTCGCTAGAAAGGAAAGTATATAAAATCCATGGTACAAAAATTAAGCCTGTTCCTAAGTATGGTAGTAAGTCAATGAAGCCAATTAAAATAGCTATAGTGATTGCGAAAGGGATTCTAAGGATTAATAAACCGATTAAGACTAGCACTGTTGTCATAGATATAAGAGTGATATGTGCTTTGATGAAACCAAACAAAGCTTTTCGTAGGTCAATAAAGATTGTTTTGCTGTAGTGTTGGATGCGATTTGGAGTATATTTTGCGAATAAATTTTTAATTTTGTACCAATCTTTACTAATAAAGAATGTAGCTAAGAAAGAAACGAAAATTACTGTAGCTGTGTTTGGGAGTAGTGCGATTACTAATTTAATCCCGGAAATAATCCCATTTAATCCATCTTTCCCTAGGCTAATTGCAGAATCACCAATCGATTGAATATTAGTTCGAATTGTCTGTTGCTGTCCAGCACCGAGCTGGCTATATTTGCTCATAATTAAGTCGTATAAAGGAATAACTTTATCTGAGACAATATTTTCAGCAAAATATATTAATCGTTCGAAGCTATCTGGAACAACTTGAATTAAATACGTTGACCCTGAAATAATTTCAGTAATTAATAGTGTAAACAATCCTGCAACTACTGCTAAAAGTAAAATAATTGATAAAAATGCAGCTATTCCTCTTGGAATACGTGCTTTTTCGTTTAATAAATTAACTAGTGGATTTAAAATATATGCGACGATGATTGCGATAATAAAAGGATATGTAAGTTTAGATATGAATAAAGCAACGTAAAGGCCTAAAATAATGCATGCGATCACAAATAAAAAACGAATGATTTGAAAAACTAAAGTTCTACTCAAATTTTTACCTCCTTCCAATGTAAAATAGTCCTCTAGTTTATTTTATCAAGAATTATTTTTTTATAATAGTAAATTTTGGTAGTATTTATTAATAAAATATTCATTAAGGGGATACTAACAAATGAGTGAATCAACAATTTTTCTTTTGGTTTTATTATTAATTGGTGTGATTGCTAAAAATAACTCTTTAATTATTTCAATTATAGTATTGTTAGTACTAAAATATACTCCTTTAGGGGCACGAGTATTTCCTTATATGCAATCAAAAGGTATTAATTTAGGAGTAACGATTATTACGATTGCTGTTTTAGTGCCGATTGCAACTGGTGAAATCGGTTTTAAACAATTGATCGAAGCATTAAAAACTCCTGTTGCATGGATTGCCTTGCTTTCTGGTATCGCTGTCGCATTACTTGCAAAAGGAGGAGTTCATTTACTAGCAACTAGTCCACAAATAACAGCTGCACTAGTGCTAGGTACTGTGTTGTCTGTAGCCGTGTTTAAAGGGGTTGCGGTAGGCCCGTTAATAGGCGCTGGAATCGCATATCTATTCATTTGGATTGTAGAATTAGTTAAGTAATTGCATAATAATTATATTTTAGTAAATTGTTTTCATTCACAAAAGTCAGATTATTGTTTATAATAAATGATAGTAGGGTTCCTTTCTATGTATACTCGGTATTATAAAAGAGTTATACCAGTATATATATGTTAATAAATACTAGGGGAAATTTTTGCGTAAAGGAGAGAGGGCAATATGACAGTTAAAAGTGGTTTAGAGGGTGTTGTAGCAGCTACGACTTCTATAAGTTCTATTATTGATGATACATTAACGTATGTAGGTATTGGGATTGATGAATTAGCAGAATATGCGAGTTTTGAAGAAGTAGTATATTTATTATGGCAACGCAAATTACCAAATAAGGATCAACTTAAAGAACTATCTTCACAATTAGCAGAAAATGCTGAATTACCAGAAGAAGTTATTACTTACTTAAAATCAACTAATTTAAAAGATGTACATCCTATGACGGTCCTTCGCACAGTTATTTCAATGCTTGCAATGTATGATAAAAATGCGGAAGCAATGGACTCTGATTCAAATTATTTAAAAGCAATCCAGCTTCAAGCTAAAATTTCAACTTTTGTGGCAGCGTTTTCTCGAATTCGTCAGGGGCTTGAGCCAGTTGCTCCTAATAAAGATTTATCATTCTCAGCTAACTTCTTATACATGCTGACAGGTGATAAACCGAATGCAATTGCAGAAGAAGCAATTAATAAGGCTTTAGTACTACATGCTGACCATGAATTAAATGCTTCAACTTTTACTGCACGCGTTTGCGTAGCTACATTATCTGATATTTACTCAGGAATTACAGCTGCGATCGGTGCTTTAAAAGGTCCGTTACATGGTGGCGCAAATGAAAGCGTTATGAAAATGTTAGCTGAAATCGGTGAGGTTGAAAATGTTGAAACATTCATTCAAGAGAAGATGGATGCTAAAGCTAAAATTATGGGATTCGGACATCGCGTATACCGTGGTGGGGACCCACGTGCGAAACATTTAAAAGAAATGTCTCGTCAATTAGGTGCAATTACTGGAGAATTAAAATGGTACACAATGTCTGAAAAAATTGAAGAGATTGTTACAACTCAAAAAAATATTCCGCCAAATGTTGATTTCTACTCTGCATCTGTATATCACAGCTTAGGAATTGAACATGATTTATTTACACCAATCTTTGCTATTAGCCGTATGTCTGGTTGGACTGCGCACATTTTAGAGCAATACGAAAATAATCGTATTATTCGTCCACGCGCAGATTATACAGGACCAGAGAAAAACTCTTACATTCCAATTGAAGAGCGTGCATAAGTAAGAGATTGAATACTTAAAATAGTATTTAATATCCGAATAATAGTGGTATAGTAAAGAGAGGAAGAGCCATCTTCCTCTCAAAAGCATGTATTTAAATGTATTTAATTATTTATACAAGGGGGAGCATGTAATGCAAGCTGAAAAAATTACTTTATTAGACGGCAAATTAAACGTGCCAAACAATCCAATCATTCCTTTTATTGAAGGCGACGGAACAGGTCCAGATATTTGGGCAGCATCTTCACGTGTATTAGATGCAGCTGTAGAAAAAGCATATAATGGTACTCGTAAAATTGAATGGAAAGAAGTTCTTGCTGGAGAAAAAGCATTCAACGCAACTGGTGAGTGGTTACCTCAAGAAACTTTAAATGTAATTGAAGAATACATGATCGCAATCAAAGGACCTTTAACAACACCAGTTGGTGGCGGAATTCGTTCTTTAAACGTAGCATTACGTCAAGAATTAGATCTATTCGTATGCTTACGTCCAGTACGTTACTTTGAAGGTGTACCTTCACCAGTTAAACGTCCAGAAGATACAGATATGGTAATCTTCCGTGAAAACACTGAAGATATCTATGCTGGTATCGAGTATGAAAAAGGTTCTGAAGCAGTACAAAAAGTATTAGAATTCTTACAAAAAGAAATGGGTGTTAATAAAATCCGCTTCCCAGAAACATCTGGTATCGGTATTAAACCAATTTCTGAAGAAGGTACAAAACGTCTTGTGCGCGCTGCTATTAATTATGCAATCCAAGAAAACCGTAAATCATTAACTTTAGTTCATAAAGGTAACATCATGAAATTCACTGAAGGTGCATTTAAGAACTGGGGATATGAAGTTGCTGAACAAGAGTTCGGTGATAAAGTATTTACTTGGTCAGAATACGATCGCATTGTAGAAACAAGCGGTAAAGATGCTGCTGATAAAGCAATGGATGATGCTGAAAAAGCTGGCAAAATCTTAGTAAAAGACAGCATTGCTGATATCTTCTTACAACAAATCTTAACTAGACCACGTGAGTTTGATGTAGTAGCTACAATGAACTTAAATGGTGACTATATTTCTGATGCACTTGCTGCTCAAGTTGGTGGAATTGGTATCGCTCCTGGAGCAAATATCAACTACGAAACTGGACATGCTATTTTTGAAGCTACTCATGGTACAGCACCTAAATACGCTGGATTAGATAAAGTTAACCCATCTTCAGTTGTTCTTTCTGGAGTATTAATGCTTGAGCATATGGGCTGGAATGAAGCAGCTTCTATGATTTTAACTTCAATGGAAAAAACAATTGCTTCAAAAGTTGTTACTTATGACTTTGCTCGTCTAATGGATGGGGCTACTGAAGTGAAATGTTCAGAATTTGCAAGCGAATTAATTTCTAATATGGAATCAGTTCTTGTATAATTAAATTGTGTTTGTAAACAAAAGGGAGGTATTTGTATGTCAATTCGTAGACGTAAAATTTCCGTAGTAGGTGCTGGATTTACTGGTGCTACAACAGCTTTCTTGCTTGCACAAAAGGAATTAGGGGATGTTGTTATAGTTGATATTCCGCAACTAGAGAACCCTACAAAAGGTAAAGCCTTAGATATGCTTGAAGCAAGTCCTGTCCAAGGATTTGATGCGAACATTATTGGTACTAGTGATTATGCTGACACTGCTGACTCAGATGTAGTAGTCATCACAGCAGGAATTGCCCGTAAACCGGGTATGAGTCGTGATGATCTAGTATCAACTAACTCAAACATCATGAAAGCAGTTACTCGTGAAATCGTAAAATACTCTCCTAACTGTACAATCGTAGTTTTAACAAACCCGGTTGATGCAATGACTTATACAGTATACAAAGAAGCAGGATTTCCAAAACACCGTGTCATCGGACAATCTGGAGTACTTGATACAGCTCGTTTTAGAACGTTTGTTGCTCAAGAACTAAACTTATCTGTTAAAGATATAACTGGATTTGTTTTAGGTGGTCACGGAGATGATATGGTACCATTAGTGCGTTATTCATATGCAGGTGGTATCCCATTAGAAAAACTAATTCCAAAAGATCGTTTAGATGCTATTGTTGAGCGTACTCGTAAGGGTGGCGGAGAAATCGTTAATCTACTAGGTAACGGCAGTGCGTATTATGCACCAGCAGCTTCTTTAGTAGAAATGGTTGAAGCTATTCTTAAAGATCAACGTCGTGTGTTACCTACAATCGCGTACTTAGAAGGCGAATACGGTTACAGCGGAATATACTTAGGGGTACCTACAATTATTGGCGGTAACGGTATTGAACAAATTATTGAATTAGATTTAACTGCTGATGAAAAAACAGCATTAGATCGTTCAGTTGTAGCTGTTAAAAACGTTATGAATGTATTAGCTTAAATAAAAAAGTTTGAAGAAGGGGCCGCCTAGATGTCAATTACTGACACCTAGGCGGCCCCTATTTTAATTAGAGAAATTTTGGGCTAAGTCCTTCTTGGAGCAAAGTAGGGGTATTTTAGTGGTGTTTTGCAATTAGTGCTGATTTTGTGATCCCCATTTTCGGAAATTTAGTTTAATTCTTCACTTTTTTTAGTCGGTCGAGCAAGAAATAGAGTAAATTTGGTTTTTGTTCAATTAATTTTGATCATTTTCAGGAAGAATACCCTAACCGGTATAGGTAATATCTTATCTGAAAAAGGATATTAGCTAATTTAATTGCAGTTTTGCTGATTTTAATTACAGATTCTCCATTCTTAATTGCACTTTGACATTTAATTGCAGTTTCCGGATTTTTATTAGCAAGTTTCACGATCTTATTTGCATCGACTTATAGTTCGACTACTCTTCTTTTTAATTTAGCCTATAAATGTAAAATGAGGATGCCCATAAAAGTTAACTCTTAGGACATCCTCATTTAAAATCTTCTAAGTCGGTTCAATGTTAAAATGACTACTCTTTTGCTAGTTTAATATTCGCCTTTAATAACAAAATATGAGCCACGAATAGTTCCTGCTAGCTTAGACTTCTGTCTAGCGAACTTAAATTTCTCTACTAATTCCAATGGTACTTCCATACCATCAGATAGCTTAAAGCCAACTGCTCGCTTCTTAGGATCATCAACCGTATACATAACATTTATCGAAAGACCATCTTCATAAAATACGTAAGTAAATTTAATATTTTCTACTTGAAAACTCGACGTTTCTAATGGTTTGGCTGCAAATTCAATATCTCGCTCTTCTTTCAAAATACGATTTGCATAATCAAGAGCATCTTGACTTTCGCTTGCTGGTACTACTGTAAATACATGTTTATATTTGTTCATAAAGTAGCGTGCTTCATTTGCACGTAAACCTGCAAGAGCTTCAGCAACAGGTGAAGACTCTAAACCGACTGTAGACACATTTTTAAAATCAACGATATAAGACATTCCCAACTCTCCTTTTCTCTTCCTTGGCTAAATTTCAGTTAATATCTAAATAATTCGGTATGGTATTTCAAGATATAAGTATGTACAAGTTAACTCTTCAGCAAACCCTAGATTCTTTAATACATGGGATGGTGGGATTGGATTGAATTATGACCTTTTAGACTTTCTCAATAATTTATCTTTTTCCGACAGAAGACTCCTTCCTCCAGGAACGTGAAGGACAAAGTCCAGTGAGTAGGTGGAAGATGAGTGTCGGTTGGCTTTAGCCTAAATATTTTGTAAAATATAGAATATAACAAGAAAAAAACGAGGTGAGAACAATGATGATAAACAAAGCCTATAAGTTTCGGATCTATCCTAATAAGGAACAAGAAACTTTAATTGCGAAGACTATTGGCTGTTGTCGATTTGTTTTTAACCGTTTCTTAGAAAAATGGAACGATGCATACAAGGAAACTGGTCAAGGATTAACTTACAATACTTGTTCTGCCGAGCTGACTCAACTAAAAAAAGAACTAGTCTGGCTGAAAGAAGTGGACAGCATATCCTTGCAGTCCTCTCTCAAAAATCTTGCTGACGCGTTTAGTCGTTTTTTCAACAAGCAAAATCATGCTCCATGTTTCAAGTCCAAAAAGAACAATGTACAATCCTATACAACCAAGCATACAAATGAAAATATTGCCATTGTGGGTAACAAGATAAAATTGCCCAAACTTGATCTTGTTCGCTTTGCCAAAAGTCGTGAAGTGGATGGACGGATTCTTAATGCTACCGTTAGACGAAACCCAAGTGGTAAATACTTTGTATCCATTCTTGCTGAAGTAGAAGTACAACCTCTAGAGAAAACTGAATCATCTATTGGTATAGACTTAGGCATCACTGATTTTGCCATTTTTTCTGATGGTCGCAAGATTGATAATAATAAAT